>JAZSAQ010000082.1:0-6263 GCA_045601985.1 Lawsonibacter sp. | reverse complement strand
ACGAATACTTCGGGATCACACACGCAGGACACGATGGACAGCGCGCGCCCCAGCGTTTGGCCAAAAAACGCCACGACTTCCTGCGCAAGAGGATCTCCTGCCTTGGCGCAGTCAAACACGGCCTTGGCGGTGATGGTTTCTACTTCGCGCAAGGCGGAGGGTGTATCGCACGCGGCTAATCTGCGCTTGGCCTCGCGGACGATACCCGTGGCCGAGGCATACTGCTCCAGGCAGCCGTACTTGCCACAGCCGCAGGGCTCGTTCTCGGCGGAATTCACCTTGAGGTGACCGATCTCGCCGCCGGCTCCGTGCACGCCGGTCAGCAGCTTGCCATCCACAATGATGCCGCCGCCCACGCCGGTGCCCAGCGTTACAAAGACCACGTTCTCGCAGCCCTTTCCGCCGCCCTGCCACATCTCTCCCAGAGCTGCAGCATTGGCGTCATTGACCGCTTTTACAGGGAAACCGCACAGGTCGGACAGCATATCGGCCACATCGCCGCCCCAGCCGTTCAGATTGACGCAGGGTTTTACATAACTGCCCTTCAGTACGGCGCCGGGAACACCCAGACCGGCACCCTTGACGGCCTGCACGGGAATCTCCTTCTCGGCCAGCTTGGCATTCACGGCTGCAGCAATATCGGGCAGAATGTGCTCGCCGCCATTTTCCGTCCGGGTGGGGATCTCCCACTTGTCCAGCAGGGTGCCGTCCAGGCGGAACAGGCCCAGCTTTACCGTTGTCCCGCCCAGGTCAATGCCAAAAACATACTGTTCCATGAATTACTCCTCAAAGTTGACCACGGTGTGCGTCTCAGAGGAGCGGATGGCAGCCTCCATCAGGCGCATGACCCGCAGGGCATGCTCGCTGGTCACGATCTGCTCTGCCGTACCGTCGATGGTGGCGGCCAGGTTCATATACAGCTCGTTGTTGTCAAAGTCCACCTTGGGCAGAGGCAGGGTCTGGGTGGAGCCATCGCCGCGGGGAGCCATGGTCTTGGTCAGACCTGCACCGGCCAGAATGGGGGTAGCGTCCTTGTCTTCCCAGGAGTTCAGGCGAATCAGTTTGCCTTCGCACTCCCAGTTGTCGATAACGGCGGTGCCGTCAGTACCGGCCACATACCACAGGGGCAGGTTGGCAAAGTGACAGGTACCCACCTCCAGCACGGCGGTCAGGCCACTTTCAAAGGTCAGATGCATCTTGAAGCCGTCGTCCACCTGGTCATTGGTCACATAGGTCAGGTCGCAGAACACGTGCTTGACCTTCTCGGGCACCATGGCCAGCAGGCGATCCAGAAGATGTACGCCCCAGTCCAGCATCATACCACCGCCAAATTCCTTCTGGCCGCGCCAGTCGCCGGGGATACCACGGGAACCCTGAACACGGCATTCAATGTTGAATACCTTGCCCACCAGTTCCTCGTCATAGATTTTCTTCACAATGCGGTAATCCTCGTCCCAGCGGCGGTTCTGACGGGGGTAGAAGATCTTGCCAGTCTCTTTGGCTATGGCCATGACCTCCTCCAGCTCGTCGCCGTTCATCATGACGGGCTTTTCACACAAAACGTGCTTGCCGGCACGCATGGCGGCAATGGCCTCCTCCTTGTGGAGGTGGTTGGGGGTAGCGATCAGGACGATGTCCACATTGGGGTCGGCCAGAATAGCCTCGTAGCTGTCATACAGGTTGTAGCCGCGGTTGGCAGCCCACTCCATACAAGCGGGGTCAATATCATACACACCGGCCAGGTCCATGACGGAATCCACGTCGGAGTCGGTCTCATGGAGCTTTCCCTCGGGGATGCCGGGATAACCGGCCCAGATGGGATTGCCGCTGCCGGAGGCGATGGCATTGGCGTGGCCCTTGCCCATGCCGCCGCAGCCCAAAAGTGCAACATGTTTCATAGTTGGAATTCACCTTTCGATCTGTAATTGCTGTTTTATCGTGACGATTATAGCACATGGTGCGCCGTTGAAACAATACGACATCACCCGCAAAATGAGGGCACTGTTTGAGTTCAGGGCGGCTTGCGCCGCCCTGAACCGTTTGGTCAGATCACAAATTGCTCCATGTACTTGGCGCTGAGCTTGATGGAGTCTACAATGCGCTGCTTGCAGCTTTCAAAGGCCTTGTCCTCCACCTCGATGCAGACAGGGCCGTTGTAGCCGATGTCGGTGAGGGCGGAGATATACTTGCCCCAATCCACGTCGCCCAGACCGGGCAGCTTGGGGCTCATAAATTCCAGCGGATAGCCCATAACGCCCACGCGATCCAGACGGTCGCGGTACAGCTTGATGTCCTTGATGTGGACGTGGAAAATTTTATCCTTGAACTCGTAGATGGGCTTGATGTAGTCGATCATCTGCCAGATGAAGTGGCTGGGATCGGAGTTGATGCCCAGATTGTCAAAGGGCAGCGCGGCAAAGATTTTCTCCCAGTTTGCGGGAGAGGTGAAGATGTTCTGCCCGCCGGGCCACTGGTCAGCGCCGAACAGCATGGGGCAGTTTTCGATGGCGACCTTAACGCCCTTTTCCTTTGCAAAGGTCAAAATGGGTGTCCACACAGCCTTGGCCAGAGCGAGGTTCTCCTCCACCGTCTTGGTCTGGTCACGACCGATGAAGGTGGTGATCATGTTGACGCCCAGCAGGGCGCTCATGTCGATGAGGTGATACAGATGCTCCACAGCGGCGGGGCCCTTCTCGGGGTCCAGTGCGTTGGGATAGAAGGCCAGAGAGGTGATGGTCATATCATACTTCTCAAACAGGCCCTTGACCTGGGCCACATAGGCAGGGTCAGTGTTGGTCACGTCAATGTGGCTGACACCGGCGTAGCGGCGCTCGGCCTTGCCGGCGGGCCAGCAGGCGACCTCCACACAGGAATAGCCGGCGTGTTTGGCCTCGGCCAGCATTTCTTCCAGATTCCAACCGTCCAGAATGGCGGAAACAAGTCCTAACTTCATGGTTTACCCTCCTTACGCAATGATGACTTCCCGTTCCTTGATACCCACCAGAGGAACCGGGATATAGGCGGTGCGGGTGGCCACGGTCAGCTTGACCGTGTGGCTGCCGGCGCTCAGACCCTCGCCCAACACACGAACGTACAGCGGCTCGCCGTACTCCCACTTATAGGTGGTGACGGTTTCGGCTTCCTTCAGCGTAAACCAGTCATTCTGATCCACCGAGATGCGGATATTTTCCACGGGAGCCTCCACACCGTCGGCCTCCACCTTGATGAACTCCACCATGGACAGGGGGATCCCGCGGTAGTAGGTGATATTGGTCTGCAGCTCGTAGCCGATCACAGCGCCGTTTTCCACAGCATTACGGCAGGTGCCGCTGCAAAATACGTTGTTATCAAACATCTGTGCACCCTCCTTAGCCCTGAATTTCCTTCAGACAAGCCTGAAGGTAGGTCTGCTGCATGGCGACCTGCTTTTTCTCCTGCATGGGCATACCGGCCAGGGTGAAGCGGTTGCCTTCGTACTCGGTGGAAACGTAGCCGTCCCAATCGTGATCGTGAAGATACTGGAGCAGTCCCTTGTAGTCCATAGAATACTCGGGGCCTTCCTCGGTCATCTCAAACATTTTGAAGTGGAAGTGCTTGATGTAGGGCAGCAGGTCGTCCATCACTTCGTAGGGATAGTTCTCGTAGCCGTCCATGATGGGAGCCATCATGCGGTCATGGTCGTTGAGCTGCGCGTCGATCTCGGCAGGGAACTTCCAACCTGCCTTTTTCATGTACTGATGGAAGTCGCCGTTTTCGGCGAAGGTGGACTCGATGAAGTCGAACATAATGGGACTGCTGCCCACAGAGACCTCATAGTTGCGCACCACGCGGGGGAAGCGTTTGCAGAAGATGCCGGTGTCAATGACCAGACCGATGTACTTGGAGTTCAAACGCTTCATCTCTTCGATGTAGGAGAGGGTGGCAGGCTCGTCAAAGGCCATGCCGGCGTGAACTTCCAGCGCCAGCGTAACGTCATACTGCTGGCAGTAGGGCAGCAGAGGTTCCAGTACCCAGTAGGGCACCATAGACACCAGACGGATCATACGAATGCCCATCTTGTCGGCAAGCTGGATCTCCTGGATCAACAGATCGATGCTCTCCTTGCGGGTCAGGGTGCGGTTTTTGTAGAGGTTGGTGTTCAGGAACACATCGGCGATGACGGGGGTCAGACCGGTATCCTTCAAATAGCCGTGCCACTTGGCCAGATCCTCCTCCGAGGGGTTCGGGGCGTTCTTGATCATCTGGTCGGGCAGGATCTCCACGCCCTCGGCGCCGCACTCCTTCACGTAGTGCATGCACGCTTCCAGATCCATACGGTGATTCAGATATTCGTCCTGCAGGCTGTACAGGCTCACACAGGTCTTGATTCTACTCACAGCTCGGTTCCTCCTGTTCAAAGTTATGGCATGACAGGGTCAGGTCGGTCGGCCTGACCCTGTACGCTGCAATCAATCAGCCAGAATGACTTCCTTGCCGGTGGCGGCAGAGGTGTAGATGGCCTCCAGGATCTGCGTGACCTTATAAGCCTGCTCAGGCTTGACCAGCGGCTCGGTGTCGTTGGCGATGGCATCCAGCCATTGGCGGGCCTCGGCCAGGCCGGGTTCCTCACCCAGACCGCCTTCAAAGTAGGCCACGTTGCCGGCGCCGCAGATTTCCTCGTCGGTCAGCAGACCGTTGTGACCGCGGTTGATGATCAGCTTGTTCTCGGGGAAGCTCATGCCGGAATAGACCTCTGCGCCGGCCTTGGTGCCGCACAGAGTGGTGGAAGCCTCACGGGAGGTCTGCATGTTGATGGCCCAGGAAGCCTCCAACTGAATGGCGGCGCCGTTTTCAAACTTGATCATACCGAAGGCGGAGTCTTCCACCTCGTAGGTTGCGGGATCCCAGGGGCCAAACATATTGCCCTCGGTGGCCTGGGGCAGATTACCCAGTTTGTAGAACACCTGACCGGTGACCGAAACGGGCTTGTAGTTGTCCATCATCCACAGGGTCAGATCCAGAGCGTGGGTGCCGATGTCGATGAGGGGGCCGCCACCCTGCAGCGCCTTGTTGGGGAACACGCCCCAGGTGGGGACGGCGCGGCGGCGAATGGCGTGCGCCTTGGCGAAGTAGATCTCGCCCAGCTCATCGTTCTCACAGCACTTGTGCAACATCTGGATCTCGGGGCGGAAACGGTTCTGATAACCGATGGTGAACTTCTTGCCGCTCTTCTTCCATGCCTCGATCATGGCCTTGGCATCTTCGCTGGTGTGCGCCATGGGCTTTTCACACATGACGTGCTTGCCGGCCTCGAAGGCGGCGACGGTGATGGGACGGTGAGCGACGTTGGGGGTCAGAACGTGGACGACCTCGACCTCGGGGTTGGCCAGCAGTTCGTTGTAATCTGCATAGACTTTGGCGTCAGCCGTGCCGAAATCGGCGGCGGCCTTCTGGGCGCGCTCGACCTTCTCGTCGCAGAAGGCTACCATTTCACACTTGTCAGACAGCTTGGTCAGGGCGGGCATATGCTTGTTGTTGGCGATACCGCCACAGCCGATAATACCGATTTTCAGTTTCTTCATTGCAAATTTACCTCCAAACTTGAATATACATATGCAAACGAATTACGTTCACGATTCCCAGCGGTAGGGTTCCAGAAGCTCTTTCAGATTGGGGATCTGTCCCGGAGGGGCCGCGCAGGTCTTGATTTCGGTGGAGTGCTCCAGCTTGCCTGCATAGAACAGACGGGAGCGGGCCTGCTCCTCTTGCGAGAAATGCGCCTTGAGCTTGCCGTCCTCAATGGTAGCGGTACCGTAGATGCCGCAGACCGGGCACTCGACCACTTCGCCGCCCTGGGAGACGGTCAGCATATCGCAGTGGCACACAGGGCACACGCCCTCGTGATCGCCCCGCCAGCGGCGGCGCTCGCCCTCGTCCTCACAGGCCAGGGCCTCGGCCACATGCTTACCCATCTCCCAGGAGCGGCCCATCATGGGCTGGTTGCCCACCACATGGTTGAAGGCCATGGCGCCGTGGTACCCAAAGGTATCCACGATGTCAATGCCCTGAGACATGGAGAAGCAGTACATGGTGGGCAGCATGAAGGCCAGCCAGTTCTTGGTCATAGCGCCGCCCACGGAGAAGAAAGCACCGACACGGGGCTTGAGGGAGCGCATATCGGGCAGCTGCTCGGGGCTCTTGCCGGCGGCAAGGCCTTCCTCGATAGCCACCTTACGGAAGGAGATGTCGTGGGAGGGGCCGAGACGGTCGCACACGGTCTTGAA
>JAZSAQ010000081.1:0-12956 GCA_045601985.1 Lawsonibacter sp. | reverse complement strand
GTCCAGCACGTTCAGGCTGTGAGGGTCGGTCAGCTGGCCCGGATGGGTGACCCGGAACCTGCCCCGACCCAGAACAGGGTCGCCGTGAACGGCGGCGAACAGCCTGCCCTCCATAGGAGGGAGGGCAGGGGAAAACCCGGCCAGCGGCGAGGCAGATGCAAGGACTGCGCCCTGATGGCGGTAGTAATACAAGGGGTTCACCTCCTGTCAGGAGTGGGCACGCAGCAACAGCTCCAGATCGTTTTCCAGATAGACCGTTGCGGCCAGATTGGGGTCGTAGGACATGCAACTGCCCTTGTCGGGGCACAGGGGCAGCACCACGGCCTCCGGCAGGCGTCCCAGTGTCAGATTGCGGGCATAGAGGTTGCGGTACTCCGCCTCCAGCACCTGCATGACGGCACGGGCATTTTCCAGGCAGCAGCGGGACAGATTGAAGATGGCCTCGCTGCCACATTCGGCGTGGAAGCTGGGCTGTGCGTAGGGCAGAATGTGGTTGATGCCTGGCAGCAGACCGGGAACCGGAGCGGCGGGGCGACGAATGGTATCGCCGCCGATGAAGGGATACAGCGTGGATTCCACGAACCATTGGCGCAGCCGGGGAACGAAATACACACTGTCTACAGGCAGACCACGCAGCTGCATCAGGTCACGGCCATAGCCGGACAGAACGCCCACCAACACAGTTTTAACGTCGATGCCCTCCTGCTGCAGGACGGGGTCCAGCGCCTTGATTCGGGTGCCGGGATGCATCAGGTCGTCCACCAGAATGACCGGCCGGTCAAAGGACTTGATGGTGCGGATCTGGGTGGGGATGGGGGCGTAGTTGGGGAAGGCCTCGATGGTGTTGGAACGCAGGTCGGGGGCGAACACCTTATCGGTGTGCAGCGTTTTGGTCACCGTGTTGGGAACCACCTTGCTGCGCAAAAGCTTGCCGAAGGGGACGCACATATACTCGCCCAAAGAACGGGGAACGGTGGGAGTGATGGGCACGTTGTTGATGGCGGTGATTTTTTCCAGCAACCGGTGGTGGATCACATCGGAGGAGAGAGTCAGCAGCAGACTGCCGGGGTACAGCTCCGTCATGGTCCGCTGCAGCCGCTCGTGACAGCGGCGCAAGGTGCGCAGCACCTTGGCGTTTTGGGACAGGGGGTGCTGGATGGTGGTTTCCAGATTCTGAATGAGGACAACAGGGGCGTGCATATCCACCTGATACAGGTCGGCTGCGCCCTCTACGGGGCGGAAACCCTGACGGCGCAGCAGGTCGTCAGTTTCCTCGTTGCAATGACCAATGTGGGGATGGTACAGGGCGTAGGCGCAATCCACCTCCACACAGCGGGCCAGCAGCTCACTCAGTAGCAGCTGAGCAGGATCGCCGGCACGGCGGTCGGCTGCGGTGTGGATGGCGGTGATCAGCAGCACAGTACCTGCAGACTGCAGGCGGATACGCTGGGCCAGTTCCGGGTCGTTCAGAGCGGAGTACAGCTGGGCGCAGGACAAAGTTCGGTAGCTGACCCAGCCGAACAGCTTGTCGGGGGCGGCAATATCCCGCAGCAGAAGCATACGGTCACGATCACGGGCGATGGCACGCCGCAGGGGGGCAAGGCCTGGGTGAATGGACACGGCCTGCTCCAGCAGGGCGTCGTCGGGGTGGTCGGCCCACTGGAAGTGGTAGTCACCACGGCCCAGCACGGCCTTGTTTTGTGCATCACGCAGGTACAGGCCATTTTGATAGATGAAGTCCTGAATGACGGGGTCGATGAAGGTGGAAATATCCCGGTTCAGGTCCACATTTTCCCGGATGCGGGAGGAACTGATGTCCTCCAAATGGGCAGGCAGCTGCAGCTGTAACACCTCGCCGGTGATGCAGGAAAGGTCAGGCTGTTTCTCGCCGGAACGGCGGAAAATGATGTGGTTGCGCTGGTGGATGGAGCCGGGGACGGGGTTGGCACGGTAGGCAGAGGCATTGGCCACCACATCGCCGCCGGCCACGATGTAAACCTGGCGGCCGGCAAATACCTGCTGCAGGCGATCCAGGTCGGCGGGGTTGGCAAGGTTTACCGGGATGTGGTCGGGGAACAGGTGGACGTGGAAGTCGCCCGCCACCGACATACTGACCACCTGACGGCGGATGAGGTGAGGCTGTGCCTTTTTGGACCAGGAGAACTCGTCCACCGCCAGAAACACCTCAAAACCCATGTCCCGAATGGCCTGCACGATGCCCTTGTGGGACAGGGTGAAGGGGTCAAAGGTGCCGGGGAAGAAGGCGACTTTCTCCGGCGTGGAGAAGGTCATAGGACCGTGGTCAAGCCGGTAGTGAGACAGGAACCGATAGATGTGGGACAGGGCGGAGGCGCGGTAGAAGAAGGTAAGCCGCTCCTCGTTGGGATCGGACTGTAGCAGGAACAGCAGCTTTTGATAAATCAGGGAGAAGGTGTGGGTTTTCTCATCCATGGACAGGCGGTCATCCTCGAAGAGGTACTTGCCAATGACCAGCATGGCCTCCTGCCGCACACTTTGGCGGTAGTGGGCCAGACCCTGCAGCAGCATGCTCAGTAGCTCCTGCCGGCGGGCCTCGTAGACCGCATCGTCCTCGGGGAAGCGGGCGGGGTACTCGGGGTAGTGCTGCAACAGCACGCCCACCGTGGACAGCGCCACGGAAACGACACTGTCCATAGGGCTACCCAGCAGCTTTTTCAGGCCTGTAATCTGCTCGTCCAGCTCCGTGGGGTGCAGGAACAGGGCGGCCACGCCCAGGTAGTCGGGGATATACTTGGAAATCTCATATTGGCCCATTTCAAGGCCCTTGCCCAACTCCACAACCACCTCGTTGCGCTGTTCTCGGCTGAGCAGGGGAATCAGGCGCACCAAAGCCTGACCGGCGGCGTGGCGCACCACCACCCGCTCGGAAACCTTGACCAGGTTAGACAGGTGGGTGGCAATGTGCAGAATTTGGGCATGACGACCGTGCTCCACCTGATCCACCAGTAACTCGATATTCAGCGACTTGATGATCCAGGGGGTGGCGGTTTTCAGATTGTTCAGGAATACCTCACCGGTGATGTCTCGCTCGTGGAGCAGGGCGTGGTGACGGGCGGTGTCTTCACCGGAGGTTTCCAGCAGCTTGTACTGCAGGAACATCATGGGCGGGTCATTGCCGGGATCTACGCTGCGTGCGATGTCGGCAATGCGGCGACTGGCAGGCAGTGCATCGGGCAGCGCCGAGCTCAGGGTCAGCAGGAAGCGCAGTGCGGCTACCCGCAGGCGCAGCTCACCCTTCAGGGCGAAGTGGGCGGCGAACTCAACCAAGCTGTCTGTGGTCTGCTGGTCATACAGGGTCGGGGGCAGATCGTGGATGGCGTCCAGCAGAGTGAAGGCGGCATCGGGCTGCATATGCTCCGGGTCGGTATAGAACTTCAGCAGTGCGCCAACAAAACGGTCCGTGTCTTCGGGGCGGCAATGCTCCAGCAGAGCGGCCACCACCAGCTTCAACGTGTAGCCGATGTGGGCCCGCTGGGGCTGGGTGGTTTTATGGTCGGGGAAGATCAGCTTGGACAGATACTTATCCCACAGGGTGAAGGGCAGCTCCTCGGCGGGGTCGGCGGGGACATCCTCGGGAAGCTGCTTGCGGTAGCCAAGGTTGAAACGGGCGATGATCCGGCCAATCAGAGCGCCGGCCTGACGGCGGATATCACCCTCTCGATGGACCAGCAGTTCGTGGAGAAAGGCCAGGGCCTGCTCTTTCTGTCGGGCGGATAGATAGGTGAAATACTCCTCGAATACGTCCAGATAAGCACGCAGCTGTTTCCAGTCCTTGGCGGAGCGGGCAGCCTCGATAATGTTGCCAAACTGCCGCTCGCTGCTCAAGGCGTGCATCAGGGCAAGGTTGTGGTCCACCGTCATGGTGGTAATGGCGGCCACCATCTCGTCCGGCGTCATGACGGCGGGATCCTTGGTGGGGGCGGGGGTGCCGGGGGTGCCGGTCAGGTCCACGTCGGCGCCCAGACGGCGCAGATAGTCTTCAAAATCCACCAGCTTGCCATACACGAATTCGTAGCGACGCAGCTTGGCGTCATCCACGTTTTCCAGCTTGGTCAGCACGGCACGGAATGCGTCCTCCAGCGGCATCAAAGTAGTGACCAAACGACCGCTTTCATCCACAGCCTGTCGGGCACGGAAATCGGCATAAATCAGACACAGGGATTCGGCGGACAGAGACTCCAACTCCAGATCCCACGTGGAGTGGTTGGAGGCAATGTGGCTGACGCTCTCCAGATTGTGTGCCATCAACCACCGGTCGGTGTAGTAGTAGTGCAGGTGGGGGACCCGTTCGCCGGGGCGGCAGCCAAATTTGCCCAAATCGTGGCTGGCGGCTGCAGCGGACACCAAAGAGAGGTCGATATTTACGCCGGCACGTTGCAAACCCTCGGCGGCGGTCATGGCGATATAGTGGACACCGGCGATGTGGCTGAGGGTCTCGTACTCGGTCAGCTCCTCGCTCAGGCGCATAAGCTCGTAGACGTACTCCTGACGCAGGGCGCCCAGGAAACGGTTGTATTCACGGCCGTTGTCACAGGTACGGAAGGTTTCCTCATTCAGGAAACGGAAGTGACGGGTGCGGTCAAAGGGGAGCTGGCTGCTTTCGTGCTCAAACAGTACCTGCATGGCACACAGCAGCAGATGGGCACCGTCGGCATACCGATCGGCATCGGGGGCGAAATTGCCGGCAGGGAACATCAGGCTCTTGGCAAACTTGTAGCAGAAGCCGGGCCAGCCGCATTCCGGCTGTGCGCACAGCTTGGGCAGAATGTCGGCGCACAGCTGAACCACCTGGGAGCAGGAAACCGGACCCTTCAGCGGCAGCAGAGCGGAAAGACCGTTTGTCCAGGAGGGGGTGTGCAACAGTGCCACAGCTACCTGCCTGGTGGGGGCAAAGGGCAATCGCCGTGCGGCAAGCCGCTCGGCTGTGCGGGTGGTCAGCTGTTGAATGAACTTTTCGTGCATAGTAACGCCGCCTTTCGGGGGAGTAAACTTTATCACACTATTCTATCATATTTTAATCTGTGTAGCAAATAAAAAGTGCATCGTTTCGCAGATTGAAAGGGGAGGGAAAATGTGGTAAAATAAAAGAAAAGTCAACAGAAAGAGGGGCACAGAATGAAATTGCCGAAGAAGGCTCCGCTTTGGGTCAGTCTTGTGGCAGGATTGGTGCTGTTCGTGGGCACCATCCCATTCAACCACGATATGTATATCCCTGGGGTATTTACCATCGTTTGCATTTGTTTGAACGGATTGTCCGCACTCCTGTTCGCCAAATTCCTGCATCGGGTTTGGTTGAAGCGGTTGAATGGGGAACGCAGGGGGCTGTACACGGCGGGAATCATCTTACAGGCCGTGGGGCATGGTGTGTTTGCCATTATGAACTGGGGTTCGTGGCTGTTTTTGGGACTGTCCGCCATCGCATTGGTGGTATTGGCGGTGTCTCATTTCAAAGAAAGATTGTAAGGACTGATTACCCATGCCAAACGTAATTGAAATTACGGATTTTAACGACCCACGGCTGGACGTATTTGCACGGCTGACCGAGGCACAGCTGCTCAACCGGCAGGAGCCGTCCAACGCTATGTTCATCGCAGAAAGTCCCAAGGTCATCCATCGTGCGCTGGACTTGGGCTGTAAGCCGGTGTCCATGCTGATGGAGCGACGGCACATTGAGGGGCAGGCCGCCGACGTGGTGGAGCGCTGCCCCGGCGTGCCCATTTTCACCGCTGAATTTGACGTGCTGACCCAGCTGACCGGTTTTGCCCTGACCCGTGGCGTGTTGTGTGCCATGCTTCGCCCTCAGCAGCCCGGCGTGGAGGAAATCTGCAAAAACGCCCGCCGGATCGCCATTTTGGAGGACATCATGAACCCCACCAATGTGGGTGCCATCTTCCGTTCCGCTGCCGCTCTTGGTGTGGACGGCGTGCTGCTGACCCCCGGCTGCAGTGACCCCCTGTACCGCCGCTCCGCCCGTGTGAGTATGGGGACGGTGTTTCAGGTGCCGTGGGCGTATCTGGGTGAGGAGATGTCCGATTGGCCCGGCCCGGGTATGGAACTGATGCACAAGTTGGGATTTAAAACGGCGGCTATGGCCCTGAGTGATGACTCGGTCAGCGTAGACGATCCACGGCTGGCCGCCGAGGAAAAGCTGGCCATCGTGCTGGGCACCGAGGGAGACGGACTGGCCACCCGTACCATCGCCGCCTGCGACTACACCGTGCGGATCCCGATGGCCCGTGGGGTGGACTCCCTCAACGTCGCGGCGGCCAGTGCCGTGGCGTTCTGGCAGCTGAACGGACCGTGCAAGTGAGAGATAACAGTGGTTGAGAAGGAAAAACACCTTACAGATAAAAAGCACCCCTGACCATCGGTCAGGGGTGCTTTTTATCTGCGATTTATCCCAGAGAAATATCCCGTGTGGCGTAGGCGTTCAGATCCTGCCCGGCGGTATGTCCGGCCAGATATTCGTAATAACCCTGACAGCCGATCATAGCGCCGTTGTCGCCACACAGCTTCAGCTCAGGCATATAGAGTTTTACGCCTGCCTCGCCGCAGGCTCGCTCCAAATCGGCACGGATGCGGCTGTTAGCGGCCACGCCGCCGGCGATGGCAAGGGTGTTGTAGCCGGTCTGGGCCACCGCCGCCATAGCACGGGGGACAAGGCTGTCGCTGATGGCCTGACCAAAGCTGGCGGCGAAGTCGGGCAGATTTAGCTCCTCGCCTTTCTGCTCGGCATTATGCAGCAGATTCAAAGCGGCGGTTTTCAGGCCGGAAAAAGACATATCCAGCTCCGCACCGTTGACGTGGGCACGGGGGAACTCATACCGGGTGGGGTTGCCGTTTTTGCCCAGCCGATCCATGGGGGCGCCGCCGGGGTAGCCGATGTTCAGCACACGGCCCACTTTGTCAAAGCATTCGCCCGCTGCATCGTCCCGGGTGCCGCCCAGCACGGACATCTCGGTGTAGGACTTCACGTCCACGATGATGGTGTTGCCGCCGGACACGCACAGACAGACGGAGGGGGGCTTCAGGGGGGGGTGGGTGATGTAGTTGGCGGCGATGTGGCCCCGGGTGTGGTGGACAGGGATAAGGGGCACGCCCAGCGCAAAGGCCACCGCCTTGGCAAAGTTCACTCCCACCAGCACCGCACCGATGAGGCCGGGGGCGTAGGTCACCGCCACGGCGTCAATATCCTTTCGGGTCAGACCCGTCTGTTCCAGTGCCTGGTCAGCCAGTACGCTGATGGCCTCCACGTGCTTGCGGGAGGCGATCTCCGGTACCACGCCGCCGTAAATGGCGTGCATTTCAACTTGAGAGGCGATGCAGTCGCACAGTACCGTTCGCCCGTCCCGGACGATGGCCACCGCCGTTTCGTCGCAGGAGGACTCAATGGCTAAAATGTTCATAGGATTTACTCCTCTCTCCACGCCTCAGGCGGGTTGGGTTGCTCGCCCGGGGCAAGGGGGATTTGGATAAAACGGTCGTACACCTTTTTGGGCATATGGTTGGCGTAGATGGTGCGGTGGGCGTCAAGAAGCTCTTCCGTCGATACATCCTCGTCACCACGAATCAGGGTTTCGTAATGCACGCCGTACAGGGCACAGTCATAGCCGCCGTAACGGAACCCGTTGCGGTAATAGAAGTCCAGCCGGCGGCGCTGAAGGGCGGCCTCTTTGGGGTTGGGGGAGGTGACACCCTCCGCCTCACCAAAAACACCCCGATAGGCGCTGTAACGCTTAGCCAGCAAATCAAGGCACGCCGTGCCAAGACCGCCGCCACGCTTGCCCTCCACCACGCCGAGGTAGTCCAGCAGGGCGAAGGGAATGCCCGGCTCCAGCCACATGAAGGCGTAACCCAGAAGGTCGTCTCCCTCGTACAGGCCCATGGGCTCGTACCGGCCCTTTTCACGCATATCCTCAATGACGGACAGCGGTTTCAGCTCGCTGGGCGGGAAGGCACGCTTCATTTCGCTGTTGTAAAGCGCTTTTGTTTCACACTTGTTCAGTAGTTTCAGTTCCATCTTCAGTGAACTCCCGGGTCATAATGATGGCGTCCTCACGGGGATTCTGGTAATAGTTTTTGCGCAGACCCACCTGGGCAAAGCCGTGCTTTTGGTACAGGGCGATGGCGGCGGCGTTGGAAGCACGCACCTCCAAGGTCAAAAAGGCCAGATTTGCCTGACCGAAGCGGCAGAACACGTCCAGCAGGGCGGAGGCCACGCCGTGGCGGCGGGCGGCTTCCTCCACGGCCACGTTGTCGATGTAACCTTCGTCCAGTACCACGTGCAGACCGGCATAGCCCAGCACGCCGCCCTCGCCGTCCTCGGCCACGATGAAGCTGGCCTGGGGGTCAAACAGGGCGTCGGTGAGCATATTCTCCGTCCACGGGGTGGAGAAGCAGTTTTTTTCCAGCGCCGCAATCTGCTCGATGTGGCTGCGGTCCATGGGAACGATTTCGTAATACATATCAGCACTCCTCGGTGGAATTGTTCTTCTTTTTGAGGTCGGTCGCCCACCAAAACAGCCAGCCGAAGCCGGCACCCACAGCGGGGGCGATGGCCGCAAGGGCGAAAATCAGGGCGGCCAGCATATCCCAACCGGAGCCAAAGATGGCGTACCACCCGGCAAGGGCCAGCAGAGCCAATACCGGCAGCACGGGCAGGGCACGCAGCCAGCCGTTTTTGGTGATGCGGCACAGGAGCCACTGGGAACAGAACGAGGGGAGGATGGGCAGGAGGAAAGAAGGTACGTCAAGGAACGTCAGCCAGTTGACTGCGCACAGGACGGCGCTGACCAGCCAGATTACAAACAGCGCGATATTCCATCGATTCTTCATCAAGCGACCTCCTTTAGTGGGCGTCCGCCCAGCTTTTGCCGCAGTGGGTGTCCGCCAGCAGGGGAACGGCCAGCTTGACTACGTGTTCCATCTCCTGCTGCAGCAGAGCGCAGACCTGTTCCGCCTCGCGTTCGGGACACTCCACGATGAGCTCATCGTGGACCTGCAGAACCAGCCGGCCCTTCAGCCCGTCAGAAAGCAGGCGGTTGCGGACTCGAATCATGGCCAGCTTGATGATGTCGGCGGCCGTGCCCTGAATGGGGGCGTTGAGGGCAACACGCTCGCCGAAGGAGCGCATATTGAAGTTGGAAGATTTCAGTTCCGGAACCCAGCGGCGGCGGCCGAAGAGGGTGGCAACCCAACCCTCGTGTTTGGCCTGTTCCACCACAGCGGCCATATAGGTTTTGACCCCGGGATAGTGGGCGAAATAGCGGTCCATATAAGCCTTGGCCTCTGCCACGGACACCTTGATGTCCTGAGACAGAGAGAAGGGGGAGATGCCGTACACAATGCCGAAATTCACCGCCTTGGCGCTGCGGCGCATATCGGGTGTGACGTCGGACTGCGCCACGCCAAAGACCTGACTGGCGGAGATGGTGTGAATATCGTCGCCGGAATTGAATCCGTCGATCATGGCAGTGTCGTTTGCCATACAGGCCAGCAGCCGCAGTTCAATTTGGGAGTAGTCCGCATCCACCAGAACCTTGCCCGGCCCGGCCACGAACATCTCACGCAGTTTGGCACCCAGCGGGGTGCGGACGGGGATGTTCTGCAGGTTGGGTTCGGTGGAGGACAGACGGCCTGTGGCGGTGACGGTGTTTTGGAAGCTGGTGTGGATTCTTCCGTCAGGCATAATTACTTTACCAAGTCCGTCGGCGTAAGTGGATTTCAGCTTGGTCAGCTGGCGGTAGTCCAAAATCTGCTGAATGATGGGATGCTGACCACGCAGCTTTTCCAGCACCTCCGCATTGGTGGAGTAGCCGGTTTTGGTCTTCTTCACCGGGGGCAGGCCCAGCTTGTCAAAGAGCAGCGCACCCAGCTGCTGGGTGGAGTTGATATTGAATTCGCCGCCGGCAAGCTCGTAAATGGCGGCCTGAGCCTGTTCAATGCCCTGTGCCAGGGTCGTGCCGTAGTCGGCCAGGGCGGTGCGGTCGATGAAGAAGCCAATTTGCTCCATCTCGGCCAGCACGGCGCACAGGGGCAACTCGATATCGTAGTACAGCTTGTCCATACCTAAATCGGCCAGTCTGCCCTTCAGCAGGGGGTAGAGGTGGGCGATGAGGGCGGTGTGAGTGGCCCAATGCTCCGCCGGGACGGTGGGGTCGGAAAGGGGGCCGAAGACCTCTTCGTTCAGGAAGTCCCCATCGGGCAGCTGCAGGTTGCAGTAGTGCATGGCCAGCTTGTCCAAATCGTAGCTGCCGTCAGTGGGGGACAGAAGATAGGCGGCCACGCAGGTGTCGAACACGAAGCCATCGGTGGAAAGCTCCTCCTCCAACAGTTGCCGGAGAATAGGCTTGACATCGTGGGCGACCTTGGTCACAGCGGCGGAAAAGAACCGCCGCAGGAACTCGTTGTAGCGGGGCAGGCGGCTTGCCAGCAGGACGGCGGCGCAATTGCCGCACACCACACACAGACCGTCCAACGTAGGCAGAGGCAGGCAGGCGACAAACTCCGCTTGTTCGTACTGCGCCAGCAGCTCCATGGCACGGTCGTCGGTGGAAACCACTTCACAGGTGCAGGTCAGCTCCACGTCATCGGCGGCGGGGTCGACATCGCCGGGGGCGGTGAGCTTGTATTTGTCGATGAGTTTGGAAAATTCCAGACGCAGGAACAGATTGTAAAGGGCGTCGTTGTCCACCGGGCGGCGCAGGTTGGCGGCGGGATCGAAGTCGATGGGGGCGTCGGTGTGGATGGTGGCAAGGTCGTAGGAAAGCCGGGCCATGTCAGCACCCTCCGCCAGCTTGTTGACCACGCCGGGTTTGGCGGGGACACCGGGCTCCATCTCCGGAGTGGGCATGGCGGCATACAGGTCGTCGATGGAATGATAACGCTGAATGAGCGCCATGGCGGTCTTTTCACCCACACCCCTGACGCCGGGGATATTGTCGGAGGCGTCGCCCATCAGCGCCTTCAGGTCGATGATGTGGATGGGGTCAAAGCCGTACAGTTCCCGAAAGGCGTCGGGAGTCATGTCCCGGGTCTCGGTGCGGCCCATGCGGGAGGACACCAGCTTGACGGTGGTGGAGTCGGTGATCAGCTGCAAGGAGTCCTTGTCGCCGGTGACTACGGTGGTGCGCCAGCCGGCGGCGGTATCCGTGGCGGCAATGGTGCCGATGAGGTCATCTGCCTCCCACCCGTCCAGCTCATAGGTGGGGATGTTCATGGCGTGGAGAACATCTTTCAGCACAGGCATCTGGGCGGCCAGCTCCTCCGGCATGCCCTTGCGCTGGGCCTTGTACCCATCGTAGGCCAAGTGGCGGAAGGTGGGCGCCTTGCGGTCAAAGGTGACGCACAGGGCGTCAGGCTTGTCCTCGTCCAGCAGCTTATTCAGGATATTCAAAAACCCGAAGATGGCGTTGGTGGGCAGACCGTCCCGGGTGGTCAGGTTCTGACTGACGCCGTAAAAGGCTCGGTTGACGATGGAGTTTCCGTCCAGCACCATGAGCTTCATGGTTGTACCTCCTTGCCCGGCGGGTAACCGCCGGTTTACTGACTTTACATTATACCAGTTTTTTGGGAAGAGGGCAAGAAAAAGGCGGCGAGACCGGTGCAAGGAATTTCAGCGCCCTATCTTGACAAATTCGCCCGACGGCTATATTCTAATACATTATAATGCACTCTGAAGAAAAGAGGTCTTTTCTATGAATAAGCATCGCATCGCAACCGATTGCCTCCACGCAGGCTACCGCCCCGAAAACGGCGAGCCCCGGAACATTCCCATCATCCAGTCCACTACCTTCCGCTACGAGAGCAGTGCGGAGATGGGCAAGCTGTTCGACCTGGAGGCCAGCGGCTATTTCTACACCCGTCTGCAGAACCCCACCAACGACCACGTTGCCGCCAAGCTGTGCGCCCTGGAGGGTGGCACCGCCGCCATGCTGACCTCTTCCGGTCAGGCGGCCAACTTCTACGCCGTGTTTAACATCGCCTCCTGCGGCGACCACGTTGTGGCTTCCTCTGCCATCTATGGCGGCACCTATAACCTGTTTGCCGTGACCATGAAGCGCATGGGCATCGAGTTCACCTTTGTGGAGCCCGACTGCACCGACGCCGAGCTGGAGGCTGCCTTCCGCCCCAACACCAAGGCTGTGTTTGGCGAGACCATCGCCAACCCCGCCCTGTCCGTGCTGGACATTGAGCGGTTTGCAAACGCCGCCCACGCCCACGGCGTGCCCCTGATCATCGACAACACGTTCCCCACCCCTGTTAACTGCCGGCCCTTTGAGTGGGGCGCTGACATCGTGACCCACTCCACCACCAAGTATCTGGACGGTCACGCCAATGCGGTGGGCGGTGCTATCGTGGACAGCGGCAAGTTCGACTGGACGAAGTATCCCGACAAGTTTGCCGGTCTGTGCACCCCCGACGAGAGCTACCACGGTGTGACCTACACCGAGCGCTTCGGTCTGGAGGGCGCCTTTATCACCAAGTGCACCGCCCAGCTGATGCGTGACTTCGGTGCCATTCCTGCACCCATGAACGCCTATCTGCTGAACGTGGGTATGGAGACCCTGCCCCTGCGTATGGCCAAGCATTGCGAAAATGGTTTGGCCGTGGCCAAGTACCTGAAGAATCACCCCAAGGTGGCCTGGGTGCGCTACCCCGGTCTGGAGGGGGACAAGGAGTACGCCCTGGCTCAAAAGTACATGCCCAACGGCACCTGCGGCGTCGTGTCCTTCGGTGTGAAGGGCGGCCGTGCCGCAGCGGAGACCTTTATGGCCGGTCTGCAGCTTGCCTCCATCGCCACCCACGTGGCCGATGCCAAAACCTGCGTGCTGCACCCTGCCTCCGCCACCCACCGCCAGATGAACGATGCGGAGCTGGCCGCCGCCGGCATCAGCCCCGGTCTGGTGCGTTTCTAA
>JAZSAQ010000080.1:0-32614 GCA_045601985.1 Lawsonibacter sp. | reverse complement strand
TCTGTGGGGATCGGATTTGGTATAGATCAGAGATTCTCTAGCTGGCCGGGCTCAACCACGCGGATGCCCTTGGCAGACAGGGCGGCAGTGGCGGAGGCATTGTCGGTGAGAGGGAAGACCATGGAGGCGGAGTCCTTCTGGCCGCCCAGGAAGGCGTAGCCGTACTCCAGATTGATGCCGGCCTCGGAAAGTACGTTCAGCACCTGATTCAAGCCGCCGGGAATGTGGGGGATGGCCACAGCCAGCACAGAGGTGACCGTGCACACATAGCCGGCATCCTTGAGGACGGTGGCGGTGTCCAGAGGACGGTCAACAATGAGACGGGCAATGCCGAATTCGTTGGTCTCGGACAGGGACATGGCACGCATATCGATGTTGTGATCGGCCAGCACGCCGGTCAGGGCGTTCAGCTCGCCGGGTTTATTCTCCAAAAAGACGGAAATCTGCTTGACACTCATGACGGCACCTCCTGTTAAATTTTGCGGTTGTCGATGATACGAACGGCCTTGCCCTCGCTGCGGACAATGGACTTGGGAGCTACCAGCTTGACCTTGGCAGACAGACCCAGCATGGAGCGCAGGCCCTCCACAAGCTGCTTCTGCCGCTTGTCGATCTCACCCAGATTGTCGGTGAACATCTCGGGAGTCATTTCCACCCGGACTTCCAGTGTGTCGGTGTGGTTGACACGATCCACGATGATCTGGTAGTTGGCGGCATAGCCGTTGTTCAGCAGGACGGTTTCAATCTGAGAGGGGAAGACGTTGACGCCGCGGATGATGAGCATATCGTCGCTGCGACCCATGGGCTTGGCCATGCGCACGTGGGTGCGGCCGCAGGAACAGAGTTCGTAATTCAACTGGCAGATATCACGGGTGCGGTAACGCAGCAGGGGGAAAGCTTCCTTGGTCAGAGAGGTGAACACCAATTCGCCCTTGGAACCCTCGGGAAGCACCTCGCCGGTGTCAGGGTCGATGATTTCGGCAACGAAGTGATCTTCGTTGATGTGCATACCCTGCTGGGCAGAACACTCAAAGGCTACGCCAGGGCCGGACAGCTCGGTCAGACCGTAGATGTCGTAGGCTTTGATGCCCAACGTTTTCTGAATATCCTGACGCATTTCCTCCGACCAGGCCTCGGCACCGAAGATGCCGGCCTTCAGGGGAATGTCGTCAGGGCCAAGACCCATCTCCTTCATGGTCTCGCCCAGATAGGCGGCATAGGAGGGGGTGCAGCAGAGGATAGTAGAGGAGAGGTCCTGCATGAAACCAATCTGCCGTTCGGTATTACCGGAAGAGATGGGGATGGTCAGGCAGCCGACTTTGTGGGAGCCACCGTGGAGACCGGCGCCGCCGGTAAACAGACCGTAACCGTAGGCGACCTGACAAACGTCCTCTTTGGTGGCACCGGCGGCGGTCAGGGCTCGGGCGCAGCAGTCCTCCCACAGATCCACATCGTGCTGGGTATAGAAGGCCATCACACGCTTACCGGTAGTGCCGGAAGTGGAGTGGATGCGCACGCACTCGCTCTTAGGCTTGCCCATCAGGCCGTAGGGATAGGCATCCCGCAGATCAGCCTTGGTGACGAAGGGCAGCTTGTGCAGGTCGGCGATCCCCTTGATATCATCGGGGGTAACACCTTTGGCTTCCATCTTGGCACGGTAGTAGGGGACATTGTCCCAAACGTGCTTGACCTGTTTGACCAGACGCTCGTCCTGCAGCTTGCGCAGCTGCTCACGGGGCATAGTTTCGATTTCGGGTTGGAAATATCTCTCCATGGGATTCAGAACCTTTCTGTAAAAATATGAGGAAATCAGGCGTTCTTACCAAATTCAAATGCTTTCTTGTTCAATTCGAGGAACTTGGCAGGGACACAGGCTTCAATGGACTTCTGCCATGCCTCGTCAGGCAGGTCAAAGTAGTGGGACAGGCGACCCAACAGAACCAGGTTGACCGCCTTGGAGCTGCCGGCCTGCTCGGCCAAAGCCAGACAATCCAGCGCATCCACCTTGGCACCGGTAGCCAGCATCTTATTGACCAGATCGGTGGGGTACTCTGCCACACCGGTGATGACAGGCATGGGATCCACCTGCTGGGTGGAGGTAACGATCTGTCCGTCGGGTTTGAGGTAGCTCAGCCAACGGGCGGCCTCCAACAGTTCGAACGAAACAATGTAGTCCGCCTCGCCCTTGTCGATGACAGGGGAGAAGACCTTGTCGCCGTAGCGTACATAGGTGACCACGCTGCCGCCACGCTGGCACATGCCGTGAACCTCGGAAACCTTAACGTCGTAGCCCTGACCCATCAGCAGATGACCCAGCAGCTTGGAGGCCAGCAGAGAACCCTGTCCGCCCACACCGACGATCATAACATTTTTTGTTTTCATCTTTCCAACCCTCCTTATTTGGTGCTCTTGAATGCGCCAAAGGCACACAGCTGTTCACACACGCTGCAGCCAACGCACAGGGTGGTGTCCACATGAGCCTTACCGCCCTTCATGGAGATGGCGGGGCAGCCGATCTTCATGCAAGCCTTACAGCTGCGGCACTTGTCGGTGTCCACAGACAGGGGGGCGTTGTGTTTGACGGACTTGAGCAGGGCACAGGGACGGCGGGAAATGATGACGGATGGGGCAGCGGCAGCCAGCTCCTCTTTCAAAACGGTGTCGCAGGCCTTCAGGTCGTAGGGATCCACCACACGCACACGCTCAAAGCCCATGGCACGGCACAGAGCCTCTAAATCAATCTTGCCGGCGGGATCACCCTTGATGTTGTAGCCGGTGGTGGGGTTCTGCTGGTGGCCGGTCATGCCGGTGATGGAGTTGTCCACGATGATGACAGTGGAGTTGGAACCGTTGTAAGCGATGTTGGCAAGACCGGTCATGCCGGAGTGCATGAAGGTGGAGTCACCGATGACGGCAACTACGTTGCCGGCCTTGTTGTCCAGCGCTTTGTTAAAGCCGTGGACAGCGGACACGGAAGCGCCCATGCACAGAGTCATGTCCATGGCGGCGAGGGGGGCAACAGCGCCCAGAGTGTAACAGCCGATGTCACCCAAAACGGTGCACTTGTTCTTGTTCAGGGTGTAGAACAGACCGCGGTGGGGGCAACCGGCGCACATGACGGGAGGACGGGGAGGAATGACATCTTCCAAAGCCTTGCCGGTGTGAACCTCGCCACCCAGCTTCTCGGCCACGAGATTCTGGCAGAACTCGCCGGTAATGGGCAGCATGTCCTTGCCAGACACCTCAATGCCAAGCTGACGACAGTGGGTTTCAATGATGGGATCCAGTTCCTCGACCACAACCACCTTCTTGACTTTGGCGGCGAAGTCACGGATGAGCTTGACGGGCAGGGGATTCGCCATGCCCAGTTTCAGTACACTGACGCTGTCGCCGAACACTTCCTTCACGTATTGATAGCTGGTGGAGGAGGTGATGACGCCAAGCTCGGTGCCGCCCATTTCCACACGGTTGATGGGAGCGGTCTCGGCCCACTCGGTCAGGTCGGCGGTGCGCTGCTCCACCACGGGGTGGCGGCGGATGGCGTTGCCGGGCATCATGACGAACTTGCCCATGTTTTTCTCGTAGGTCTTGACGGGCTGCTCCACACGGTCGGACAGCTCCACAAGGGACTGAGAGTGGGCCACACGGGTGCACATCTTCAGCAACACGGGGGGGTCAAACTGCTCGGACAGCTCAAAGGCCAGCTTGGCGAAAGCCAAAGACTCGGCGGAGTCGGAGGGCTCCAGCATAGGGACCTTGGCAGCAATGGCGTGGTGGCGGGAGTCCTGCTCGTTCTGGGAGGAGTGCATACCCGCATCGTCGGCCACGCCGATGACCATGCCGGCGTTGACACCGGTGTAGGACATGGTGTACAGGGGGTCAGCAGCCACGTTCAGACCTACGTGCTTCATAGCACAGAAGGAACGCTTGCCGGCAAGACAGGCGCCGAAGGCGGCCTCCATGGCAACTTTTTCATTGGGGGCCCACTCGCAGTAGATGGCGTCGAACTTGACGGCCTCCTCAGTGATTTCGGTGCTGGGGGTGCCGGGGTAGCTGGAAATCACACAGCAGCCACCCTCATACAGACCACGGGCAACAGCAGCATTGCCCAGCATAAGCTGTTTCATGATTGGTTCATCCTCTTTTCTTGGTTAGCTTTCTTTTTCTTCGTTTACCCGGTCGATGACATGGCCCACCACGCCACCGGCGCCGCCATCCAGCATGGATCGGCGCACACGGCTGATGGTAGCGCTGCTGGCACCGGTCTTCTCCAGAATGTCCAGATAGACCAGCCCCTGCTTGAGATAGACGGCTACATCAAAGCGCTGCTCCATGGAGCGAAGCTCCGTAGGGGTGCACAAGTCGTCAAAAAAGCGGCAACACTCGTCCAGGTCCTTCAGCTTCAGTATGGTTTCATACAGCGCAATACTGCGCTCTTTGCGCTCTACCTTTGCCATGATGTTTCTCCTTCCAAGCGGCGGCACTTGGGCCGCATGATTACTAAATATGTTAACACATTAAAGTGTAATAGTAAAGAGAAAAAGTGACATTTATCAGCAAAGTTTGTAAATCTGCTTTGCGTAAAAAAGAACGGGTCGGAAACGCAGTTCCGACCCGTTGTACAAAGTTTACTTCTTGGCGTTTTCCAGTTTGAGCTTGCGGCGGTTTTTGACATCTTCGGACATGGGTTGGATGTCGCCGGCACGGGTCAAAGCCCACTTGGTCATCATAGGACCGACCAGCTCGTAAATCAGCACGGCGAACAGGGTGATGTTACGGATCAGGTTGCCGTCGCTGCCCAGCTCTTTGGCAGCCAGTGTGCACATACCGAGCGCCACGCCGGCCTGAGGCAGCAGGGTGATGCCCAGATATTTGCAGGCGGCAGGGGAACAGTGGGTCCACTTGGTGCTGAGGAAGGCACCGAAAATCTTGCCGGCGGAGCGGAACAGAATATAGACAACACCGATAGCCACGATGGACAGATGGGCAAACACGTTCAACTCCAGTTCAGCGCCGCTGATGACGAAGAACAGGGCAAACAGGGGGGCGGTCCAACGGTCGGATTTTTCCATCAGATCTTCGGACAGGGGGCAGATATTGCAGAATACAGTACCCAGCATCATGCACACCAACAGGGAGGAGAAACCGATATGAACGGCGCCGATTTCGAACTTGAGCATAGACAGGGAAACGGTCAGGAACACGAACGCAATGGTCATGCTCAGACGGTTGGTGTTGGAGTGGAACAGCTTTTCCAGCTGGGTCAGCAGCCAGCCCATCACAGCGCCCAAAAGCAGGGAGGCGAAAATCTCGATCAGGGGGTTGAGGAAGATGGCAATGAGATCGGTGGTACCACTGATCATGGTGCGAGCCACGCCGAAGGATACCGCAAAAATGATCAGACCCACGGCGTCGTCCAAGGCGACCACGGGCAGCAGCAGGTCGGTAACGGGACCTTTGGCCTTGTACTGGCGAACCACCATCAGGGTGGCGGCAGGGGCGGTGGCAGTGGCAATGGCGCCCAAAATGATGGCCTGAGGGGCGGAAATCAAGTCCTTACCAAAGGTGAAGTACATACCGAGCAGAGCGGCATCGACAAACAGGGTGGCGACCAGTGCCTGGAAGATACCGACAACAACGGCCTGATGGCCGATGTGCTTCAACTCCTCCAAACGGAACTCATTACCAATAGAGAAGGCAATGAAACCAAGTGCTACACTGGACACAAGAGACAGCGCCTCCACAGCCTCCATGCTGGTGAAACCGAGGCCGCCGATACCGAACAGACCGAGGCAAAAGGGCCCAACCAAAACGCCGGCCAGCAGATAAGCTGTGACGTCAGGCATTTTCAAAGGTTTGAGGAGGCGGGTCATCAAAAGACCCGCCAAAAGGGCGATGGAAACAGAGAGCAAAGTAGCCATGAGTTTATTCCTCCGAATGTGTGGTAATTGAATAAAAGCCGAAATTTACCACTATAATAATTAAGCTACACAAGTATAATCCTTTTATATAAAAAAACAAGCCGTGAAGACGAAAAAGGCAAGCGCAAAAACGAGAAAAGTTTTGTTCATTTCGACATAAAATTTCTGTTGACAAGCGGGAAGAAGTCTGCTATGATATGCCTTGCGTTGAGGCGAGAGCCGATGAAACACCAACTGTATATGGGGGTATAGCTCAGCTGGGAGAGCGCTTGAATGGCATTCAAGAGGTCAGCGGTTCGATCCCGCTTATCTCCACCAAAAAGACCTGAAATCGTAAGATTTCAGGTCTTTTTTTTGCTTGTATTTGGACTATCTTACTTCAGCCGTGCCTCCCAATCTGCTTGCTTAAAGCCGACCAGCACAAAACGGTCACCGACCAGCAAAGGACGCTTTACCAGCAAACCGTCGGAGGCGAGCAGGGCAAGCATTTCGTTGTCGGTCATAGAGGGGAGCTTGTTTTTCAGGTCCATGGACTTATAAAGCAGACCGCTGGTGTTGAAAAGCTTTTTCAGAGGCAGACCGGTCAATTCATGCCAGGCGGTCAGCTCGGAAAGGGACGGATTGTCCGATTTGATATTCCGGAACTCATATTCGATTTGGTTCTCGTCCAACCACATGCGGGCTTTTTGGCAGGTGGTGCATTTGGGGTAGCAAATAAATTGCAGCATAAATTCACGCTCCTAACAGATGTTGATAACAGTATAAATGTTTTAGAGTCGAATCACAAGAGAAACATCACGAAAGTTAACTTTTTGCTGTGAAAGAGGATGGCGGAGTGTGGTAAAGTGTGGTAGGATGGAAATAGGAGCGTAAAGCGACAATCAAAATGTAACTTGCCATTTGACCGATATGGTGTTAGAGTATGGTAAACGTTGCGCATATGCGCTGCAGAGAGGTGTTTGATTATGGCAATCAATCCTGCGCCCACGCTGGGCAAGACCCTTGCGGTCACTCATTTTCCAGCTACGTATCAGACGGTCATTTTTCGCCTTTGGGAGTGCGTTCCGGCAGCAAAACTGGCTCAGGTTCTGCACACCACCGAGGTGAAGGTAAAGAAGGCTGCTGCCGACATGGGGCTGGGGGAGCAGGTGTTCTTGGACAAGTGGCATTCCCGTGGTTACATCACCATTCTGCGTGCCATCTGGAACGTGCTGCCCTACGAGCAAATTTTGCAGTTGCTGGACTATACCGAAGAGCGCTTGAAGTTTATTCTGAAAGAGGACGACTTCCTGGACTATAAGCTGGGCGAGAAGTGCGATTGTGCCCCGGTTTACTTTCGGGAATTGAGCAAAGAAGAGGTGGCTCGTACCCGTGAGATCAAGGCCGCCATGGATAAGTACGTGGCGCCCCTCCTGGCCCATGGTTTTGAGCAGCCGTTCGATTTTTACAACAAGCATCGCTATGCGCCCCTGTGCGCCAACAAAGAGGGCGAGGTAAAAGTGGACAGCAACTGGTATCTGCGCTATCCCACCGATGATGTGCTTCTGCTGGAAATGATTGAGGATTTCCGTACCTTTGCCGCCGAGTATGGTGTGAAGTTTGCCGAGGACGGAACGCAAGGCATTACCATTATGCTGGACAAGTCCATTACGGATGAGGAGTATCACGAAGTCACGGTTACCAACGATAAGATCACCATCCGTGCCGGCACGGCCACCGGTGCTCTGCGTGGTCTGTATGTGCTGGAAAATCAGGCGGAACGAACGGGTAAGTTTGCATTTGATCGCATGAGCATCAAGCGCAGAACGAAAGTCAAGATCCGGTACATCTACTCCTTCAGCGGTCTGTACACCGACGTGCTGGAGTGCGATACCCGAATCTCCTTCCCGGATGAGCTGCTTGCCGCCTATGGCCGGGCCGGAGTCAACGGCGTATGGATTCAGGGTCTGCTGGCACAGCTGACACCCCATCCATTTATGCCGGGCCGGAGTGAGGGGTGGGAGAAACGTCTGAAGACCTTGGCTGACCTGTGCAACCGCTGTGCCCGCTACGGCGTGAAGGTCTATATGTACATCAACGAGCCTCGTCAGCTGCCTGTAGAATTTTTTGAGGCGCACCCGGACATGAAGGGGACCATGCGCTATGACACGCCCCATGTGGCGACGCTGTGTTCCTCTCACAAGCGGGTTCATCAGTATCTGCGTGATTCCATGCGTACCCTGTGCACTGCAGTGCCCAATATCGGTGGTTTTATTGTGCTGACTCAGTCGGAGAATAACACCACCTGCTACGCAAATGGATATGCAAAGAGCCAAAACACCAGGGTGGTCAAGATGTGCCCCACCTGCGCAAAACGGGAAATGTCGGACACGTTGTATGATGTGTTGAGCGCTATCCGTCAGGGTGTGCGTGATGTCAATGATAAAATCAACATCATTCTGTATGCTTGGTGTTTTTCAAAGGATTTCAAGGATGGTGATTTGAAACGACTGATCGGTATGCTGCCCAACGACGTGATTTACCTGCAGGTCAGTGAGACTGCCATGCCCATCAGCATCGGCGGCGTGGACAGCTTGGTGGGGGACTATGCCTTGTCCCAGGTTGGACCCAGCCGGTCGACCCGGGATGAGTGGAGCCTTGCCAATGCCGGCGGTCTGAAGACTATGGCAAAGGTACAGGTCAACACCTCTTGGGAGTGTGCCACTGCGCCGTTCCTGCCCGTGTTCGGCAACGTGGATCGGCACATCTCCAATTTGGTCAATGCCGGGGTGGAGAACTTGATGCTGTCCTGGACTCACGGAGGCTACATCTCCGACAACCTGCATATCGCTGCGTCCTATTTCTTTGAAGATGTGGATGGGGCGGGGGAGACCGCCTTTGACAGAACCATCAACGAGAACTTTGGCTTGTGGGCGGACAGGGTGAAGGAGGCAAGCAACCGCTTCTGCGAAGCATTTGCCGAATTCCCGTTTGGTATTCAGCCCATGTACTTTGGCCCGGCCAACACCGGTGCCGGTAACCTGTTCTATCCCGAACCCTCCGGTATGTCTGCCACCATGACCTGTTACCCTTATGACGATTTGGAGCGTTGGCGCCATTTCTATCCGTTGGATGTCTTTCAGGATCAATTCCATAAGGTGCGCAGTAAGTGGGAAGAGGGGCTGAAGCTGATTGAAGATATGCCCGAGTGCGAATTCAAGGACATGGCCTATTACGGCTACACCCTGTTTGCCTGCTCGGCCAATCAGATTGACTACACCATCCATCGTGACAGCAATGCCGATACCGAGGCCATGAAGAAACTGGTGGAGGACGAGCTGGAGCAGACCAAACTCGCACTTGAAATCGCCCTGCGTAATAGCGCTGTGGGCTATGAAGCGGCCAACCATTACTATGTGCCCCGTTCTGCGTTGATGGAAAAGATCGTGCAGTGTGACTATTTGCTGAACCGCTGATGTGAGGAGAAAATAAGATGAATCCCAACGATTACAAACAAAATAAGCTTGAACTGACTGAGGGGGACCGCCGTGTACTGGAAATCATCGGTGATTTCGTTCCCGACAATGTGTTTGATTCCCATGCCCACCTGAATCCCGCCGGTGGCCTGTCCAACGAGCCGCAGACCTACGAAACTTACTGCGAGTGGATGGCACCCTTGCTGGGCAATCCATCCAACATCCGGCTCAACGCCCTTGCGGAGGTGACCGGCCCCAATGTGCGCTCCATTGAGGGACGCCGGGAGATCAACGACTACCTCAGTGCCCAGCTGGCCAAGGCACCCAACTGCGTGGGTTCCGCCTTTATCGGGCCTGACGATACCGAAGAGCAAATTGCCGAGGTGCTGTCCCGCCCCCAGATGGTTGGCATCAAGTGCTACTCCACCACGGCGAATATTCCGGGGAATACCGTCGCTATCAGTGACTTCCTGTCCGAGGCACAGTGGACGGTGGCAAATCAGCTCAAGCGGCCTATCTGCCTGCACATGATGCGGCCCACGGCCTTGGCAGACCCCGATAACCTGGCCTATATTCAGAAGATGACCGCCCGTTATCCCGATGCAAAGCTGGTGCTGGCCCACTGTGCCCGTGGCTTTGCCAGCTGGAATACCATCGAGACTATCGACAAAATTGCCCATATCGACAACGTATGGTATGATATTTCCGCCATCTGCGAGGTGGGGCCCATCGCCGCTTGCATTATGCGTACCGCCGGCAAGAAGGTCATGTGGGGCAGTGACTACCCCGTGTGCAAGTATCGTGGTCGATCCCTGTCCATCGGCGACAGCTTCATTTGGATCACCGGTGCTACCTATGCCGGTATGGAGCAGGCGTTTGAGGAGAAGGGGCTGAAGCCCTGTCTGTACACCCTACAGGCGATGCTGGCCTTCAAGCAGACGGCAACCCTGCTGAACCTGGATCAGACCCAGATCGAGGATATCTTCTACAACAATGCCATGAACCTGTACGGTCTGAAGGACTGATACATAATGAAACCCCCGTGCCGCAGGCACGGGGGTTTTTTGTTGTTTTGGTTAGAATGTATCGTAGAAAACGGTTTCTTCTGTGGGACGGAAGGCGAAGTGCATGTCGATAGGCTTCGATGTATCGGAGGGATAGCCCAGTACCAGCAACGCCACCGGCTCAATGTGTTCGGGGATGTGGAACTGCTCCCGCATGGCGGTTGGGTTGAAGTGCATGACCCAGCAGGAGCCGACCCCTTCGTTCTGCGCCGCCAGCATCATATAGGTGGTGACGATGGAGGCGTCCACCGGGGAGGAGAGTGCCCCGTCATAAACGCGCTTCCAGCTTTCGTTTGCGTTATGGCACACAAGCAGGGCAGTGGGAGCGTTGAAATGGCACTTGGTACAGGTTTTCAGTTTTTCGATGGACGCATCGGTATTCAGGACCAAAATCCGTTGGGGCTGGTAGTTGCAGCCGGTGGGCGCCTTGTGTCCGGCGGCGATAATTTTGTCGATCACGGCTTGGGGCAGATGTTCGGACTTAAAGCTTCGTACGGAATAGCGATCTTCAATCAGTCGTTCAAAATCCATGCTCATACCTCACATATTGGCCAAAAGAGATTCTAATTCGTCACATGTAAAGCTATAAAGCTTGTCGCAGAACTGGCAGGAAAGCTCCGCCTGACCCTGCTCTTCGATCATTTCGGACAGCTCCTCGCGGCCCATGCTGATGAGGGCACGCTCCACACGGTCCCGGCTGCAGTAGCAGCGGTATTCTACCGGGTGCCGCTCCAGCACTTCCAGCTCGAAATCGGACAGCACAGCACGCAGCAGACCTTCCGCATCCAGACCGTCCAGCAGAGCCTTGCTCACGGAGCCAAGCCCACGCACGCCCTTTTCAATCTTTTCGATCATGCTCTCGTCGGCGCCGGGCAGCAGCTGAATGAGATAGCCGCCGGCGGCAATGACGGACTGGTCGGTGTCCACCCGCACGCCAAGGGCGCAGGCGGTGGGGATCTGCTCGCTTTCCACAAAGTACATGGCAATATCGTCGGCAATCTCGCCGGTGAACATACCGATGCTGCCGATGTAGGGTTCTTTCATGCCCAGATCCTTGATGACGGTCAGGGTGCCGGTCTCGCCCACGGCGGTGCCGATGTCCAGCTTGCCCGGCTCAATCTCCATGAGTGCCACGTCGGGGTTCTGCACGTAGCCACGGACGTTGCCGTGGTTGTCGGACACGGCAAGGATCGTGCCCAAGGGTCCGCCGCCCTTAATTTGCAGGGTAAGAGAGCCGTTTTCCGTCTTCAGGGCATCGCCCATCAGTCCGGCAGCCAGCAGGGCACGACCCAAAGCAGCGGTTGCCACGGGCAGGGTAGTGTGAATGTTGCGAGCCCGCTCCACAATGTTGCGGCCCGTGATGGCGGCGGCCTGGATCAGTCCGTCGCCGGTAATTGCTCTGACAATTTCGTCTACCATAATTAAGAGTCCTTTCTTGCTACAAAGAAAATGCGCTGTGCGTCGGGGGAGGGGCGGCGCATGGACAGCTCGCCATACTGCCGCACATCACGGAAACCGGCGTTGTGCAGGAATTGGGTCAGCTCCTCGGGGGTGTAGGCGTATTCCTCGTGCAGCTCTTCACCACGGTCCCAAAGACCGGTTTCCTCGTCAAACGCAAAGATGTCCATGAAGTAGGAACAGATGCGCCGACGGGGGGAGTACTCGCCACGCCACACGCAGTAGGTGTCCTCGGTCTCGTCCAGGAAGACCTGACCATCCATAGCCTGCAGTTTGGCGGGGGTGTTGAAGTCGAAAATAAACAGACCGCCGGGCATCATGAATAAATGAACCCGTTCAAAAGCCTTTTGAAGCTTCTTGGGGCTGGTGACGTAGTTTACACTGTCCAAACAGCACACACAGGCATCGATAGTGCCGTACAAGTCCAGTTTGTCCATGCTCTGACACAGGAAAATAGGGGGCACGTCCACGCCGGGATCGGCCTTATCCGCCGCCTGTGCCAGCATATCCGGGGACAGGTCAACGCCGATCATCTCGTACCCGCGCCGTGCCAGCTCCCACGTCAGCGAACCCGTGCCGCAGGCCAGGTCCAGTACGGTGTTTCCGGGCAGACTGCGGCGGTCAAAATGCCGCTGGATGTAGTCGGCCCAGCTGGAGTAGTCCACATCCCAGGTCAGTCGGTCATAGCAACCGGCCAAAAAATCATAGCTCGCCATTGTTCACCTTTTCACGCAGACGGGGAATGACGGTTTGATAGCCGTCGTCGCCGTACTGCAGGGCGCGATTGACCCGGCTGATGGTGGCGCTGGAGGCGCCGGTTCGGGACAGGATGTCGTTGTAGATCATACCCTCGTCCAGCAGCAGAGCCACTTCCATGCGCTGCTCCATGGCCCGCAGCTCGGATATGGAGCACAGGTCACGGAAGAAACGACGGCACTCGTCCATGTTGTTCAGACTTAGAATTGCCTGATACAGGATATCATTAGATTCTTTTTTTGCGGGGAACTTCATGGTGCAGCATCCTTTCCTGCCAAAGGCGGCAAACACGAAATTTTACATCCTACATTTTATCAAATTAGTCTGTGAAAGTAAAGGGGTATTTTGAATGAAGAAGCGGCTGGGGAGGCATGGCGGCGGCTCAGCGCACATATCCGTTTACACAGGAGGCGAGGAGTTTGGATTTCGTGGCGCATGTGGCGGACTTCATGTGGTTTCCGTGGCTGCTGGGGTTGTTTATGCTGGTGGGGCTGTATTTTTCGCTTCGTACCGGTTTTTTTCAGTTGTTTGGGTTGCGGCGATGGCTGGGGGATACGGCAGGAAGCCTTGTCCATGCAGGCAGGCGACAGGGGAGCGGCATCACAAGGCTTCAGGCACTGACCACCGCATTGGCATCCACCATCGGGACAGGCAGCGTGGCCGGAGTTGCCACGGCCATTTGGTTTGGCGGGCCGGGTGCGGTGCTTTGGATGTGGATCAGTGCACTGCTGGGTATGATGACCGGTTGCGCCGAGAAAATACTCACCCTGTATTGGCGGCGGCCTGGGACAGACGGAACCTGGCGTGGGGGACCGATGTACTACATAGCGCAAGGGATGAAAAGCCGCTTTTTGGCGGTTTGGTTTACCGTAGCTTGCATCGGAGGGGCGTTGGTGGGCGGTGGCATGGTGCAGACCAGCGCCATCGCACAGAGCCTGGATGCTGCCGTAGGGACAAACCGATTGTGGGTCGGCATTGCGGTTGCGGTGCTCGCCGGAGCAATTTTGATTGGAGGAATTGGACGTATTGCCCGGGTCAGCCAGTTGCTGATGCCGGTCATGGCGGTGGTGTTTCTAACAGGTGCTGGGATGGCGCTTTGGGTCTGCCGAGATCGTCTGCCGGGAGCATTTATGCTGATTGTAAAGAGCGCTTTGACGCCGTCTGCGGGAATCGGTGGTGTCGGTGCGTGGACCGCCATGCGATACGGATTTGCCCGTGGTGTGTTTACCAACGAGGCCGGTATGGGTTCTACCGCCATTGCACACGCAAATGCGGACACGAAGCAACCGGGCGAGCAGGGGATGTGGGGCATCTTTGAGGTGTTTTTTGCCACCTTGGTGGTCTGTACCGCTACGGCGCTGGTCATCTTGTGTGCCGGGGTTTATGACCCGGAGATGGCGAGCGTTGGAACGGACATCGGCGTGCAACTGGCAGCGGACTCCTTTGGAAGTGCTCTTGGATCGATAGGAGAGTGGATCGTAGAGGTCAGCGTGGTGTTGTTTGCATTTTCCTCCGTTCTGGGTTGGAGCTTCTACGGGCAGGCGGCGCTGGACTGGTTGGTGGAGAGCCCCCGCTTGCGCCCGATTTGGGTGGCGGCATTTCTCGCCGCCTGCGTTTTGGGCAGTGTTGCCCCGTCCGAGTTGGTGTGGCAGGCGGTGGACCTGTTTTCAGCCCTGATGGCGCTGCCTAACCTGACGGCATTGTTGTTCCTGTCACCACAGGCAATAAAAAGCCTGAAGGAATACTTGCAACTAAGAGAAACAGAACGAGTGTAAAGTGAAAGTGCTTTTCGAATAGTGACCGGTATATTATGCTTGCGCATGCGGGCGTTTTCTGTTAAAATACCCCACGAAGACCAAAACGGAGAGTGCGAAATGAGTGCCAATGTGATGCGAAAACTTGCAAAGCCAATGCTGTTTGCGGCGGCAATTATATGGGGTACGTCCTTCTTCATCATGAAGAACACGCTGGACGTGATGCCGGTGTTCATGCTGCTGGCTATCCGGTTTACCGGTGGTGCGTGTTTGATGGCGCTTGTGTGCTGGAAGAAGTGGCGTGACTTCAGTTGGGATTACCTTTGGCGCGGCGCTGTCATCGGTGCATTTCTGTTTTTGGCATATTTGATTCAAACGTTTGGTCTGGAACGGACGACACCGTCTAAGAACGCCTTTCTGACGGCTGTTTACTGCGTGCTTGTTCCGTTCCTGTACTGGGCGGTGATGAAACGCCGTCCCGACCGATATAACATCATCGCCGCTGTGCTGTGCGTCACCGGTGTTGGTCTTGTGTCCCTGAATGGCGACCTGACCATCGCTTCCGGTGATCTGCTGACCCTGATCGCCGCCGGCTTCTACGCCGCCCACATCATTGCGGTGGAAAAAACCTCACAGGGGCGGGATATCTACCTGCTGACCATGCTTCAGTTTGCCTTTGCGGCTGTGTATGCGTGGATCGGCGGCTTGAGCTTTGAAACCTTTCCTGCCCAGGCGCTGCAAGACCCGTCGGTATTCCTGCCCCTGGCCTACCTGTGCGTGATGCCCACAACGGTGGCGCTGCTGTTCCAGAACGTGGGTCAGATCTGGTCTGACCCAGCCTCCGCTTCGGTCATCCTGTCGCTGGAGTCGGTGTTCGGCGTGCTGTTCTCCGTGCTGTTCTACCACGACGTGGTCACGCCGGTGATGCTGGCCGGATTTGGGGTCATCTTCGTAGCCGTGCTGTGTTCGGAAACGAAATTCTCCTTTCTGCATAAAACAAAATAATCTTAAGGGCGTGGTCGTGCGACCACGCCCTTTTTGCACCTGTCTGCTCTTGGCTTCATAGTATGGGGAAACGGGCGGCGCATGCCGCAAAGGAGGCAGATTATGGCGCAATCGGGCACGTTACATGTGCGGGTATACGCATCACAGGCAGAAATCCCGGTGGTGGGGGCGACAGTTATGGTGGCCACCCGCGGTCGGGACAGGAAGTATCAGCTGATTTCCCTGCAGGATACGGATGACAGCGGCAACATCCGTCCGGTCAAGGTGGATGCGCCGCCGGCAAGTGAAAGTACCGGTCCCGACGGGGCGGCACAGCCCTTTGCGGTGGTGGACGTGTGGGTGGAGCACCCGGGATATGAGGTCACCTGGCTGGAGGAAGTGCAGGTCTTTGCCGGTCAACAGACCCAACAGCAGGTGGAACTGAATCCGCTGATAGCGGGAGAGAGCTGGACCGAGCGCACCGACGTGCGTCCCATCTCACCCCAGAATCTGTGAGGTGGCGGTATGGCAATCGTAACACCCTATATTCCAACCACCATTACCGTCCATTTGGGTGCTCCCACCCAAAATGCGGAGAATGTGACCGTGTCCTTTCCGGACTATATCAAGAACGTAGCCAGTAGCGAGATTTACCCTACGTGGGAGCCGGCGGCCATCCGTGCCAATGTGCTGGCGCAGATCTCTTTTGCTCTGAATCGTGTCTATACCCAGTATTACCGCAGCCGAGGTTATGACTTCGATATCACATCGTCCACGGCCTACGACCAAAAGTTTATCCGTGGACGCAATATCTTTGAAAGTGTTTCCAACATTGTGGATGACGTGTTTGACAGCTATATCCGCCGCCAAGGGTTTGTGGAGCCGCTTGCGGCCAAGTTCTGCAACGGCACAACGGTGACCTGTGCCGGTCTGTCCCAGTGGGGCAGTCAGAACCTTGCCAAGCAGGGGTACGACTCCATCGCGATCCTGCGCAACTACTATGGCGACGATATCGAACTGGTCACCGACGTCCCTTTGCAACAACCAAGGGACAGCTTCCCGGGACGCAATATGCGCCGTGGCGATAGTGGAGAAGATGTGCTGATCGTGCAGGTGATGCTCAACCGCATTAGTCAGGATTATCCTGCGATTCCCAAAATCTGGCCCACCGCCGCCGTGTTTGACGCCGAAACCGAACGCTCCGTGCAGAAGTTCCAGCAGATCTTCGGCCTGACCCCGGACGGTATCGTGGGCAAAGCCACGTGGTACAAGATGGTGTCCCTCTACAATGCAATCAATCGCTTGTCGGAGCTTGTCAGTAAAGGTCAACGCTTTACGGCTGTCAACTTCCGGTATCCCGGTGTTACCGGGCCGGGTAGCACGGGTCAGGCGGTCAGTGCCCTGCAGTATATGCTCAGTACCATCAGCGAGTTTTATGACGTCATTCCCGATGTGGCGGTAGACGGCAGCTACGGCCCGGCCACTCAGGATGCGGTGCGAGCCTTCCAACGGGCGGCGGGTCTTGCCCAGGATGGCATTGCCGGGGAACAGACGTGGATCATGGTCTATCGGGTCTTTGCCAGCCTGGAAAACCGCTATCTGCAGAGTCAGATTCGCTTCCCGGTCACGGCGCAGAGTGCCGCTGCCACGGGTGAGCAGGTGGACTACGGCCTGAGCAGCCGTATGCGGCAGTATCCCGGGCGGGAGCTCGGCTTGGGGCAATCGGATGAGAGGGGAGAGGTGTTGGTATGAGAGAAGACGTATTTTTGCTTGGGCGACCCATTGAGAGCCTGCAGCATATGCTGCAGCAGCTTTCCTACGGCTATGGGGAGCTGCCCTTTTTGGTGCCGGATGGGCGCTTTGGGGAGGAAACGCTGGAGGCGGTGATGATCTTCCAGCGGGAATTTGGTCTGCCTGTAACCGGGCGTGTGGATCCCGACACGTGGGACGAGGTGGTGCGCCGCTATGACGGTTGGTCAAGGGAACGAGCCAACCCACGCCCCTTGCGTGCCTTTCCTGTGCGCCCGTTCCAACTGGAAATCGGAGATCAGGACGATATCGCCGTGTTGGTGCAGACTTTGTTCGGCATCCTGTCCGGGGCGGTGGACGGGATTGCGGAGGGCGACCGGGACGGGTGGCACAGCGGAGCATCTGTCGACAACGTGATGTGGCTGCAAAAGGTATCCGGCCTGCCTGTCACCGGAGTGATGGATAAAACCACTTGGAATCGGCTGGCATGGCTCTATGACTTGCTGATTGTCCGCCGCCGGGAGCTGGAACGGGAGGTGCCGCAGACCGCCCTTGAAAAAAAGTAAAAAATTCTTGAAAAAAGACTTGCAAAAGGGGGAACAGTGTGGTATCATAACCAAGCTGTCCGGGTTGACCGGTCGCATTTCCGGGTGTGGCGAAGTTTGGTATCGCGCTTGAATGGGGTTCAAGAGGCCCTGAGTTCGAATCTCAGCACTCGGACCAAAAAGTGCCGAAAATCAGTAGAAGTTACTGATTTTCGGCACTTTTGTTTTTTGCGAGATTTGAGAGAAGGTGTGCGAGTGCGTTCTATTGCTAACAGCTCACAGGGCATTGGTGATGCGGCGCAGATCCTACAACCTAAAGGTGCGCCAGGTAAACACATCGTGATAGTAGATTGACAAGTTATTTTCAAAACCGGAAAATGCAGAAAGTCACTATTTGGTGTTTCTTATAGAGCGAGGAAATTTTCTGTTTTTCATCTGGTTTGCTTTGAATGAGAACCGGTTCTGTTTCTGTGGCGGAGGGGCTGTTTGTGTTAATTGTACGGGACGGTGTCTTGACAACATTTATCGCCACACTTACAATAGTAGGAAATTGGAGCAGGAGGTTCCCTTTCAACAGTGGACAAAGGTTTGGGGGAGGACCCTGAATGCCATTAGAAACCGGAGGTCATGTCATGAAAAAGTTTGTTTCGATGTTTCTGATTTTGTGTATGCTATGCGCTGCGGTGCCTTTGCAGGCAAATGCAGCGGCACAAACTACCGTGCAAAAGATAGTGGCTGCCTATACGGAGTACTATTCTTACCTTCAGACAAGCATCAAGAAGTATGGTATTCGCCCGTTCCAAAAAGATACTTTTTTGGATATGGGGGAGTATTATAGTGCGACGAAAACCGGTGTGATGTTTGCGTATCTGTTGGATTTTACCGGCGACGGGATTAATGACTTGTTTGTTGTGGAGGCAGATGAGAAAAAGGACATCCGCCGCAGCATCCTTACCTGTGAGAACGGAACGCTGGAAAAAATCGATGTTACGTTGCAGTATGATAATTTTGAATGGTGGAAGCTTTCCACTCCGGAAGCGATAACATGTGGATCCATAGACGGTTGGAAGCACTTTGGATTCTGTACGGACAGGAGTGGAAAACATTATTTGTTTGTCGAAGGTAACTACGATTCAAGTGTGCACGGATCCGGCGGCGTTTATATTACGGTTAAAAACGGAAAGCTGGTGAAACAAGAGGCCGGCGTAGTTGCGGTTCCCAGCAGCTACAAAAATGGTAAGTACTATATTGGAACAAGAGGGTGCCATCTCAACGGTACAGAAACTACCTTGAAAAGCCTTGTGGAGTTTGCCGCAAGTATGAAGGCAAACGGTTGTGTCCGGTATAGTGCGGACAAAATGCCGTCTCGTAATGTGGTGCAGGAGATGGTGGACTTTCTTGCCATAAATATCTCGCCGTCCTACGTGGCGGGCTATAACGAACCTGCTTCCTGGGCGCAGGATGCTGTAGAGCGCGGTATCCAGGAGGGACTGATTCCATTTGAATTGCAATGCAAGTATAACCAGCCGATTACTCGTTTGGAGTTCTGCACCCTTGCGGTTAACCTCTATGAAAAACGGATGGGAACTAAAATTGTAAAGATGGAATCCTTTCATGACACAGCGGACTACAACGCCCGAAAAATGGCGGGTCTGGGGATTGTTGGTGGTGTAGGCGGTGGAAATTTTGACCCCGACGGACTTCTTACCAGAGAAATGGCAGCCATCATTCTTGTGAGACTGGCGGAGGCCATGGGCGCAAGGATCCCGTCTGCTGCACCGGATTTTTCGGATAACCAAGACATTTCTTCCTGGGCCAAGGATTTTGTTGGGCGATCCAAACGCGCCGGTATTATGAATGGTACCGGAGGCAACCGGTTTGCACCAAAAGAAAACTACACGCGCGAACAAAGCATCTTGACCTTGATGTCCCTTGAAAAGACGGTTGACTCGGTTACGGACATTTCGGTTGATCTCAAATATTCGTACAGCGGATCCTTTGATGGACGTACGATGACGTGTGATACACATGATTATGAATCCGTTGTTGTCACCGTGGTCAATGGCGGAATGATTAAAAATCCTTCTGTGCGGTGGACCAGCTCCAATCCTGATGTTGCTTGGTTTGACAGTGACAACAGTAAGGTCATAACCAAATACGCCGGCACAGCGAAGCTGACGGCAACGGCGATGAACGGAACGGCCTATTCCTTTACAGTAAAAGTAATTCAGCGTAGCGGCACACCCTATTTTGAGCCGCCTGCAACTATCAGATTCTTCGCTAATTGCGACGATTGGTATGAATATGGTAATATGTATGTCACACCGAAAGATCCTGTGTATGCCGGTACGATTGTTGTGACAGACGTGGTTTCTGCCAGCGGGGGTGATATTGAACTGAAGTATGTTGTGACCGATCTTGTTGAGGAGACCGCATACAAGTCCTGTGTGTACATCCGTTGGTATGTCGAGGATGAAAGCGGAGAGATCGTGGCCAGCGGAATTGAGCGTGGTACCCAATGTCGTTACCTCAGTGAGGGTGGAGAGGAGACATTGGAGATAAGCCCGTTTGGGTTGAATTATCGGGAAAACTATCGTCTTTACCTGATCAGTGACTAAATTAACATCCCCCCGCTATGCGGGGGGATGTTAATTTGTCGTGCGATAGAAACTTACTCTGTTCTTTTGGTCGCAGTTGTAGTATGATAGAGAAAAATCCTGCGAATTCGCAGATGGGGGGAACAAGAATGAAAGTATTGGCTTGCAATGTTGGCAGTACATCTTTGAAGTTTAAGCTCTTTGACATGCCGGGGGATGTGGTGCTGGCCGAGGGCAAGGTGGAGCGTGTGGGCAGAACCGACGCTATCTTCCACTACGGCAACCGCGGCACCGGCTACAGCCTGCAGCTGGAGGGGCAGAACATCCCCTCTTACGCCGAGGGTATCAAGCGGTATTTATCCTGCCTGACCGACCCGGAAAACGGCGTGATCGGCGACGTATCCGAGATCGAGCGCGTTGGCTTCAAGACCGTGCTGGCCAAAGGATTTTACGGCATTCACGAGCTGACGGCCGAGGTGCTGCAGGCGATGGAGGACTATTTGGTGGTGGCGCCTGCCCACAACGGCCCCTATCTGGAGGCTATCCGCCAAATTCAGCAGGTGCTGCCCGGGGTCAAGCTGGTGGGCGTGTTTGAAACGGCGTTCCACACCACCATCCCCAAGGAGCGGCGGATCTACGGCATTCCTTACGAGTGGTATGAGAAGTACGGCATCCAGCGAATGGGCTACCACGGCGCCTCCCACGGCTATATCGCCGACGTGCTGACCGAGCAGACCGGCGGAACGGGCTGTGCCATCTCTTGCCATCTGGGCGGCAGCGGCTCGCTGTGCGCCATTCAGAACGGCATCAGCGTGGACAACAGCTTTGGCTTCTCGCTGCAGGCCGGCCCCATCCACGCCAACCGCATTGGCGACACCGACGCCTACGTGATTCCGTACCTGCTGTCCCAGGGGATGAGTATTGAGGAGATCACCAAGGGTATGGACAAGCAGGGCGGTCTGCTGGGTATTTCCGGCGTGAGCAACGACCTGCGTGACGTGCAGATTGCCGCCGAGGGCGGCAACGAGCGAGCGCAGCTGGCCGTTGACGTGTACTGCGCCGGTATTATCCACTACGTGGGCGCCTACTACGCCGAACTGGGCGGTCTGGACCATCTGGTGTTCACAGGTGGCATCGGCGAGAATTCGTCCCTGGTGCGGGAAAAGGTCTGCCATGCCGTGGCGCATTTCGGCATCGAACTGGATGCGGAGAAGAACGCACAGCGCTCCAACGAAGCGCGTATTATTTCTACGGAAAACTCCAAAGTGAAGGTGTGGGTTATCCCCGCCAACGAGGAACTGGGTATTGCCAGAAGAACCTACGAGTATTAAACAAAAACAGCCCTCTGCCGTCGGCAGAGGGCTGTTTTGTTATTTCTTTTTCTGCATTTGTTTTCGGTAATGCAGGGGGGAGCAGCCGACCTCCTGCTTGAAGGCACGGCAGAAGTAGGAGGTACTGCTGAAGCCGCATTTCTCGCTGATTTCGGTGATGGGGGCGGCGGTTTTCTCCAGCTCGCTCTTTGCAAGGATGATGCGGGTCTGCAGAATGTACTTCATCACCGTCAGGCCCGTATGCTCCTTGAACCGGCGGCAGAAGTAATATTTGCTGATGCCAATGACCTGACAGATGTTGTTGATGTCCAGATCGGTGGCGATATGCTCGTTGATGTGCTTGATGGCACGGGCCATAAAGCCACCTGCGGTGGCGGTGCTCTCCGTAGTGTAGCGGTTGAGCAGGTACACAAGCTGCAGCAGACAGGACAGCAGGATTGGCTCTTTATCTTCCCGGTTGATGCTGGTGCTGACCTGCTCGAAAATCTCATCCACCTCAGACTGCAGCTCGGGGGGGATCTCGGCGTAGACCAGAGATTTTCCGAAAAACTCTTTGTACTCTGGATTCTTGACCAGCAGGTCGAAGACCTTGGCAAATACGGGAGAGGAAACGGTCAGCTTGGTGCGGTCGTACTCTTCCGGTACGTCGGGCATGGTGTAATGATAGGTGCCGGCGGTCAGGAGAGCCAAAGAGCCTTTTTTGATGGGGAAGACCTTTTCGCCGGTGACTAAGCTACCGCCGTCGGAGTGGAAGTAGATAAACAGATTCCACTTGGTGGTGTGCCAGGTTTTGTACATGATGTCTTTTCCCACTTCACGCAGGAAGATGGCAGTTTTCATACGTATCACCCCACAACATTCTACCATATTTTCTCGAAAAAGCAACAGGAGTAAAAAACAGGGCAATAAACGCCTATAATTTCCAAAGTTGTAGTGCTACAATTAGGGTGTATCATAGCGAGAAAGGGGAATGGCTGTGAACATTCTTGCACTGGACGTTGGCGGTACTGCTGTCAAGGCCGCTTTGATCGACGAGAACGATCGGCTTTTCGATTTGCGTGAATTTCCCTCCGAGCCGGGACCTGCCCCGGTACTGGTGCAGCACGCCCTTGCGGCGGCAAGTGCCTATGATGATTACGACGTGCTGGCGGTGTCCATGACCGGACAGATCGACCACGCCACCCAGACAGTACTGTTTCGCAGCACGCTGCAGCCGGGGGAAAAACCGGAGTTTGCGGTGGGTGAGGTTCTGCGTGAAGCCGTCGGTAAGCCGGTCTTTGTGCTGAACGACGCCAACGCCGCCACCCTTGGCGAGGGTTGCTTTGGGGCGGCTCGTGGCTGCCGCAATTTCCTGTGCCTGACTTACGGTACGGGCGTGGGCGGCGGCATCGTGCTGAACGGGTCGCTGCTGACCGGACGGCGTGGGATCGCCGGTGAGATCGGCTACATGGTCACCCACGTGGGCGGACTGCCAGGCAAGTACGATCAGGACGGGGCGTATCAGCAGTATGCCGCCACAACCGCTTTGGTGCGGGAGGGGAAGAAAATTGTCCCGGAACTGGAAAATGCCCGGCAGCTGTTTGACCGGTTGCCCACAACGCCGGAGCTTGAATCGGTTGTGGATGGCTGGGTAGACGAAATTGTGGAGGGACTGCGAAGTCTGACCTACATCTTTGACCCGGAGTGCTTTGTGCTTGGCGGTGGCGTGATGGAGCGAGAGGACGTGCTGACCAGAGTGCAAAACCGCTTTTGGAGCTACGGAAGCCCCTTCATGAAAGATGTGCGCCTTGTCCGGGCGCAGCTTGGCAACCGTGCCGGGATGTACGGTGCGGCGGTCTTTGCCCGATGGGCCGTGGCGAATCCCAACCATTTGGAACAAATTGGCTGCCTGAGCAGCGAAACGAAATAAGGAACAGGTGAGTGTTATGGAAAAAGAGAAGGTATTTGAAGCAATCGAGGGTGGTTTGATCGTGTCCTGTCAGGCACTGCCCGATGAGCCGCTGCACAGCAGTTTTATCATGGGCCGCATGGCCTACGCCGCCCAGCTGGGCGGTGCGGTGGGTATCCGCTGCAACTCTGTGGAGGACATCAAGGAGATCAAGACCACTACGACCCTGCCTCTGATCGGCCTGATCAAGCAGGACTACGAGGGCTGCAAGGTGCGTATTACCCCCACCATGAAAGAGGTGGATGCTCTTGCTGAGGTGGGCGTTGAGATTATTGCCATGGACGCCACCAACCGTCCTCGTCCTGACGGACGCAGCATCGCCGAAACCTTCCCTGAGGTGCGGGCAAAGTACCCCGATCAGCTGTTTATGGCGGACTGCGCCACCTATGAGGAGGCGGTGCAGGCGCAGGAGCTGGGCTTTGATCTGGTTGGCACCACCATGAACGGCTACACCGACGACACCCGACACATGCCGCCCCCCAACTTTGACTTCATGCGCAAGCTGGCGGAAAACCTGACCGTTCCCGTGGTGGCCGAGGGCGGCATTTTCTCCCCGGAGCAGTTGCGCATGGCTATGGATCAGGGCGTGCACGCCTGTGTGGTGGGTTCCGCCATCACCCGTCCCTTGAAGATCACCCAGCGCTATGTAAAGGCGCTTGAGAAATAAGAAAGAGGTGCTTGAAAATGGCAGTTGATAAGAAGTTTGCCGGTGTATTCCCTGCGTTTTACGCCTGTTACGATGAAAAGGGCGACATCTCCCGTGAACGGGCATCCAAGCTGGCGGAGTTTTATGCCGGCGTTGGTGTCAAAGGTTTGTATGTGACCGGTAGCTCCGGCGAGTGCGTGTTCCACAACGTGGAAGAGCGCAAGGCCACTTTGGAGGCCGTCGTGGAGGCCGTTGGAGACAAGATGACCATCATCGCCCACATTGCTGCCCCCTCCACCCGGGACAGCATTGAGCTGGCCCGCCATGCCGAGAAGCTGGGCGTGGATGCCATCGCCATGGTGCCCGGCTTCTACTACGGTCTGAAGGTGCCGGTGGTGCGCAAGTACTGGTGCGATGTGCTGGAGGCCACTGACAACGTGCCCCTGTTCATCTACAACATTCCCGGCACGACCAACGGCTTTAACCTGCCCGTGGAACTGCTGCAGGAGATGCTGGCCACCGGCCGTGTTGCCGGCGTGAAGAACTCCTCCGGCTCGGTGCAGGACATTCTGAAGTTCCGCATGGCCGGTGGCGAGGACATGGCCATCTTCAATGGTCCCGACGAGCAATACGTGGCCGGCCGCATGATGGGCGCCTCCGGCGGCATTGGCGGCACTTACGGCTATATGCCCGAGGCGTTTTTGAAGCTGGACGCTCTGGTTAATGCCGGCGAGATGGAGAAGGCCGCTGCCATGCAGAAGGAGATCACCTCCATCATCTACGACACCCTGAAGATCGGCTCTCTGTACGCCGCCGCCAAGGGGGTGCTGCAGCTGCGTGGTTTGGAGCTGGGCGGCGTGCGTGCGCCCTTCCTGAGCCTGAAACCCGGCGACGAGGCTGCCGTGCGTGACATCCACGAAAAGATTCAGGCTCTGTTGGCTCGCTGGTAAGGGACAAAAACCGGAAGGAGGAAGATGGGATGAGAATCGTTGGCGGAAGCGTGTTCGGCACCGACCATAAGATGCACGACACCGACCTGTGCTTTGAAAACGGAATCATTACCGAAACATCGGTGAGCGGCGAGTTTGACGCTGCCGGCTGCTATGTGCTGCCCGGATTGATCGACACCCATCTCCATGGCACCAACGGGGTTTGCTTTTACTGGTCGGACGATGCGCTGACTCCTGCGTTGGACTGGCTGACCCGGCACGGGGTGACGGGGATTCTGCCCACTACCTGCAGTGAGACTATGGAGGAACTGGAACGCGATCTTGTCCTCCTGACCTCTGCCGGAGACGAACGGGTGCTGGGCGTCCATGCAGAAGGGCCTTTCCTCAATCCCGAAAAGGGCGGAGGTATGCGCAAAAACCGCATTCAGGCGCCCGACTGCAATACACTGGAGCAGATGTGGAATGCCTCCAACGGCAAGCTGAAAATCATGACCCTCGCTCCGGAACTGGATGGGGCGGAGGAGGTCATTCGTGCCTGTACTAAACTGGGGATCCTGGTTTCCATGGGGCACAGTGCGGCCACCTATGAGCAGGCGGAACAGGCTGTGGATTGGGGTGCCACCCGGCTGACCCATACCTTCAATGCCATGAACGGCTTCAATCACCGCAATCCCGGCTTGCTGGGACTTGGTTTGGATGATGAGCGTGTGACCTGTGAGTTGATTTGCGACCTCTATCATGTGGCGGCTCCTGCCATCCGTGTTGTGCTGAAAGCTAAGGGGGCCGACGGTGTGACTATGGTCAGCGATGGCTCCATGTTCTGCGGTATGGGGGACGGGGAGTATGATATGGGTGACCGCATCGTCTACGTGAAGAACGGCCTGTGTACCCTGAAAGACGGCACCATCTCCGCAAGCTCCAAGTGCCTGAGTGACGGGGCGAAAAATCTGTTCCGGATGGGCGTGCGCCCGGAGGACATCGCAGTCATGGCGGCGGTCAATCCCGCCAAGGCCTGCGGCTGTGCCGATCGGGGTGAACTGGAGGTTGGACGCCGTGCCGACGTGGTGGTGTTTGACCAAAACTTTGATATCAAAGCGGTGTTCCTGAAAGGGAAACGGGTCGAATAACTGTAAAGGGATATAACAATACATGTATTCAAAGGGCTGTTGCGCAAATGCGGAACAGCCTTTTGCGTTGCCGGCATATTTCCTTTTTCCCGGAAATAAACTGGGACAAAGGGGGAATTGGGATGCGGGTACGGTTGGAGCCGCCAAAGAGAGCGGCGCAGAAGCGTAAAAAGGAACGAAATCGGGAAGGAAACAGGCAGCTGTTACAGCTTGCTGTGTGCGTGATTCTGTTCCTGACGATGTATATCGGGAAAGGGGCTTTTCCGGAGCGGATTGCGCAGGTTGGACCGCAGCTGTTGGGCGTGATTCGGGCCAATACGGATTTTCGGGCGGCATTTGCGGCGTTGGGCAACACGATGACAGAGGGAGAACCGCTGCTGGATGGGTTGGAACAATTTTGTGTGACGGTGTTCGGCATACAGCAGGACCAGTCGTCGGCATTGGCGCAAGATGAGCCGATTCAGGCACTTCAGCCTGAATCGCTGGTGATGCCGGAGCCGGAACCTGCGTCGGAGCCGTTGCCGGAGCAGCCAAGCTATCAGGTTGGGGATGTAGTGGAGACCATAGCGGTGACCGGTCAGGCACTGCCGGAGAACTATACATATGACAAGCTGTTTCTTGGTGATCTGAAAACGGAAAATCCGGTAGAGGGAAGATTGACCTCCGGATTTGGTTATCGCAATCATCCCACCATCGGTCGCTACGCCGTACACGCAGGCGTTGATATCGGGGCGGAACAAGGCACGGAAATTCGTGCGTTTGCGGATGCAACCGTGGAATTTGTTGGCGAAAATGATGATTTCGGATTATATTTGCAGCTGAAACATGAAAATGAAGTTTCTACCTTTTATTCCCATTGCCAGAGTATTTCGGTAAAAAAAGGGGAGAGAGTGCAGGCGGGACAGACGGTGGCTCGGGTCGGTTCCACGGGCCAATCAACGGGACCGCATTTGCATTTTGAAGTGCACTTGGGCCAAATGTGCCTTGACCCCATGCACTACATTACTTTGCAGGAGGGGTAAATGCTGCGTTGGGGCAAATTGGAGGTCACCGGCGGGTTTATGCTGCTGATGGCCTGGCTGAATTACATTGACACCCAGGGGCTGCTGCCCTTGGGTGTTTGTGCTGCGGCGGCACATGAAACGGGACACTGGCTGGTTATTCGCCTGTGTCATGGACGTGTGAGTCGTCTTCGGCTTTCTGCGGTGGGGGCGCAGATGCGGGTGGTAGGTACTGTATCTTATTTTGGGGAGCTGTGCTGTACACTGGCCGGGCCGGTAGTCAACCTGTTGCTTGGATATGTTTCGGCGCAGTTGGGGTGGCTGGTATTTGCGGGGATGAGTTTGGCACTGGGACTATTCAACCTCTTGCCTGTGGGGCCTTTGGACGGTGGGCGTGCATTGCGCTGCGTGGTGTCAATGCTGGGATATGCGGATGGTGCTGCCCGGGTACAACGTTGGGCAGATGGGGCGCTTGCGTTTGCATTTGCGGTGCTTGGGGTTATGTTGTCGGGCAAAGGAGCCGGAACGACCCTGGTCGTCATCGGTGTATGGCTTTTGTTCCGGTTTTGCGGGGAAAGTGACAGAAAATTGGCGGAAAAAGGACTTGTCAAGGCGGCTGGGAACAGGTAGAATAGTCTGTACTGATTTTTACAGATTGGATGCGTGTTACCATGAATCAAACGTTGGAACGAATTCTGCCCAAGGTACAAAAACCCGCCCGTTATACCGGCGGGGAATACAATGCCGTGGTCAAGGACCCTGCAAAGGTGGATCTGCGCTACGCTCTGTGCTTTCCCGATACCTACGAGATCGGTATGTCCAATTTAGGCTGCCGTATCCTGTATGGCCTGATGAATGAGCGGGAGGATATCTGGTGCGAGCGTGTCTATGCCCCCTGGGGCGACATGGAGGAGCAGATGCGGGAGGAGGGCGTGCCACTCTACGGTCTGGAGAGCGGCGACCCTGTGTCCGAATTCGATATCATCGGCTTTTCCCTGGGTTACGAAATGGCCTATACCAACGTGCTGAATATGCTGGATCTGGCCGGCCTTGATCTGCGCAGCGAGGACCGCTATGCGCTGACGCCACTTGTGGTTGCCGGCGGCACCTGCTGCTATAATCCCGAACCTCTTGCGCCCTTTGTTGACTTCTTCGTTCTTGGTGAGGGGGAGGAGGTCACCCTTGAATATGTCGACCTCTATAAAAAGGCCCGTGACGAGGACTGGACTAAGGAGGAATTCCTGCGCCGTGTGGCACAGATTCCCGGCATTTACGTGCCATCCCTGTACGACGTGACCTATAACGAGGATGGCACCGTTGCCGCCATCACCCCTGTGGACGGTGCTCCTGCCACCGTGACCAAGCGCATTGTGGAGGATATGACGAAAGCCTATTTCCCGGTCAAGACCATCATTCCCTCTACGGAAATTGTTCATGACCGTGTGATGCTGGAACTGTTCCGTGGCTGCATCCGTGGCTGCCGGTTCTGTCAGGCGGGTTATGCCTACCGCCCCGTGCGTTGCCGGGATGCCAAGAAACTGGCTGAGATGGGTAAGGAGGCCTGCCACGACTCCGGCTATCAGGAGATGACCCTGTCCAGCCTGTCCTCCACCGACTATCCCGGTCTGGTGGATCTGTGCGACGATCTGCTGGAGTATTGTGAGCCTCGCAACATCAGCCTGTCCCTGCCCTCCATGCGTGCCGATACGTTCTCCATGAACCTGATGGAGCGGTTGCAGAGGGTGCGCAAGGGCGGCCTGACCTTCGCTCCCGAGGCGGGTACCCAGCGCCTGCGTGATGCCATCAATAAGAACCTGCGGGAGGAGGATCTGCTCCAGTCCGTCCGCACCGCCTTCTCCGGCGGCTGGAACGGCGTGAAGCTCTACTTCATGCTGGGCCTGCCTACCGAAACCGACGAGGACGTGCTGGGCATCGCCGACCTTGCCCGCAAGGTTTATTTTGCCTGGCGTGAGTGTGCCCCCAACAAGGCTCGTGGCGTGCGGATCACTGTGTCCACCTCCTGGTTCGTGCCGAAACCCCACACTGCCTTCCAGTGGGAGGCACAGATTCCTGTGGAGGAGTATCAGCGCCGGGTCAACCTGCTGCGTGATGCCCTGAAGCGGGACAAGTCCATTACCTACAACTGGCACGACCCCGAAACCAGCTACATGGAGGCCATCTTCTCCCGTGGTGACCGCCGTCTTGCTGACGTGATTCAGTGGGCATGGGAGCACGGCGCCAAGTTCGACTCCTGGAGCGAGTATTTCGACTTCCAGCGCTGGATGGATGCCTTGGAGGCCTGTGGTCTGGACGGCGATTTCTACGCCCATCGTGTGCGTGAAAAGGACGAGGTGTTCCCTTGGTCTGTACCCGGCGTGGGTGTCAGTCGGCAGTTCCTGTGGCATGAGCGGGAGCTGTGCTATCAATCCGTGACTACCCCCGACTGCCGCACCCGCTGCGCCGGCTGCGGTGCCAATAAGTTCCTGACGGGAGGTGTGTGCAATGGCTGAGCATCGTCTGCTGTTTTCCAAAACCGGTCGGGCCCGGTACATTTCCCACCTTGACCTGATGCGCACATTTCAGCGTGCCTTTTTCCGGGCGGACATTCCCATCAAGCACACCGAGGGATTTAATCCCCACGCCTTTGTGTCCATTGCGCTGCCCCTGTCCGTGGGTTTTTCCAGCGAGTGCGAGATTTTGGAGTTCGGCCTGCTGGACGGAGTGGGGGAGGATGAAGTCCCCGAACGCATGAACGCCGCCCTGCCTGAGGGTATCGTCATTCATAAATGCTACAAGGCGGACAGGCCCATCAAGCAGCTGACCCATTTGAACTACATCATCACCTTTGCCTACGAAACCGGCGCACCTTTTGGCGTGGAAAACGCCATGAAGCGTTTGCTGAGCCGGGAGAGTGTGGTGGTGCGTAAAAAGTCCAAGAAGGCCAAGGCTGGCTTTACCGAGGTGGATTTGATCCCTCTCATTAAAAGCTGGAACGTGGAGGGGCGCCGGGACAACCTGGTCATCGACGTGGTGCTGGCGGCTCAGAACCCCGGTCTGAATCCTGAGTTGATTCGCGCCGCCTTCTGCGAAGAATTTCCCGATTTTGCCCCGGATTTCGTGTCCTTCCACCGTAAAAAGGCGCTGGATGCGGAGAACAAGATTTTTGAATAAACGCATTTGAGCATTGTTGAAATTGCTATTCTACAGGGGCTGCGTATAAGGAATGAAAGTCCTAACTGACACGAGAAAGGAAGAAGTCGAGATGGAAAAACGAATTTTGAAGAAACTCGTTGCCTGGCTGTGTTGTGCGGTGGTAGCGATAGGTCTGCTGTCTGCTACGGAGTTGACCGTGTTGGCAACGGAGCTTGAGACTGAACGGGAAGTTATAGGTTTTGGCTACTGTGGCGGCAAGGGTGACGGTACCAATCTGTCGTGGACATTGTATGAAGACGGGGAATTAGTGATTGAAGGTTCTGGAGCCATGGTGGGTGGTTCTCCGAATCAGATACCTTGGTATGACCTGAAAGACAGAATTAAGACAGCTACGATTCGGAGTGGTGTGACCAGTATTGGTCAGAGTGCATTTGATGGATATAGTACAATCGCCTCGGTGGTCATACCCGACACCGTGACTGTTATTGGTCGCCGTGCATTTTATGGTTGCAGTTTGCTGAATGACGTAATGCTGCCAAAAGATTTGATAGAAATCGGAGATGCGGCGTTTTTTGCTTGTAGGTCATTAGAGGAGATAACCATTCCCTCAAAAGTTGAGCATATCGGTTATGGTGCGTTTAGTTCCTGCATATCACTGCAGACCATTTCTGTAGAAACAGGAAATACAGCCTATTGCGTTGAAGACGGTGTGCTGTACACTATAGACATGAAGCAGCTAATTGCCTATCCAAGCGGTATGCCCGCACAAGACTACATGATTCCGTTCGGTGTAACGCAAATCGGTGACTTTGCGTTTCAGGAAAGTAAGATTACGTCTGTGACAATACCGGATAGTGTAGTGAGTATTGGAAAGTGGGCGTTTATTACCTGCAACTCCATCACGGAGATAACGATCCCTGCTAATGTGAGTGAAATTGGCAAAGGTGCATTTACGGCGTGTGGACGGTTGACGGATATTTTCGTTGCGAAAGATAACGAAACCTTTTGTGCGGTGGATGGTGTGTTGTATAGCAAGGATATGAAAACTATTCTTTGCTACCCACGAGGACGAAAAGCTTATCGTGTTGTAATTCCTGACAGTGTGACTGCTATTGGGGATCAAACATTTTTCTATTGCAGAGAGCTTACGGAAGTAATTGTTCCGGATGGGGTAACGCATATTGGTGACGGAGCATTTCAAGCCACGGGTTTGAACGAGATATATCTTCCGAACGAACTTGTATCGATTGGAGCACAAGCGTTCTATGATTGTAATAGTTTGAAAGAAGTTGTGGTTCCTGGGGCGGTAGTAGAGCTGGGGGGGAGCTCCTTTGGAGAGTGCAATGACTTGGAACGCATTGAGTTTCTGGGGGATGCGCCTGCGATGTCGTATCCTGTTTTTGGCGGGAATGACGACTTGGTGGTGTACTATCACGAGGGTGCTGAGGGTTGGACTGACAATACGTCTGGAACTTGGGGCGGCTACCCTCTGGTGATGATTCCTAAGTTGGTCTGCACTATTAGCGTTGGTAATGTGTTCAATGGTGCGATTTCTGTTAGTGCGGCTAATGTAAAAGAGGGAGAAATTGTAACGGTTACAGCAACGCCCTCGGAGGGGTATGTCCTGAAAGAAATCTATGTAGACGGTGTAGCTATTAGTGGCAATACATTTATGGCTACTGGAAACCATAAGGTTGTGGCGGCGTTTATGAAGAAACCGGTGCGTGATGGCACCTTCGGCTACTTCTCATTAGCCGTGGTAAACACCATTATCATCAATGGCGAATCCGTGGACATCTGCCGCTGGGTTTGGACTCCGGTTGCAGAGTAAATAATACCCTTTGAAACGCCCCCGCAGACCGGTTCTGCGGGGGCGTTTTTCGTCTTGAAAGTTATTGATGCAAAATACCGGAAATCAACAGAAAAAAGAATATACTTTTTTGCAAAAAAAGCTTGCAAAGCGGAAATAATTATGCTAAAATATCCGAGCATTACGCATGGAATGGGATTTTCTGCCGGTTGCCCGGCTGCCTCGGGTTGGCAGGGGAGATGAACATTCCAGAGGTAAAAAAACAACATTTTAGGAGGAAACAAAACTATGGCAGTCGTATCTATGAAGCAGCTGCTGGAGGCCGGCGTTCACTTCGGCCACCAGACCCGTCGGTGGAACCCCAA
>JAZSAQ010000079.1:0-7021 GCA_045601985.1 Lawsonibacter sp. | reverse complement strand
CTTACGGTAGCCCTTCTTGGGGGTGTACTTGAAGATCATGATCTTCTTGCCCTTACCGTTCTTGACCACGGTGGCGGCCACGGAAGCACCCTCCACAACGGGAGCGCCGAAGGTAGCCTTGTCACCGTCGATGACGGCCAGAACCTTGTCGAAGGTGATGGCGTCACCGGCCTCGTTGGCCAGCTTCTCGACGAAGATGACGTCGCCCTCGGCAACCTTGTACTGCTTACCGCCGGTTTCGATGATAGCATGCATGGAAATTTCAACTCCTTTATTTACGGACTCGCTCTTACAGGTGGGGCGCTTTGACCCGCCCACTTGCAAACCCGCTCAATGCGGCTTTCATAGTTTATCAGCACAAGTCCCCTTTGTCAAGGAAAATGTTCTTATTTTTCAACTTTTTTCGGTACAGGACCGGTGCCGCCCAAATTTTACATCAAAACTCTCTTCAAAAAACAAGCGTCCGCAGTCTGCGGACGCTTGTTTTATCTCACTTGACCATCCGATCAGGCCTTCTTGGCCGTCAGGGCCACCCAGCCGTTCTGCTCGTCCCGACGAACAATGGCAAGTCCGTTGCGGACAAGGGCCGTCTCCACCTCATGAGCGCGGGTATCGATAATGCCGGAGCAGATAAACAGGCCGTCGTCCTTCATCAGGCCGGTGGCCTGAGCGGACAGGGGGATGATGACGTCGGCCACGATGTTGGCCAGCACCAGATCGTACTGCTGCTGTGCCAAATCCTTGGCAAGACTCTTGTCGCTGAGCACATCGCCGGCCAGCACGGTGTAGCGGTCCTTGCCGATGCCGTTCAGACCGGCGTTTTCATAGGCCACGTCCACCGCCTTGGGGTCGATATCCACCGCCACGGCACGCTCGGCGCCCAGCACTAATGCCGCAATGGACAAAATGCCGCTGCCGCAGCCAAGGTCCAATACGGTGCAGCCGGGGGTCGTGTGCCGCTCTACCCCGCCCAGACACAGCTGGGTTGAGGCATGGGATCCGGTACCGAAGGTCAACCCGGGATTGAGATAGAAGGGCACCTTACCCTCGGGCACAGGCTCGTTGCGTTCCCACTCGGGAACCACATAGAGCTTATCACCCACAGGCAGGGGCTTGTAGTACTTTTGCCAGCTGTAGGCCCAGTCGTTGTCCCCAAGAGGGGTCACGGTGTACTCACACCCCAGCAGGGCCACATACTTATTCAGCATCTTCTTGCCGTCTTCATCGTCTGTGACGTAGAACTTGATGCGGCTGATGCCCTGCATCCGCCGTTCCAGTTCCTCGTCCACATAGTCCCAAAACTGACGGTTCTGCTCCAAAAAGTTGTAGAACTCCTGCTCATCCTCCACCACAAGGCCGGTCATACCGGCGTTGATAAGCCGACCGGTCAGCTCGTCCAGGCGATCGGTGGTGGTATTAACGGCAACTTCCAGCCATTTGATGTCTTCCATGATGGCGCTCCTTACCGATGGGTACCCAGCCAAAACAGCGCCAACGTGCCGGGACCGGAGTGGGAACCGATGACGGGGCCGGTATAGCCGATCATGACTTCCTTAACTCCAAAGCGCTCACGAACCATATCAGCCAGCTTATTGGCATCGCCAAGGCAATCGCCGTGGCAGATGTAGACGATCTGGTCTGCAGGGTCGATGGCGGTCTTTTCCATCTGGTCAACCAGAGCCTTGATGGAGGCGGCACGGCCGCGGGCAGTGCCTACCTTGATGAGGTGCCCCTCGTCATCCACGTGCATCACCGGCTTGATGGCCAGCATCGTGCCCACCACAGCGGTGGCGGCAGACACACGGCCGCCACGCTTGAGGAAGAACAGGTCGTCCACGGTGAACTGGTGGCACAGGTTCCGCTTGTTGTCCTCCACCCAGTCACGAACCTGCTCGATGGACATACCCTCGGCCCGCTTATGGGCGGCGTGGGCCACCAGCAATCCCTGACCCAGAGAGGCACACAGGGTATCTACGGTATACAGCTTGCGCTCGGGGTACTTCTCGGCAAGCTCCTCCACGACAATGCGGCTGGAATTATAGGTGGTGGACAGACCGGAGGAGAAGGCCAGCACCAGCACGTCGTTCCCCTCGGCCAGCAGGGGTTCCAGCACCTCGGTATAAGTGCCCACGTTGACGGCAGCGGTGGTAGCGGTCTTACCGTCACGCAGCAGGTTGTAAAAGTCCCCGGATGCCATTTCGGGACTCACTGGGTCATCCCGGTACTCCTTCTCGTCGATCATATAGGTCAAGGGAATGACCTTCACGTCCAGCTGAGCCACCAGTTCGGCGGTCAGGTCGGAACAGGAATCGGTAACAATAACAAAATTACTCATGGTCCTTCTTCTCCTTTTCTTTCTTCTTTTCCTTCTCCGGCTTCTCCTTCTTTTCCGGATGCTTGGACAGCATCAGCTCCAGCACCCGCTGGCAGGCCAGCTGGTTGGCATAGCTGCGCAGACCCAGGCTCAGAGCCAGATTGGGCAGCTCGTCCTCCGGGGTATCCACATTCAGGTTGGCCGCCGCCTCGCTCAGGGCGGTATCAATGGCGTGGACAAAATAATTGTAAATTGCTTCCGGCTGTTTGTTCTCCGGCACGCAGTCCAGCACGGTTTGCATTTCCTTTACGCTGAGCACCTTTTTCATGGCGCACACCGCCGTCAGGTAGCCCAGATGGGTCTTGCCGTACCGTTTTCCCTCGGCACGGGGCACAAGTCCGTCCTTGATGTAGTTATTCACCATGGCGGAGGTGACCTGTTCATCCCCCTGCAGGTTGATCAGCTGTCGAGGCATATAAGAAATCACCTGATCCATGTACAGGGCAAGGTCGGGCAGTTCACCCCAGCTGACAGGCCGCTCCTGTTCCAGCAGCTGTTTGAGCTGCTTAAGTTCTTCCACGGGGAAGGCCCCCTTTCTCTTCATGTTATCAAACATTATATAATATGATATACAATATTGTAAAGCAGATTTCCCTACATTTCTTATTTTGTTTGTGCCTCAGCACACATCTGTGGTATAATACGATATCTTTTCCGTTTGGAGGTGAGGACCTTGCGGCAGTTGGTCCTGGGTATGCTGGCCCATGTGGACGCAGGCAAAACGACCCTGTCTGAGGCTATGCTCTATCAGGGCGGCGCCATCAAAAAACTGGGGCGTGTAGATCATAAGGACGCCTTTTTGGACACGGACCATATCGAGCGTGAGCGGGGCATCACCATCTTCTCCAAGCAGGCGCTGCTCCCCCTGCCGGAAGTCAACCTCACGCTGCTGGACACTCCCGGTCACGTGGACTTCTCCACCGAAACGGAGCGTGCTTTGCAGGTGTTAGACTGCGCCGTGTTGGTCATCAGCGGCACCGACGGCGTACAGGGCCACACCCGCACCCTGTGGTCATTATTGCGGCGGTACGGCGTACCCACTTTGATCTTTGTTAATAAAATGGACTTGGCCGGCCCCCGTCAGCAGGCACTGATGGAGCAGCTGCGTGCCCAACTGGACGAGGGCTGCGTGGACTTCTCCGTTCCCGCCGAACAGCGTGATGAACAGGTCGCCCTGTGCGGTGAGGAGGCGCTGGAGCAGTTCCTGTCCACCGGCTGCGTAGAGGAAGACACCCTGCGTGAACTGGTGTCCCACCGCAAGCTGTTCCCCTGCCTGTTTGGCTCGGCGCTGAAGCTGGACGGGGTTGGTGAGCTGCTGGACGCCCTGACCCGCTTCGCTCCCCGACCCCACCGCAGTCAGGACTTCGCCGCCCGCATCTTCAAAATCACCCGGGACGGACAGGGCAACCGCCTGACCTGGCTAAAGGTCACCGGCGGTACGCTGCGTGCCAAAATGCTGCTGTCCGGCGGGATGGGCGAGGATCGTTGGGAAGAAAAGGCCGACCAGCTTCGTCTTTACTCCGGCGCCAAATTCTCCGCCGCCGATGCGGTAGAGGCGGGCGCCGTGTGCGCCGTCACGGGTCTTTCCCACACCAAACCCGGCCAGGGGCTCGGTGCAGAGGAAAGCGCACTGCTTCCCATCCTGGAGCCGGTACTCACCTGTCAGCTTATCCTGCCCGACGGGTGCGACCCCCACGTTGCTATGGGCAAGCTTGCCCAGCTGGAGGAGGAGGACCCACAGCTGCACATCGTGTGGAATCAGCTGCTTCGGCAGGTACACATTCAACTCATGGGTCAGGTGCAGTTGGAGGTACTGGGTCGTGTCATTGCCGAGTGGTTCGGTATGGCGGTATCCTTCGGTCCGGGCAGCATTCTGTATAAGGAAACCATCTCCACCCCAGTGGAGGGCATCGGTCATTTCGAGCCGCTGCGTCACTACGCGGAGGTCCGCCTTTTGATGGAACCCGGCGAGCCGGGCAGCGGTCTTGTATTTGAGTCTGCCTGCTCCACCGACGCTCTTGACCTGAACTGGCAGCGGTTGGTGCTGACCCACTTGGCAGAAAAGGAGCACGCCGGCGTTTTGACCGGTTCGCCCATTACCGACCTGAAAATCACCCTGGTTGCCGGCCGTGCCCACAATAAGCACACCGAGGGCGGCGACTTCCGCCAGGCCACTTATCGGGCCGTCCGCCACGGTTTGATGCAGGCAGAGAGTATTCTGCTGGAGCCGTGGTATTCCTTCCTGCTGGACGTGCCCGCCGATTGCGTGGGCCGGGCCATGACCGACATCCAGAATATGGGCGGCGATTTTGACCCGCCGGAAACCGGTGACGAGTTGACCTCCCTAACCGGCCGTGCACCTGTGGCGGGCCTGCGTGACTATCCCCGACAGGTCACCGCTTACACCCGGGGCAAGGGTCGGCTGAGCTGTCAGCCGGCCGGCTACCGCCCCTGTGCCAATCAGCAAGCGGTGGTGGATGCCATTGGCTACGATCCCCTGCGTGACACCGCCAACCCGGCTGACTCGGTGTTCTGCTCCCATGGTGCAGGTGTAGTCATCCCCTGGCAACAGGTAGCCGACCACGCCCACACAGAAAGCCCCCTTGAGAAGAATGCCTCGGCGGATGACACCCCCTCCACCCCTGCCGGTGGGCATTCCAACCGCTATACGGGCAGTTTGGAGCAGGACAAGCAGCTGCTGGAAATTTTTGAACGCACCTACGGCAAGGTGGAAACCAAAGCCTTTGAACCGGCCAAAAAGCCTGCCAGAACCAGCCTTGCAGATAAGCACTACTCCTTCACGCCGCAGAAAACCGGTCCGGAGTACCTGTTGGTAGACGGCTACAATATCATCTTTGCCTGGGACGATTTGCGGGCCATCGCCCAGCAGGATGTTTCTGCCGCCCGAGGCGCGCTGTGTGACCTGTTGGCCGACTATCGGGGTGCCAGACAGTGTGAGGTTATCCTGGTCTTCGATGCTTACAAGGTAAAGGGCAACCCAGGCTCGGTGGAGAAAATCAACGGCATCAGCGTGGTCTATACCAAAGAGGCCCAGACCGCCGATGCCTACATCGAAAAGGCTACCTACGACCTGAGCCGTAATCACCGGGTGCGTGTCGCCACCTCCGATGCACTGGAGCAGCTTATCATTCTCGGCCACGGCGCCCTGCGTATCTCCGCCCGCACGTTCCGCCTGGAGTTGGAGCAAACCCGGGTGGAAATCAGCCGCATTTTGGCCGACCGCAATCGTCAAAACGCACAGGGCTTCCGTCTTGGCGATGCCGCACGCATCAAAAAACAATAAATTCTTGTGAAGAAGCAAAAAATTTCGGGCATACTGATTTACAAACGAGCGTTTCTCTGCTATACTACAGTGTCGGGAATGTTTTCCCACGAATTTTTTCAGCCGTCCCACAGGACAGGCTGGCAAGGAGTTGTTCCGTTATGAGCCGTATGATTGGTACTGTTTCCCGCGGTGTCCGTGCCCCCATCATCCGTGCCGGCGATGATCTGGCTCAGATTGTCACCAACTGCGTGCTGGAGGCTGCCGCCGACGACGGCTTTGCCATTCGTGACCGTGACGTGGTCGCCATCACCGAGTCCATCGTGGCCCGTGTACAGGGCAACTACGTCAGTGTTGACGATACCGCTGCCGATGTGCGGGCCAAGTTCGGCGGCGAGACTGTGGGTGACATCTTCCCCATTCTCAGCCGCAACCGTTGCTCCAACTGCCTGCGTGGCATTGCCAAGGGCTGCAAGAAGGTCGTGTTGATGCTGTCCTACCCCTCTGACGAGGTGGGCAACCATTTGATCTCTCTGGACGCTGTGGACGCCGCCGGCGTGAATCCCTACAGCGACGTGCTGACTTTGGATCAGTACCGCACCCTGTTTGGCTATGAGAAGCACCCCTTCACCGGTGTTGACTACGTGGAATACTACGAGCAGCTGATTCGTGACTGCGGCGCCGAGGTGGAGATCATCTTCGCCAACGATGCCCGCGCCGTGCTGAACTACACCAAGAACGTCCTCAACTGCGACATCCACACCCGTGAGCGCACCAAGCGTCTGCTGCGTGCCGCCGGTGCCGAGATTGTCTACGGTATGGACGAAATTATGAACGCTCCCATCGGCGACAGCGGCTGGAACGAGAAGTACGGCCTGCTGGGCTCCAACAAGGCTACCGAGGATCAGGTCAAGCTGTTCCCCCGTGAGTGCCAGGATCTGGTGGAGGACATTCAAAAGCGTCTGCTGGCCGCCACCGGCAAGTGTGTGGAGGTCATGGTCTACGGCGACGGTGCCTTCAAGGATCCCGTGGGCAAGATTTGGGAACTGGCCGACCCCGTGGTCTCCCCCGCCTACACCGCCGGTTTGGAGGGTACTCCCAACGAGCTGAAGTTGAAGTATCTGGCTGACAACGACTTCGCTGCTCTGTCCGGCGAGGCGCTGAAAGAGGCCATCAAGCAGAAGATCCAGCAGAAGGACGACAACCTGGTGGGCCAGATGGTGTCCGAGGGCACTACCCCCCGCCGCCTGACCGACCTGATCGGTTCTCTGTGCGATTTGACCTCCGGCTCTGGCGACAAGGGCACGCCTTTCGTCTATATCCAGGGCTACTTCGATAATTACACCACCGAGTAAAACACAACC
>JAZSAQ010000078.1:0-10118 GCA_045601985.1 Lawsonibacter sp. | reverse complement strand
CAGCTTGCTCAAAAGGATAGACGGCAGCATATTGCCCACCGTGTTGAGGCCGGAATACAAAAAACGGTTGAAACCACCAAGGTCCTCCATCAGCTCCTGCGACGCGTACTGCGTGGCAGACGTGGGCAGCGGATCCAGCCGGAAGTTCTGCTTGGTTCCCTGCACAAAACTGTCCACACCCGCTCCCACGGCGTGTCCCATCGTGGCACCCCAGCGCAGCACGTCGCTGTCAATACTCTGTACCTTCTCCGCCGTTTTCTTTCCCGCCCGGGCGTTGATCGTTTCCTCCAGCCTGTCCAGATAATCCTGCGCTTCCTGGGCGCCGAATTTCTTATAAATGTAGTTATACGTACCCACCTCAGCGGCGGTCATATTAGCTCGGGAGTACCCTTCCTTTTCTTTCTTCTCTTGGTTCCCAATGCCTTTACTGGCCAAAAGGACGTCGCCCACCGTTTTTTTCCCGATGCCGTCAAGGCCATTCACTGCCCGGTACGTTTCATCGGTCACGCTGTGGTCCGCTTTGCTCATCTCCGCAAAGTCCGTTTCCTGCTGCAGCTCGGCATAGTAGGCCGGGAACCTGCGTTCCACTACCTGCTCCAGCTCCTTTTCCTGCTTCGCAAGGCGCTCGTGTTCCGCCCAGGCAGCGTCGACATCCGCCTGTGTCACCGTTTCGCCCTGACGACTGGCCGCACCGCTGCCGAGATACTGCGCCCGCTCCTGCGCCCGGGCCGTGGCCTGCTTGGCCTCACCCAGGCTCACCCGGAGAGAATTTAGGTCCTGTCCCTCATATCGGCTGTCCGTCACTCGGTTTTCCGCCAGCGGGATCGCCTGCTGCAGTTCCTTCTCCCATCCGTCGTACAGGCGGTACCGCTCCCATGCTTCGTCCACAGCGGCCTGAGAAACGAAGGCAACCTCCTTGCCGGCTCCTCCGCCGGCCAACCAGTTCGCCTTGTTGAGCCAATGCGTCTTCTCGCCCTGCACGTGGGTCAGCTCTTCCCGCAGTTCTTCCGGTGCCTTTTGCGCAAAGCGGTTGACCGCCTCCGCACCGCTATAGATCTTCCCCTGTTGGCTTGTGGTCACTTTCGGCTGCATCGTCGGTTGTTCGCTTCCCGTATCCTGTGCCATTGGAATAACTTGCCCCGTCTTGGTGTTCCGCAACATAAGCTGCCGGCTGCCCGCATTCTGCGCCACCGGACTGACCGCTCCGGTCACCTTATTCCGCACCACAAGGCGCGGCTGCCCGGCAGCGGTTTGCACCGCTGCCGGGCTACTATCTTTCTTCTCCCGGATTACCAGTTTCAATTCACTCATACGTACCTCCGCGCCTTACTCATAGGCCAGTTCAAGTTTGCTGCCAATCGACTCCAAAAACGCGTTCATTCTCCGGACATCTCCATCGCTCGGGTTGCTTGCTTGGAAATCCCGCAGCATAAAGTCGAGCACGTTGTACCCTCTTCCATTCCACTGGTAAACGGTACTTCCGTTCGGATATACCTTTTTCGCCGCTATGGGCGTACTCTCATTTTCCTGCCTTTCGCTCCATTCGCCGTACCCATCGTACAACCCGCTGGAGCTGGCAAATCCGTACTCCTTGTAGTTGTTCGCAATAAATGCTTTCGGATAACCGGACGCCAGTGCAGCCTGATACAACCCTTCGTAGTCCTGCTCGCCCACCTGTCTTCTGTCATCCCCGCCGCCAGTATAGCTCACCTTGGGTGCATTCTGCTGCTTATAGTATGCGGCGATCTGCTCCAACTCTCCTCGGGTCAGGCCGCTTTTGGTGATCAGATCCTCGCCCAAGGCCGCGTACAGCTCGTCCACCGTACCGCCCGCCTGCAGGAAGGTGTCAATTCGCCCACGAGCATCGTCTCGGGCAACGATCGTCTCGTTCTCACCTTCTGTTTCCAGCTGGTGCTTCCATTCGGTGTCGCGCCAACTATCGTTGACCACATCCCTGCCCTTCTGATACTCCATATTCTCATCATGCATATCCCAGCTGTCCTGTCGGTTCAGCAGGCCCTGCAGCACACCGGCATACCCCGCCGTCTGCTCCCGCACACCGTCCAGCGTTGCTTGGGCATTCTGTATCTTGCCCGTCAGCTGCGCTTCGGAGATTGCCCGGTCAAGCTCGTTCTGTGCGTTGATGCGTTCCTGCTCACCCTGCCGCAGCGCCTCAGAGTATCCGGTTTCCAGTTCCAGCATCGAACTCTCCGATGCGCCGCCGTTAATGCCCTGCGCCGCCAGTCGCTGCCCCATGTTCTTCTGCGCGTTCTTCCTCTGGATATACAGCTGCCGGAACATATCCGCATAGCTTTGGTTGGTCTTCGCTTTCTGTGCCGTCAGCTCTCCTACCGTCTGCTGCACAGCTGCATCGTTGGCCGCCCGCATCTGCGCCAGCGCCCGAGCGTAGTCACTGTTGGCACCGTACAGACCTTTCAGTTCATCTACCATTCCCTGCGACCGGCCTCCTTTGCCGCCGCCCGCCGCAGCATAGCTCACGCCGCCACTCGGTACGACGCCCCCGGCTTCCTTGATCGCTGCGTTGCGGCCCTCCGTGGTCGGCATCACGATGCCCATATCGCCCAGCGCCTGCTGCTGTGCCGCCATGCCGGCGGCCACCTGTGCGTTGTCCTTGCCGTCAATGCCGGCCTGCACCTGCGCGTTGGCGTTTTTCAGCGCCTCATTCGTTTCCCAATTCGCAGCCATTTCACTCACTCCTTTACTTGTCCGTTACGTGCATCTTTACGCAAAAGATGCACGTAACGGGTAGTTTACTCGCCCTGAATGGCGTAATACTGTTTCTGCTTGGTGTTGATTTTCGCCCAGCTCTCGCTGCCGTTGATGGCTGCCACGTGGCCGCCGTCCAGCATAACCGCCAGCTCCAGCCCCACCTTCTTGGCGTACTCGTTCACCTGCTTGCCGGTCATGGACTTGCAGTAGATGAGATGGAACAGGCCGTCCTTGTAACCGAGAACGGTGTGGTCGGTGTCCCGGAGCACATCGCTGAAATTCTCCGTGCGGCCATCCTTGGTCAATCTGCAGAAGCCCTCGGCGTTGGGATTGTAGTTGTCCAACAGGCCAAGGCCGCCAACCGCCCAGCGTAAATTCTTGGGCAGCTCGTCCGTAGACTTCACCCGGGCAATGCCCACCGTGCCGTCCGTCAGCCGGTACAGCACACTTTCCGGGCGGTCATACCAGTAGTGGCAGGCGTACTTACACTTGGCTTTGCCGTCCTGCACCAAGATAGAGCAGGGCTGCTTGCTGGCAGAAAAACCACCGCTGATGGTGTTACCCCACTTGGACAGAGGGGCGGAGGGGTTAAAGGGCACAATGTTCTTCGCCAGGATAGCCGGCATGCCCTCCAGCTTCACCGTGCGGGGGTAAGTGACCTCCGGCTCGGCGGGGGCCTCAACACGGCCCTCCACACTCACTACATAGCCACGCCCCTGCATCTCCTTGACCAGCTCGTCCGCCTCGTCCTGCGGCACACTGGACACGGTCACGGTGCAGGTACTCACCTGCTTGCGCACCAGTCCGTAATGCTCCACAAGCACCTCCACAACGGCGTCAGCGCACCCATTGGCAAATTCCTCGGTGAGAATAATGGGGCAGTCCACACGGCTATTCATAAAGCCCATCTCCAACAGGACGGCGGGCATCTTCGTATAGACCAGCACGTAGTAGTCCGCCGTGGTCTTCGGGTTTGCCCGGTTGCCCTTCAGACCGGTGTGGCGGATCAGGGCGGCGTACAGCTTGTCCCGCAGCTCGAAGGACGCCTTGCTCCCCTTGCCGTAGCAGTAGGCCACATGGCCACCGCCGCTGAATATGTACTCCACGGCGGCATTGGTGTGGCCGGACAGGTAGAAATCCGCCCCCCACTCGTTGGCCAATCGGACACGCTCTTTCAGCGGCACCTCGGTCTTGCCTGTCGGGTCGTCTACGCGGAGGATCTCCACCCCCGCGTAGGCCGACAGCTTGTCCTGTATCTTACTGATGACCCGTGCGTTCAGCCACCATTCCCGGGTCTCGTTGGGGTCCAGCTCCCTGGGGCAGCGGCGGCCCGCTTCCCCCATCCAGTGGCCCGCATCAAGTGCCAGTTTCATGGTAGTCCTCCTTGTTCTCGTGGGCCTCGGTGTACTCACTATGCTCGTGGGTCACAGCGTCGCCGGCGGCATCTACGGCATCTCGGCTGATGTCCAAAATGCGGGGTAGCCAGCTCGGCACCTTCGCGCCCATGTTAACCGCATGCTCGGCAAGACTGCCAAGCTCCCCGATGATGTACCACACAATCGTCATGGGGCCAATCAGCACCGTGTACTCGAATGGCAGGGTAACGCCCGGCAGATGGTCGATCAGCGACCCGATCAGCCAGTCGGCGGTCAGCGCAACCACCACCACAATCACCATGCCGCCCTTGTGCCACGCCCCCTCCCGGAGCTTGGCGCTGGACCAGCACCCTTTCTTCATGGCAACGGCGCTGCCCACCAGCCAGTCGGTCACCATCAGCAGTACCCACGCCACAATCAGCCAGCCGAACCAGCCCCACAGTGCGGTCAGCACCGACAGAGTGCCGGCAACGCCGACCTTGATACTCGTAATCAGATTATCGCTCATTTTCGTTTCCTCCTCACTTGTTTTCACAGTTCGGGCAGACCAGCCGCCCCTCCGGGACGGGAGCGCCGCAGCATACACAGGTGTTATCCATCGGTCGGCACCTCCGTTAAGAATAAATCACGCCTGCCGATGTCAGTGTGTTCGCTGACACGTTGTAAGTCGTGCCCGTGATGTTGGCCAACACGGCCTCGGTGGCCACGATATTCGCACCGCCGATCACCACGAACGCCGCAGCCGCTCCGTCAACTTTAATCGCCTGGCAGTTGACCGTGCTGCCATACCGCGCATCCACCACAGCGTTCCCGATGTTGTTGGCATCCGTTTCGTTGGCGGTCACAATGGAGGCGTGATAGGCGGCAATGCCGTTCTTGCTCCCGGACAGGTCAGCGTGGCGCACGTCCATCATGGACGCCCGGTCGGCATAGGCGGCAATGTCGCCGCAGTTGGTGATGTCAGCACTTCGGGCCGACACGCGGCTGATATGGCGAGACATAACGCCGTAGCGCCCCGCGCCCCGCACAATGGCCTCACGCATCACGATCTCGCTGTTGTTGTTGGCGATGATGTTGTCGTAGAAATTCTCGAAGCCCACGTTGGCACGCACGTCGTTGGTGTCAACAGCCCCGGCCACAACGCCCATAGACCCGCGGTTACAGAAGTAACCCACCGCGCAGTTGACCACGTCGGAGCCGCCGGCCGTGACCCAGCCGCCCTCGGGGACGATGCAGCTGAACAGACAGGCGATGCAGGGCAGCCTTGCGCCGTGTTCGCCGGAGAAGAACGGCTTGTTCCCGCGGGTGTCGTGGGTGATGCCCGTCCAGCCCGTTACGTCCACCTGCACCGCGTTGTCGGCGGCGGCAGATGTGATGGTGATATAGGACAGGTCGATGCGCTCCACCCAAATCTGCTCGTTGATGATCGTGCCGGCAAGGATGCGGACTTCGCACTTGATGCCGTTGGACTTGAACAGCGGATAGTACATAGACAGATAGGCCAGCGCGTCGTTGATGGTGGCGAAGTCTCCACCCTCGCCAACTGTGACCACCTTATCCACGAAAGCGTTGGTCGTCGGCTCGTCGGCTTCAATTACACTGACACAATCCACATAGCACCACTTCCAGTTTGCTTCGTGCGTGTAGGCAAACATACTGTCCACCGGGACGATGATTTTGCCGATCGTGCTATCAAACGGGCCCCCTCCGCCTGAACTAAGGGTGATTTCCGGGGGCGTTTTAGCATAGATTACCGCTTCGGTCAGGTCAGGGTTGCTGTTGAAGGCATAATACCCCACAAACACCACAGTCGAGCCAATCTCCACCGCAGAAATATTCTTTTCCCTAAATACCGTAGCAGGCAGATGCGTCAGCCCAACCAGGGTCAGGGTATAAGTGCCTGCGGCCGCGTATTTGTGTTTCATTTCATCGTCGGTTTTGCCCGCCACGTCGGTAGCCGTGCCGTCGCCCCAGTCGATGTGGGTCACACCGCAGTGGGTATCATCGTTTCTGTACAAGGCCCGAATGTCGAGCAGCTGACCGTCCGTTACAGTCAGCGTGATGCGGGTGTCGCTGATGTTGACCCCATCCGTGCCGCCGCCCTTCAAGGCCTGGATGTCCGCCGTATTCTGTGCGATCTGTGCTTCCAGTTCGTAGGTGTCCACGTCGCCACCGACCCGCGCAAAATCGAAGTACAGACGGTCAGCCATCGTAGCCCAGCCGTCTGCCGTTTTGTAGTCATCCGTGGGCACAAAAATTTTGCTCACTTCATTATCAAACGGTCCTCGACCGGTTGTGCCGAAGGAGACCTCCGGCGGGGTCTGCGCATGGATCGCCGCCTCAGTCAGGGCGGGGTTGCCGGAAAAAGCCATGTCACCCATGAACACCACAGTGGAGCCAATTTCGACAGCGGAGATATTTTTCTCACGGAATACAATTGCAGGGATGTGCGTCAGCCCAACAAGAGCCACAGTATAAGTACCAGCCTTGAGATAGTAGTGCTTCATTTCATCGTCAGTCGCGCCGACGATGGACGCAGTGGAGCCGTCGCCCCAGTCGATGTATGTCACACCGCAGTGGGTGTCGTTGTAGTTGTACAAACCACGGATGTCCAGCAGCTGGTCGTCTGCTGTGGTGGTCAAGGTGATGCGGGTGTCGCTGGTCTTTCGCTCGTTGCCGGGGATGCCGGGTTCTCCCTGCGGCCCCCGTTCGCCCTGTTCTCCTTTTTCCCCTCGGGGGCCAATGGAACCTTGCTCGCCGCGCGGGCCAGCGGGACCGACTTCACCTTTTTCGCCTCGCAGCCCGGTTTCGCCCTGCGCAGGATGGCCACTGTCCACGTACTTCTCGCCATCCCACAGCCACCAGCTGCCATTGCGCACCGTGGGCGGGTTCATGGTGTAGCCCTCGGCCCGGTCCGCGGCGGCCGTTGCCCGCGCCCCGGCGCTCTGTACCTTGGTCAGATACGCCTGCTCGGGGGCGGTGGCGGGGGTGCTGCTAACCCCCATGCTCTCGCCCACCGTGGTGCGCTTGATGATGATGTCCTTGGCGATAATGTCGTCGCCAACGAACCAGCTCAGCTCGCACCGGCCTTGCCCATCGGTGGCCGTCCACTCCGGACCAATGACCCAGTAGGCGCAGTTGCCGCGGCGCTCCAAGTCGGCGGCGTATTCCTTGCTGTCACCCGGGCGGCGCACCGTCAGCTGGGCAACACCCTCACCGTGGTCGCGGATAAACCCGGACAGGTCGAACTCCACCTGCGTGGCGTTCTGTTCGCCGCGCTTGCCAAGGGGGATGGGGTCAACCAAGCCCGCTTTTACAATTCTCATTCGGCATCCTCCTCACATTCCGAGCCTTCCCCTTGAGGGGAAGGTGTCCCGGCGTCAGCCGTGACGGATGAGGTGGCTTCGTCCGGGTATATTGCCCGGATACCGGCCTTTGCCTCGGCAATGGCCGCCCGCAGCTCGTCGGCCACCACACTACCCTCCGCAGCGTAATACTGCCACAGCTGGGCCGCCTGGGTGACCGTCAGCATCTCATCATCCCACGCAACAATGGCCAGGGTGTTGTATGCCTCCTCGCGCTGTTGTGTAGGGGTAAGTGCGGCAGGTTCCGGCATAACACCCGCCGTCCACTTGGTAACGGTCATAGCGCCGTCAACCTCGGCAACCTCAACCTCACCGAAGGGGAAGTTGTCAAGGGTCATATCGGCAGGAACAACCGCCCACCCCTCCGGCAGGTTGCCGTGGTAGGTTTGGTTCTTGTGCGCCCCGTTAGGCAGGGCGGCGATTTCAAGCATTTTCATAGTTTGCCCTCCTTATCCGATGGCGACATAGCGATACCCTGTGCCGCTTGCATTGAACTGCGAGCTTGGTGACGCGGCAATGCCGTCCGCAGAACTGTCGTAGGCCTCCGAATACCAAGACAGCATATTTCCGTCACGAGTCCAGTAGCGGTATTTGCTCCCGTAACTCCCACTATAAACCGAGTCCTGCGTCACTCCATCGACCCAAATTCCGATTTCCTGACTAAACAACCATTTCCCGTTGTTATAACAGCCGCGCGACTCTTCGGTTAGAATCAGCACCTTGGGTTCAAAGGCAAAAGTCAACATATTGGGGTATTCTTCGCCGAAAGTGCCGGTTCCGGTATAAGACCCGCTCTCGACCAGCGCCCGCTCGCCGATTAGGCCGCGCAGAACGGTGTCCAGCCCTCTCACGGCGGCGGCCTGTGTAATATTTCTCTCATCCAGCACCTCCAGCGCGTCATGCACCGTCGGCGCCAGCTTGTCCGCCAGGCCGAACTTGTCCGCCAGCTTGCGCAACAGACCCACGTTCTGCGCCGTGATATTGCCCGGGTCCACGTCCACGTGATTGCGCAGCTCGTCCATCACCGCATCGATGCGCCTGTTCACGCCCACGTCCAGCGCGTTGTGCGCCTCGATGATCTGGTTGACCACCCGCGCCACCAACTGCGTAATCAGCCGGTCAAAAATTGCCTTATTATCCTTTGGGTCGCCTTCCAGCTTGTCCGGCGCACTGACCACGCCGTTTTCCGCTAGCTGCTGTTCTGTAATTTGTTCCAGCACGATTCTCACCTCTTCGCAAAGTTGCCTGTCACGAAGTGCTTAACGATGGCATACACACCGAAGCCCTCGTTCACCACGTCGTTTTTCACCACGATCTGCAGGCGTTTATAATTCTTTATCTTCCGGTTAAACGGGATCTCCGCCGGGCCGTCGTTGGCATTGAACGTGAACCGTCCAAAATCAATGTCCGCCCAGTCGAATATATCCATCGTCCCGGATGTGATGGGCTTAGCCGCCACGTCCCGCTCCGTGCGGAACAGGATCTGTGCGCTGGATCTGGAATAGGGTTTGATGGTGACGGCATTGCCTTTCTTCAGCAAAGTCTTCAGCACCATCGGGTCGCCGTCATCGTCCGCCGGTGTAGACCACATGGCTACGATGGCCGCGCCATCGTCGTTGTACCGGCGCATCCCCTCGATGTCGGTATTGAACCGGCACACCCTACCGTCCTCCGTACCGAAGAACAGCACCTCCCGCTCCGGCTCCTTCAGCCGCATCACGCACCGGGCAGGCACGTTCTCCCAGTAAAAGCACTCATACAGAAAACTGGTGTCGCTCCGGGACGGGTAACTTCTGGACTGCTTGCCGTCCAATCCGTACACCCGGCCACCCACAAACACCATAAAGTTCCCGTCATAGGAGCAGCACACCGCCTGGGAGAGATTTTCCGCCGTCAGCTTCGGATCCACCCGAAAGCTGCGGTTCTCCGCGATCTTCTCCGCCGTCAGACTGTTGCTGGCCAGGGCGTACACACCAACCGCCGTCAGCACCAGCTGCTCATGCCCCATATTGCCAAAGCCGAAGCGGCTCACAGCGCCCGCTCCGGCAATACACGGCTTCACCCAGAACCGGGCTTCACCATCCTCGTTCAGCTCACCACCGCGCAGGAACACCGTGGAGTCTTGCCCGTTATCTTCCTTGATGATGGCCAGATACTCACCCATTCGTCGGTACCCCATAATGGCTGTTTCGTCCGTCCCCACCACGGCGTACCCACGATCAGGCCAGTACGTTCCGTCCTCGAATCCGCTGGTAAAGTCCCGGTTCGGGTAGTCCGGGTTACCCGCACAGATAATGCGGTCGGACGCACCGCCCACGCCCCACACCACCGCCGTGCGGCATTTGTGGATGCGCTGGGCATACCCCTCCATCTCCTTAGTGAAGGTGATGAACACGTTGTCCTCCGCTCCCGCCGCCGGCTTAGCCGGTGCCGTGGTAAAGGTCACCGTCCCCGCGGCAAGGTCAACCGAGAAACCGCTGGTCTTTTCCTTGCCATCTACTTCCACCTTGTCCACACTATCAACGTCCTCGTAGGGAAGTTTGTACTCCTTGGCCTCCCCGTCCGCCAGAAAACCAACCATCTGCTTTCCCGTCAGCAGGTTGATTTCCTCGTAGGTGGTCCCGCCGCCCGACGGCGCCCGGGCAAT
>JAZSAQ010000077.1:0-20786 GCA_045601985.1 Lawsonibacter sp. | reverse complement strand
CCATGGTGCTGCGTATTCCTGTGGTGGGTGTTCCGCCAGGCCGGGGCAGCAAAACTGTTTTTCGGTGGTAATCACACCGCCTACTGCCCTGCTCTGCTGGATTTTCACAAAAAGCAGCGGGTCACGGACTACCGGCCCGGAGATGTTATCTTCTTCAATTTCAACGGCCGGGGCAACGCCGCCCACGTGGGCCTTTGCGAAAGTTGGGACGGCAAGTGCATCACCACCATCGACGGCAATACCGGCACCGGCAACGAGGCCAACGGAGGTTCGGTCATGCGCCGCACCCGGGACAAAAAGTACATCGTGGGAGCTTACCGCCCCGCTTATCGACAGGAGGATATTGTGACTCAGGAAGAATTTGACGCTATGCTCACCGCCTGGTTGGTGCGGCAAGCTTCCAAACCCGCCAGCGGATGGAGCCGCATGGACGAAGCAAAAGCCGCCGGTATTACCGACGGCACCCGTCCGGGCAGTTTTGCCACCAGAGAGGAGGTCGCAACCATGATCATGGCCGCCCGCTGACGGGTGGGCGCGGGGCGTGCAAAGGGGGCGCGCCCCGCGCCTTACCGGGGGATATTTTTTCAAAAAGGCTTTACAAATCCGCCCCGGTGCTTTATAATATATTTCATTCCGTTTGGGCCTGTAGCGCAGCTGGGAGCGCACTACATTCGCATTGTAGGGGTCGTCGGTTCGAATCCGATCAGGTCCACCAAAAATGACCGACTCGCTTTATGCGGGTCGGTCATTTTTTATGCGGCGGAGTCAAAAGTCAGCCCATCCACAAGATGTAATATGCATCATCTAAAATCGTGCCGTCCTCCACCGGAACTTCCTATTTCCTCAAAGATACACACGATCTCCTCGATTTTCCGAAAACAACTCTCATCCTCAAGGCTGTCATCTTCAATGATAGCCTTGATTTGTTGAAGGGCCCTATAGCACTCCAATTCTACATTCTGCGTTGCGTTCATGTTCAAATCGGGAAAGACAATTTCTGCTCTTTGCTGGGATAAGGCATGTGTCAGAATTTCTTTATACAACTCCAAAATTACAACCTCCATGTATCTTTTTCTTACGATATGTAAATCTTTATTACAAAGCAAAACGGAAACGGTGATATTGTCAAAGTGTGTAGGGGGTGACACCTTGAAGATTTATGATTTCGACGGGAAAAAGAATATTTCTGGTGACCGCATTCATCAGGCAAGAACGGCCATGAGAATGTCGCAAGCGGATTTAGCGGCTCGTATGCAAGTCAATGGTGTCACCATTGAGCGCGAAGCAATCAGCAAAATCGAAACCGGTGATCTTATCACCGACTATGAATTGATGATGTTTGCAAATGTTCTTGGTGTTTCATTGGAATGGCTTATCAGTCAGGAATAACCCTCCACCAAAACCGACCGAAACGCAATGCGGTTCGGTCGGTTTTTCTGTCGGCGAAAATTATTCGATTGCGCCAATGTTGAAATATGTGTCCTTTTATAGAATAGACACTTCAGGCCAAAGCGGGTATAATGTATGTGTCATAAATATACAGCTTGACCAAAAATATAAAACTGCAGACCATTTTTGCAACAAAACCGGCTGCAGTTGTGGTATCCTTTTAATTTAATATAATATGGAACATATCCTCACAAGAAATCGTGCACAAAGGGGGGGACAGCTATGGAAATTCACGATGTTGAGCTGACTGTGGACAAGGCCCGGGTCCTGTTCCGTTTCGGTCCCAACTTCCTGCGGCACCGCTACATTTGGGACTCCCCGCGCCACAGCAACGTGAATTACGAGCTGCACATCATCCTCCACGGCTCCTGCGCGGTAGAGGTGGCGGAAGATTCCCTTTCCCTGTCCGCGGGCGACGTGCTGATCGTGGCTCCTGGCGTATACCACGCAGCGCTGGCGGATGCCGGCCCCTTCGAGCGGTTTACCATGACCTTTGCCGCCCCCAAATCCGCTTTGACTCCCATACTGCAAACGGTCATCAACCCGTATGTGCGAATACTTGCCCCGCCGGATATCTGCAGTCTGTGCGGCACCATACTGCAGGAGTATGGCAGCGAAGGACTCTATCAGGAAAACCTGCTGCATTTCCAGCTGGGCCAGCTGCTTGTGTTCTTGCTGCGGCAGTTCACAACCCTGGATAAAACCACCCAGCAAGACCGCCTCATCGCGGGCAGGATCCTTTCCAAGGACATGGTCGACATGGTCACCACCATTGAGGCCTTCTTCACAAAGAACATGGCAAGTTACGGTATCATGCAGCAGCTTGCCGACAAACTGCACCTGTCCAAGCGCCAACTGTGCCGGCTGATTCCCCAACTCTACGGCATGACCTTCCGGGAAAAGCTGCTGGACACGCGGATGGACTACGCCGCGTGGCTGCTGCGCACCACGCAAGACAGCACGGCGGAAATATGTAAAAAGGTGGGCTACAACTCCGAACCCACCTTCTACACGAAGTTCAAACAGCACCACGGCTTTTCCCCCGCGCAGTATCGCCGCAAGTATCAGAACGCAAACGATACCGAAACCAAATCATAAAACATAACGAAAGGAAGTACCCAACAATGAAAGCAATGAAAAAACTATGTTCCGCATTCCTTGTCCTGGCGATGGCACTCGGTATGTTACCGGGCATCGCCGCTGCTGCAGAAATCCCCGTGTTCTCTGTAGCATCCCTCGCCAAGGGCGACAAGGTCCTGTACGCGAAGTACTTTGACGGCGTGACCGAAGACGGCGCGCTGACGGAGTCCGCGTGGCAGACCAACATCACCCTGGCCGACGGCGTGAAGTTCGGCGCCACATGGGACACTGAAACGCTGTACCTGGGCTTTACCGGAACCGCCGCTCCCACGGACATCACCCTCAACGGCGTGTCCGTGACCCGTGCCGGCACTGCGGGTGCCGCCACCCGTGAGATCCGCATCCCCCTGAGCGAAGCGGGCCTTTCCGTGACCGACTACGATCCCATGACCAAGCTCAGTGTCACCCTGGGTTCCTCCAAGTGGGAGGGCACCCTGGTCTTCGACTCGGTGGAAGGTACGGCCATAGACAAGTTCCCCGCCTCCAAGTCCGAGACCAACGCCCAGGCCGCCTATAACAGCGGCACCAAGACCCTGCGTTTCACCGGCTCCGCGCCCTCCGGCACGGTGCTGGCCCGCTATCACGGCTTCGGCGATGACAAGTCGGCCAGCAATAACCCTGCTCTGGCTGAGCCCTTTAAGATCATTGACCCGGCCAAGCCCGCTGTGGCTTTCGAGTTTGACTGCCGCATCGACAAGCTCCCGGTGTTCAAGCAGGAGTACACCACCCTGTGGCAGAAAGAGACCTGCCCCGGCCTGTACTTCATCGTCGGCGGCAAGAGTGCCAACACCGACGGCGCTCTGGCAAATACCAACTCCGCCGGCATGACCTTTGGCCTGACCCATACGGAGGATGGTGTCGTCCTGACGGTCCGTGCCACCGACTTTAAGGACGGCGACCCCTATGCCAACACGGCGAAGCCCCCCAAGAGCTTTGTCCTGGACAAGACCCTTGGACAGCAGTTCCACCTGCGCATGAACTACGACGCCTCCACGGACACCATCGACATCTTTGTGGATGACGTCTACGTGGGTCGCATCGAAAACGCCGAGTTCGACAACCCCTTCCAGATGACTACCACCACCCCCTCCCACATCCAGGTGGGTGCGTACTCCACGGACGCTTATATCGCTACCGGCGCCAACGCCTTTGACATCACCGTTTCCAACATGACTCTGGGCGCGCAGAAAAAGCGAGATCCCGCCATCCTTCTGGATAACCTGAACTTCAACACCATCAGGGGCAACAATGAGGCACCGAGCGCCATCTACTCCAGCCTGACTCTGCCCAACTCCGTTCCCGGCCCGCTGTTCGTCCCCTTGACCTGGACCAGCGACCGGCCCGAGGTCATCAGCAACGACGGCAAGGTGGGCGTGGTGACCCGCGATGAGACCGTCATCCTGACCGCCGCCCTGACCGACGCCCCCTCCCAGACCAAGTCCTTCACCGTGACGGTGAAGGGCCCCGAAACGGCCCAAGCTTCTCCTGCAAAGGCAGAAGCCGCCTTTGCCAATCCCACCGTCACCGTGGACGGTGTGCTGAACGAGGATGGCTGGCGCATGGGCGGCCGCATTCTGGATCAGAAGTCGCTGATTGCTGCGGAATACGGCTTCCAGTGGAACCAGACCCACCTGTTCGCCGCCATCGACTTTGCGCACGATGTGGGCGCGCTGACCCTGTCCTTCAACGGCCACACCTTCACCGTGGAAAACGGTAAACTGCTGGAAAACGGCGGGGAAGTGGCCGGTGCCAAACTGGCCGTGGGTGACGGCATTGTGGAGCTGTCCCTGCCCCTGAGTGCCATCGGCATGGGCAGCAAGATCTCCCAGTACGACAAGTCCATGCCCATCAGCGTCAAGGCTGACGGCATCACCGGCCCCGCCACCACCCTGACCCTGACCGACGTCGACTGGTTCGCTGCCGACGGCCGCAACTACAAGTCCCCCGGCTCCAGCTTCGGCAGCCAGATCAAGGTGACCGGCCACGCTCCCGTGGAGGGCTATCAGGGTGCCACCCGACTGGAAAACAGCTGGCATCTGTATGACCTGTACAACCCCAACGGCACCAACCCCGCCGGTGTGCGTACCTATGTCATGTATTCCAACCCCGGCTTTGACGACCGCACCGCCGGCACCCGCCTGGAGTTTGACTTCTACGCCAAGTCCATGCCCCTGGGCCTTTGGGACGACCCCCATGTGGGCACCGGTTCCCACGCCAACTACGGCTTCGCCTTCGTCTTTGGTACCAAGGCTGACGCCAACAAAGAAAGCTGGGCCGTTCCCTGCGGCATCGTCAACACCGAAGATGGTCTGGTCTTCGTCATGCGCAATGAGGTGGCCCACAAGATCAACCTGGATAAGCAGGTGGGCGACACCTTTACTGTCGCCGCCGAATGGCATCGGGATGACACCCTGGACGTCTTCGTGGACGGCCAGCTGAAGGGCACCTTCACCGCCGCCTCCATGTGGAAGCTGGGCGCCGCAAACCAGTCTGTGGTGTTCAATTTGCACCGCAATCCCCAACTCCCCGGTGCCACCGGCCCCGAGGACAGCTACGATTTCACCATCAGCAACATTTCCTTTGGCCATTCCTATGACGAAGGCGGTGCGCTGGGCGCTCTCTCCTTTGCCGATATCGCCGGCAGCAACACCAGCCCCAACCAGATCACCGGCAACCTGATCATGACCGGCACTATCACCGACGGTCTGCTGGACAACACCTATCCCGTCACCTGGACCAGTTCCGATGAGAGCGTTGTCACCCGCACCGGCGTGGTGACCCGACCCGAGACGGGTGCCTCTTTCGCCACCGTGACCGCCACGGCGGACGGGCAGAGCAAGTCCTTTGACGTGGTGGTGCTGGGCAAGACCATGGACAACAGCAAGGTGCTGCATAAGCTGAACGACCTCAACCCTGCCACGGGTGCGGGCGGCGGCAGCGACGAATTGCTGTTCACCTTCGATACCACCAACAACAGCATTATTGCCGTGAAAGAGCAGGTTGAAACAATCAACCTGGTCACCCTGACCGACGGCGACGATAAGGCCCGCCTGAATGCCGAGTCCCTGACCCTGTGGGTCAGCAATGACAACAAGACCTACACCCAGGTAGAGGACTTCAAGCTGGTCCACATCGACCGCAACTGGTATCTGTACGATTTCGAGGCCCAGGGCAAATATATCAAGGTCCACTACACCCAGTACCGCGGCGGAGCGGCCGACTTCGTGGGCGCTTACGGACAGATGATCACCGCCGGGTACGACGCCTCCCTGGCCAAGGGCAGCTCCGCCAAGGAGTACACCGTGACCAACGATACCACCGTCCAGTACGACCCGGCCCTGCCCATCACCGGCCTGACCGGCGACCTGAGCCGCATCCGTGTGTTCGATAAGAGCGGCGATCTCCTGTACCACTACGTGGACGGCAACACCGTCATGGTCCGTGTTCCCGAACTGGCTCTAGGCGCTGACGCCAAGGTGTATGTGCAGCGGGCCTCTTCCGGCGCCATTGAACTTGCCAGTAAGGAAAACGTCTACGAGGTCACCTACGGCAAGCGCGAGATCTATGTCAACGCCACCTCCAACCGATATCACCGCTGGGTGCTTTCTCTGCCCGCCGGTACCAAGTTCGCCAACGGCTCCATACTAAAGCAGGATACCTTGTACTCCATGGGCGGCGAGCTGTATGTCTCTACCGACGGTGGCCGTACTCTGACCCTGCACTCCAAGGTGATCAACACCGCCCCCTCCCTCAAGGATCCCGTAGAGCGGATGGGCGGCAGCGGCGGCTGGATCTTTGACAGCCGCACCGGTCGGATGTTCTTCCACTTCTACTACATCTACAACCGGTTCAACTCCATCGACAGCACCCAGTCCCACTGTGAGATGATGGTCGCCGCCTCCGACAACGGCGGCAAGAGCTGGTACCTGGTGGACACCCTGCCCCGTGACGTGGTTAACGATCCCCAGTCGACCTATCTGATCACCTACTCCGACGGTACCGAACTGTCCTGGAACGACGGCAAGGGTCCCAACGTGGACTTCGTGTTCCCTGTGGGCGCCCAGCTGAACAACATGGGCGGTTTCTGTGCCCGCGTGGTCTACTCCAAGGACGGCGGCGAAAGCTGGCACCTGAGCGAGAGTCTGCTGACCTACAAGGACATCGCCGACCATAAAGAGGGTGGCTGTTCCGAAGCCTACATTCAGGAGCGGGAGGACGGCGTGCTGGTTCTGTACACCCGCTGCCAGGGAGACGAGATCGACAACTTCGGCGTGTCCTACTCCCTGGACCAGGGTGTGACCTGGATGGAGGAAGTCTCCCTGTCCAAGATGTACACCACCAATACCCAGCCTATGATCCGTGATATGGAGGTCAACGGCAAGACCGCCGACCTGTCCATCTGGGGCGGCAACAATATCAACGGCGGCCTCAGCTACACCCGTAACCCCCTGAACGTGGCCGTGTCCACCAACGACAGCGAGACCTATCGCAACATTCAGAACCTGTTCTTCGAGACCGAGATGGAGACCTACGATTACTTTGATCACCTCGTCACCAACCACTCTCTGGCCAAGGTGAACGGGGACGACCTGTACCTGACCGTCTACAACCAGCCGCAAACCCAGTACCTGAATATGTTCGTGCAGGACTTTGACAAGTGGCTGACCCGCACCCGCGGCGGCTACGACAACTTTGAGCACGGCACCGTCCGATTCGAGGGCTGGATCACCGTGGCCGGCGGCACTGAGCTGTCCACCACCAACGCCCGTGACAAGTACTCCATGCAGATCCTCAAGGACTCCGTGATCACCCGTTCCGTTCCCTACCTGCAGAACGGCACCGTTTCCATGGAACTGTACGCCCCCGCCAATGCCTCCTTCACGCTGGAGTTGCAGAGCGCCTTCAGCAAGGAGTACGGTGACGTGGCCATGCCCATCGGCCTGCGCGCCGAAAACGGCAAGCTGTATATGAACAACTCCGGCAAGGCCATCGGCACCCTGAAGGCCGGCTGGAACACCCTGACCTTCGACCTGGAGCTGACCGAGGATGCGGCCACTCTGTCCGTCAACGGCGGCGAACCCGTTGCCCTTGATGTGCTGACCCGAGCCGGCGACTACGTGTGCTACATCACCTTCGGCACCAAGAGCGACATCTGGGTGGACGAGGTGCTGGTCACCAGCGAGCTGGAGCCTGTTATGGAGTCCACCGCTGCCGACAAGGCCGCGGCCGACAAGGTCATTGACCAAATCAAGGCTCTGGAGAACCTGCCCGCCGACCAGCGCGAGGAGAAGGCCGCGGAAGTCCTGGCCGCCTATGATGCGCTGACCCAGACCCAGCAGGACCTGATCGACCGCAACGTGCTGGCCGACCCCAAGGCCCCCGTGGAGCAGGCCATGGTCAACTATTACCAGGTGTTGATGAGCTACGCCACCCCCATGACCTTTAAGGATGTGAAGGTCGGCGACTGGTACTACGACGCCGTGGCCTATGCCACCGCCAACGGTATCATGGCCGGCTACAATGCCGAACAGTTCGGCCCCAACGACCCCCTGACCCGCGCTATGGTGGTACAGGTGCTGTACAACAAGGAGGGCAAGCCCGCTCTGAACGGCCTGAAGCACAGCTTCTCCGACGTGCCTGCCGATCAGTGGTTCAACAACGCTGTCACCTGGGGTTCTAACCGCGGCGTGGTCCGCGGCTTCGGCGGCGGCGTGTTCAAACCCAACGCCGATATCACCATCGAGGAGGTTGCCGTCATCCTGCGCAACTACTCCGGTTCCCCCAACGGAAACGGTGATTTGAGCAAGGTTGGCAACCACAGCGCTTGGGCAGCCGACGCCCTGAAATGGGCTGTGGAGCAGGGCATCCTCGACAATGTCCCCTTCACCAACGCCACCGAACAGGCCACCCGCGCCCAGACCGCGCAGATGCTGACAAATTATCTTTCCAAATAAAGATTTTTGCCCGGTGTCACTTTAAGCAACGCGGATTAACCTTCCTGCGGGCAAAGTAAACTACAATAAGACCCGGCCTCACAGCATCCGCTGCGGGGCCGGGTCCCTGCATAATGAGACAGATCCTGACGGTGTGACCGTCGTCCGCCCACCTAAACACAGCTTTCTATGGTCTCATATTATTCAATTGCGCCTTTCCTTCCAACGAGTTTGTCATTTTGTAAAATAGACAGCGCCGTTAAAATGCCTTATAATAAATTACAGCGAAAAATTGTACATAGTGGTTCCGGTAAAATCTTCCGCAAAGGAGCGAAACTCAAATGAAAAATGTCCTCTGCTTCGGCGACTCCAACACCTGGGGCAGCGTGCCCGGCATTCTGACCCGGCACCCCAAGGATGTGCGCTGGACCGGCATTGTCCAGAACGAGCTTGGCCCGGAGTACAACATCATTGACGACGGCATCCCCGGGCGGACCACCGCCTATGATGACCCGGCCAACCAGTGCCGCAACGGCTTGAGCGCCATCGGCTACACCCTGTATCGCGCCAAGCCGCTGGACCTGGCGGTGGTGATGCTGGGCACCAACGATCATCACTACACCGATATCAACGGGTTTTATGACGGACTGTCCATGCTGTCTCGCCGTATCCTGAACGCCAACAAGCTCTTCCCCGGCACGTCCGACGTGTTCCCCGGCGAGCCGAAGCTGCTGCTGGTGGCCCCCATCTACGCCGTGCCGGCGGAAAGTCCCTACGTGGCCCCGGTATCGAAGCTGGCCCAGGAGCTGGGAATGCCCTGGCTCAACGCGGCGGACTACGCCGTGCCCGACCCCGCCGACGGCTGCCACATGAATGCAGAAAATCACCACAGCCTGGGTCTGGCCCTGGCGAAAAAAATCAAAGAAATTTTAGGTTAACAGGAGGAACAAACGATGAAAAGCGGTTTTTATACAGCACTTGGCACCCCCTATATGCCCGACGGCACCCTGTGTGAGGCAGGTTTCCGCAAGGAAATCGAGCAGCAGATCGCAGCCGGTGCCAGCGGTCTTTTGGTCATGGGCACTATGGGTCTTTTGGGCTGCGTGCCCGAAGCGGAGTACGAGCGCACCATCCGCATCGCCTGCGACGCCGTGGCCGGCCGCGTGCGCGTTATGGTGGGCGCAACGGACAACTCCCTGACCCGGGTGAAGGCCCGCATGGACATCATCAACCGCTATCCCGTGGATGTGGTGGTGCTGACCGCCCCCTACTACGATAAGCTGGGCGACGCTCTGCTGGCCGAGTTCTTTACCAAGTGCGCCGCTATGACCGAAAAGGATGTGTACCTCTACGACCACCTGGGTCTGACCCAGCACAAGCTGAAGTACCCTCTGGTCAAAAAACTCACCCAGGTGCCCAACCTGCGCGGCATCAAGAGTGCCGACCTGGTGCTGATCAAGTCCCTGCACGACGATCCCGAAATCAAGGCGGACTTCCAGCCCATCTTCTCCGGCTCCGACCTGTTTGCCGTGGCCAACCTGTACGGCATCAACAACATTTTGGACGGCATCTTCTCCTGCTTCCCCGCCACCATCGGCAAGGTGCAGAAGTGCTTTGACGCCGGCGACCACGAGGGTGCCAAGCAGTGGCTGAAAAAGATGATGCAGGCCCGCGACGAGATGCTGGCCGGCGGCCTGTGGCCCATGTTCTCCTACGCCATGAACCTGCTGGGCTGCGAGGGTAAGTTCGGTCACGACTACGACCCCGACCCCACCGACAAGCAGAAGGCCGACACCCGGGCCATCATGGAGCGCCTGGGCGAGATCTGATCCAGGCAGCGCAAAACATACATAAAAAACGCCTCATGGCCGCGGCCATGAGGCGTTTTTTATGTATGTTTTGCGCTGCCTGGATCAGATCTCGCCCAGGCGCTCCATGATGGCCCGGGTGTCGGCCTTCTGCTTGTCGGTGGGGTCGGGGTCGTAGTCGTGACCGAACTTACCCTCGCAGCCCAGCAGGTTCATGGCGTAGGAGAACATGGGCCACAGGCCGCCGGCCAGCATCTCGTCGCGGGCCTGCATCATCTTTTTCAGCCACTGCTTGGCACCCTCGTGGTCGCCGGCGTCAAAGCACTTCTGCACCTTGCCGATGGTGGCGGGGAAGCAGGAGAAGATGCCGTCCAAAATGTTGTTGATGCCGTACAGGTTGGCCACGGCAAACAGGTCGGAGCCGGAGAAGATGGGCTGGAAGTCCGCCTTGATTTCGGGATCGTCGTGCAGGGACTTGATCAGCACCAGGTCGGCACTCTTGATGCCGCGCAGGTTGGGCACCTGGGTGAGTTTTTTGACCAGAGGGTACTTCAGCTTGTGCTGGGTCAGACCCAGGTGGTCGTAGAGGTACACATCCTTTTCGGTCATAGCGGCGCACTTGGTAAAGAACTCGGCCAGCAGAGCGTCGCCCAGCTTATCGTAGTAGGGGGCGGTCAGCACCACCACATCCACGGGATAGCGGTTGATGATGTCCATGCGGGCCTTCACCCGGGTCAGGGAGTTGTCCGTTGCGCCCACCATAACGCGCACGCGGCCGGCCACGGCGTCGCAGGCGATGCGGATGGTGCGCTCGTACTCCGCTTCGGGCACGCAGCCCAAAAGACCCATAGTGCCCATGACCAAAAGACCGCTGGCACCGGCTGCGATCTGCTGCTCGATTTCCTTGCGGAAACCTGCCTCACACAGGGTGCCGTCGGGCATATAGGGGGTGCCAAGTGCTGTATAAAAACCGCTTTTCATCGTTTGTTCCTCCTGTTAACCTAAAATTTCTTTGATTTTTTTCGCCAGGGCCAGACCCAGGCTGTGGTGATTTTCTGCATTCATGTGGCAGCCGTCGGCGGGGTCGGGCACGGCGTAGTCCGCCGCGTTGAGCCAGGGCATTCCCAGCTCCTGGGCCAGCTTCGATACCGGGGCCACGTAGGGACTTTCCGCCGGCACGGCGTAGATGGGGGCCACCAGCAGCAGCTTCGGCTCGCCGGGGAACACGTCGGACGTGCCGGGGAAGAGCTTGTTGGCGTTCAGGATACGGCGAGACAGCATGGACAGTCCGTCATAAAACCCGTTGATATCGGTGTAGTGATGATCGTTGGTGCCCAGCATCACCACCGCCAGGTCCAGCGGCTTGGCGCGATACAGGGTGTAGCCGATGGCGCTCAAGCCGTTGCGGCACTGGTTGGCCGGGTCATCATAGGCGGTGGTCCGCCCGGGGATGCCGTCGTCAATGATGTTGTACTCCGGGCCAAGCTCGTTCTGGACAATGCCGGTCCAGCGCACATCCTTGGGGTGCCGGGTCAGAATGCCGGGCACGCTGCCCCAGGTGTTGGAGTCGCCGAAGCAGAGGACATTTTTCATTTGAGTTTCGCTCCTTTGCGGAAGATTTTACCGGAACCACTATGTACAATTTTTCGCTGTAATTTATTATAAGGCATTTTAACGGCGCTGTCTATTTTACAAAATGACAAACTCGTTGGAAGGAAAGGCGCAATTGAATAATATGAGACCATAGAAAGCTGTGTTTAGGTGGGCGGACGACGGTCACACCGTCAGGATCTGTCTCATTATGCAGGGACCCGGCCCCGCAGCGGATGCTGTGAGGCCGGGTCTTATTGTAGTTTACTTTGCCCGCAGGAAGGTTAATCCGCGTTGCTTAAAGTGACACCGGGCAAAAATCTTTATTTGGAAAGATAATTTGTCAGCATCTGCGCGGTCTGGGCGCGGGTGGCCTGTTCGGTGGCGTTGGTGAAGGGGACATTGTCGAGGATGCCCTGCTCCACAGCCCATTTCAGGGCGTCGGCTGCCCAAGCGCTGTGGTTGCCAACCTTGCTCAAATCACCGTTTCCGTTGGGGGAACCGGAGTAGTTGCGCAGGATGACGGCAACCTCCTCGATGGTGATATCGGCGTTGGGTTTGAACACGCCGCCGCCGAAGCCGCGGACCACGCCGCGGTTAGAACCCCAGGTGACAGCGTTGTTGAACCACTGATCGGCAGGCACGTCGGAGAAGCTGTGCTTCAGGCCGTTCAGAGCGGGCTTGCCCTCCTTGTTGTACAGCACCTGTACCACCATAGCGCGGGTCAGGGGGTCGTTGGGGCCGAACTGTTCGGCATTGTAGCCGGCCATGATACCGTTGGCGGTGGCATAGGCCACGGCGTCGTAGTACCAGTCGCCGACCTTCACATCCTTAAAGGTCATGGGGGTGGCGTAGCTCATCAACACCTGGTAATAGTTGACCATGGCCTGCTCCACGGGGGCCTTGGGGTCGGCCAGCACGTTGCGGTCGATCAGGTCCTGCTGGGTCTGGGTCAGCGCATCATAGGCGGCCAGGACTTCCGCGGCCTTCTCCTCGCGCTGGTCGGCGGGCAGGTTCTCCAGAGCCTTGATTTGGTCAATGACCTTGTCGGCCGCGGCCTTGTCGGCAGCGGTGGACTCCATAACAGGCTCCAGCTCGCTGGTGACCAGCACCTCGTCCACCCAGATGTCGCTCTTGGTGCCGAAGGTGATGTAGCACACGTAGTCGCCGGCTCGGGTCAGCACATCAAGGGCAACGGGTTCGCCGCCGTTGACGGACAGAGTGGCCGCATCCTCGGTCAGCTCCAGGTCGAAGGTCAGGGTGTTCCAGCCGGCCTTCAGGGTGCCGATGGCCTTGCCGGAGTTGTTCATATACAGCTTGCCGTTTTCGGCGCGCAGGCCGATGGGCATGGCCACGTCACCGTACTCCTTGCTGAAGGCGCTCTGCAACTCCAGCGTGAAGGAGGCATTGGCGGGGGCGTACAGTTCCATGGAAACGGTGCCGTTCTGCAGGTAGGGAACGGAACGGGTGATCACGGAGTCCTTGAGGATCTGCATGGAGTACTTGTCACGGGCGTTGGTGGTGGACAGCTCAGTGCCGCCGGCCACGGTGATCCAGCCCTCGAATCGGACGGTGCCGTGCTCAAAGTTGTCGTAGCCGCCGCGGGTGCGGGTCAGCCACTTGTCAAAGTCCTGCACGAACATATTCAGGTACTGGGTTTGCGGCTGGTTGTAGACGGTCAGGTACAGGTCGTCCCCGTTCACCTTGGCCAGAGAGTGGTTGGTGACGAGGTGATCAAAGTAATCGTAGGTCTCCATCTCGGTCTCGAAGAACAGGTTCTGAATGTTGCGATAGGTCTCGCTGTCGTTGGTGGACACGGCCACGTTCAGGGGGTTACGGGTGTAGCTGAGGCCGCCGTTGATATTGTTGCCGCCCCAGATGGACAGGTCGGCGGTCTTGCCGTTGACCTCCATATCACGGATCATAGGCTGGGTATTGGTGGTGTACATCTTGGACAGGGAGACTTCCTCCATCCAGGTCACACCCTGGTCCAGGGAGTAGGACACGCCGAAGTTGTCGATCTCGTCTCCCTGGCAGCGGGTGTACAGAACCAGCACGCCGTCCTCCCGCTCCTGAATGTAGGCTTCGGAACAGCCACCCTCTTTATGGTCGGCGATGTCCTTGTAGGTCAGCAGACTCTCGCTCAGGTGCCAGCTTTCGCCGCCGTCCTTGGAGTAGACCACGCGGGCACAGAAACCGCCCATGTTGTTCAGCTGGGCGCCCACAGGGAACACGAAGTCCACGTTGGGACCCTTGCCGTCGTTCCAGGACAGTTCGGTACCGTCGGAGTAGGTGATCAGATAGGTCGACTGGGGATCGTTAACCACGTCACGGGGCAGGGTGTCCACCAGGTACCAGCTCTTGCCGCCGTTGTCGGAGGCGGCGACCATCATCTCACAGTGGGACTGGGTGCTGTCGATGGAGTTGAACCGGTTGTAGATGTAGTAGAAGTGGAAGAACATCCGACCGGTGCGGCTGTCAAAGATCCAGCCGCCGCTGCCGCCCATCCGCTCTACGGGATCCTTGAGGGAGGGGGCGGTGTTGATCACCTTGGAGTGCAGGGTCAGAGTACGGCCACCGTCGGTAGAGACATACAGCTCGCCGCCCATGGAGTACAAGGTATCCTGCTTTAGTATGGAGCCGTTGGCGAACTTGGTACCGGCGGGCAGAGAAAGCACCCAGCGGTGATATCGGTTGGAGGTGGCGTTGACATAGATCTCGCGCTTGCCGTAGGTGACCTCGTAGACGTTTTCCTTACTGGCAAGTTCAATGGCGCCGGAAGAGGCCCGCTGCACATACACCTTGGCGTCAGCGCCTAGAGCCAGTTCGGGAACACGGACCATGACGGTGTTGCCGTCCACGTAGTGGTACAGGAGATCGCCGCTCTTATCGAACACACGGATGCGGCTCAGGTCGCCGGTCAGGCCGGTGATGGGCAGGGCCGGGTCGTACTGGACGGTGGTATCGTTGGTCACGGTGTACTCCTTGGCGGAGCTGCCCTTGGCCAGGGAGGCGTCGTACCCGGCGGTGATCATCTGTCCGTAAGCGCCCACGAAGTCGGCCGCTCCGCCGCGGTACTGGGTGTAGTGGACCTTGATATATTTGCCCTGGGCCTCGAAATCGTACAGATACCAGTTGCGGTCGATGTGGACCAGCTTGAAGTCCTCTACCTGGGTGTAGGTCTTGTTGTCATTGCTGACCCACAGGGTCAGGGACTCGGCATTCAGGCGGGCCTTATCGTCGCCGTCGGTCAGGGTGACCAGGTTGATTGTTTCAACCTGCTCTTTCACGGCAATAATGCTGTTGTTGGTGGTATCGAAGGTGAACAGCAATTCGTCGCTGCCGCCGCCCGCACCCGTGGCAGGGTTGAGGTCGTTCAGCTTATGCAGCACCTTGCTGTTGTCCATGGTCTTGCCCAGCACCACCACGTCAAAGGACTTGCTCTGCCCGTCCGCCGTGGCGGTCACGGTGGCGAAAGAGGCACCCGTCTCGGGTCGGGTCACCACGCCGGTGCGGGTGACAACGCTCTCATCGGAACTGGTCCAGGTGACGGGATAGGTGTTGTCCAGCAGACCGTCGGTGATAGTGCCGGTCATGATCAGGTTGCCGGTGATCTGGTTGGGGCTGGTGTTGCTGCCGGCGATATCGGCAAAGGAGAGAGCGCCCAGCGCACCGCCTTCGTCATAGGAATGGCCAAAGGAAATGTTGCTGATGGTGAAATCGTAGCTGTCCTCGGGGCCGGTGGCACCGGGGAGTTGGGGATTGCGGTGCAAATTGAACACCACAGACTGGTTTGCGGCGCCCAGCTTCCACATGGAGGCGGCGGTGAAGGTGCCCTTCAGCTGGCCGTCCACGAAGACGTCCAGGGTGTCATCCCGATGCCATTCGGCGGCGACAGTAAAGGTGTCGCCCACCTGCTTATCCAGGTTGATCTTGTGGGCCACCTCATTGCGCATGACGAAGACCAGACCATCTTCGGTGTTGACGATGCCGCAGGGAACGGCCCAGCTTTCTTTGTTGGCGTCAGCCTTGGTACCAAAGACGAAGGCGAAGCCGTAGTTGGCGTGGGAACCGGTGCCCACATGGGGGTCGTCCCAAAGGCCCAGGGGCATGGACTTGGCGTAGAAGTCAAACTCCAGGCGGGTGCCGGCGGTGCGGTCGTCAAAGCCGGGGTTGGAATACATGACATAGGTACGCACACCGGCGGGGTTGGTGCCGTTGGGGTTGTACAGGTCATACAGATGCCAGCTGTTTTCCAGTCGGGTGGCACCCTGATAGCCCTCCACGGGAGCGTGGCCGGTCACCTTGATCTGGCTGCCGAAGCTGGAGCCGGGGGACTTGTAGTTGCGGCCGTCGGCAGCGAACCAGTCGACGTCGGTCAGGGTCAGGGTGGTGGCGGGGCCGGTGATGCCGTCAGCCTTGACGCTGATGGGCATGGACTTGTCGTACTGGGAGATCTTGCTGCCCATGCCGATGGCACTCAGGGGCAGGGACAGCTCCACAATGCCGTCACCCACGGCCAGTTTGGCACCGGCCACTTCCCCGCCGTTTTCCAGCAGTTTACCGTTTTCCACGGTGAAGGTGTGGCCGTTGAAGGACAGGGTCAGCGCGCCCACATCGTGCGCAAAGTCGATGGCGGCGAACAGGTGGGTCTGGTTCCACTGGAAGCCGTATTCCGCAGCAATCAGCGACTTCTGATCCAGAATGCGGCCGCCCATGCGCCAGCCATCCTCGTTCAGCACACCGTCCACGGTGACGGTGGGATTGGCAAAGGCGGCTTCTGCCTTTGCAGGAGAAGCTTGGGCCGTTTCGGGGCCCTTCACCGTCACGGTGAAGGACTTGGTCTGGGAGGGGGCGTCGGTCAGGGCGGCGGTCAGGATGACGGTCTCATCGCGGGTCACCACGCCCACCTTGCCGTCGTTGCTGATGACCTCGGGCCGGTCGCTGGTCCAGGTCAAGGGGACGAACAGCGGGCCGGGAACGGAGTTGGGCAGAGTCAGGCTGGAGTAGATGGCGCTCGGTGCCTCATTGTTGCCCCTGATGGTGTTGAAGTTCAGGTTATCCAGAAGGATGGCGGGATCTCGCTTTTTCTGCGCGCCCAGAGTCATGTTGGAAACGGTGATGTCAAAGGCGTTGGCGCCGGTAGCGATATAAGCGTCCGTGGAGTACGCACCCACCTGGATGTGGGAGGGGGTGGTGGTAGTCATCTGGAAGGGGTTGTCGAACTCGGCGTTTTCGATGCGACCCACGTAGACGTCATCCACAAAGATGTCGATGGTGTCCGTGGAGGCGTCGTAGTTCATGCGCAGGTGGAACTGCTGTCCAAGGGTCTTGTCCAGGACAAAGCTCTTGGGGGGCTTCGCCGTGTTGGCATAGGGGTCGCCGTCCTTAAAGTCGGTGGCACGGACCGTCAGGACGACACCATCCTCCGTATGGGTCAGGCCAAAGGTCATGCCGGCGGAGTTGGTATTTGCCAGAGCGCCGTCGGTGTTGGCACTCTTGCCGCCGACGATGAAGTACAGGCCGGGGCAGGTCTCTTTCTGCCACAGGGTGGTGTACTCCTGCTTGAACACCGGGAGCTTGTCGATGCGGCAGTCAAACTCGAAAGCCACAGCGGGCTTGGCCGGGTCAATGATCTTAAAGGGCTCAGCCAGAGCAGGGTTATTGCTGGCCGACTTGTCATCGCCGAAGCCGTGATAGCGGGCCAGCACCGTGCCGGAGGGCGCGGAGCCGGTGAAACGCAGGGTCTTGGTGCCGCTGTTATAGGCGGCCTGGGCGTTGGTCTCGGACTTGGAGGCGGGGAACTTGTCTATGGCCGTACCTTCCACCGAGTCGAAGACCAGGGTGCCCTCCCACTTGGAGGAACCCAGGGTGACACTGAGCTTGGTCATGGGATCGTAGTCGGTCACGGAAAGGCCCGCTTCGCTCAGGGGGATGCGGATCTCACGGGTGGCGGCACCCGCAGTGCCGGCACGGGTCACGGACACGCCGTTGAGGGTGATGTCCGTGGGAGCGGCGGTTCCGGTAAAGCCCAGGTACAGCGTTTCAGTGTCCCATGTGGCGCCGAACTTCACGCCGTCGGCCAGGGTGATGTTGGTCTGCCACGCGGACTCCGTCAGCGCGCCGTCTTCGGTCACGCCGTCAAAGTACTTCGCGTACAGGACCTTGTCGCCCTTGGCGAGGGATGCTACAGAGAACACGGGGATTTCTGCAGCAGCGGCGATGCCCGGTAACATACCGAGTGCCATCGCCAGGACAAGGAATGCGGAACATAGTTTTTTCATTGCTTTCATTGTTGGGTACTTCCTTTCGTTATGTTTTATGATTTGGTTTCGGTATCGTTTGCGTTCTGATACTTGCGGCGATACTGCGCGGGGGAAAAGCCGTGGTGCTGTTTGAACTTCGTGTAGAAGGTGGGTTCGGAGTTGTAGCCCACCTTTTTACATATTTCCGCCGTGCTGTCTTGCGTGGTGCGCAGCAGCCACGCGGCGTAGTCCATCCGCGTGTCCAGCAGCTTTTCCCGGAAGGTCATGCCGTAGAGTTGGGGAATCAGCCGGCACAGTTGGCGCTTGGACAGGTGCAGTTTGTCGGCAAGCTGCTGCATGATACCGTAACTTGCCATGTTCTTTGTGAAGAAGGCCTCAATGGTGGTGACCATGTCGACCATGTCCTTGGAAAGGATCCTGCCCGCGATGAGGCGGTCTTGCTGGGTGGTTTTATCCAGGGTTGTGAACTGCCGCAGCAAGAACACAAGCAGCTGGCCCAGCTGGAAATGCAGCAGGTTTTCCTGATAGAGTCCTTCGCTGCCATACTCCTGCAGTATGGTGCCGCACAGACTGCAGATATCCGGCGGGGCAAGTATTCGCACATACGGGTTGATGACCGTTTGCAGTATGGGAGTCAAAGCGGATTTGGGGGCGGCAAAGGTCATGGTAAACCGCTCGAAGGGGCCGGCATCCGCCAGCGCTGCGTGGTATACGCCAGGAGCCACGATCAGCACGTCGCCCGCGGACAGGGAAAGGGAATCTTCCGCCACCTCTACCGCGCAGGAGCCGTGGAGGATGATGTGCAGCTCGTAATTCACGTTGCTGTGGCGCGGGGAGTCCCAAATGTAGCGGTGCCGCAGGAAGTTGGGACCGAAACGGAACAGGACCCGGGCCTTGTCCACAGTCAGCTCAACATCGTGAATTTCCATAGCTGTCCCCCCCTTTGTGCACGATTTCTTGTGAGGATATGTTCCATATTATATTAAATTAAAAGGATACCACAACTGCAGCCGGTTTTGTTGCAAAAATGGTCTGCAGTTTTATATTTTTGGTCAAGCTGTATATTTATGACACATACATTATACCCGCTTTGGCCTGAAGTGTCTATTCTATAAAAGGACACATATTTCAACATTGGCGCAATCGAATAATTTTCGCCGACAGAAAAACCGACCGAACCGCATTGCGTTTCGGTCGGTTTTGGTGGAGGGTTATTCCTGACTGATAAGCCATTCCAATGAAACACCAAGAACATTTGCAAACATCATCAATTCATAGTCGGTGATAAGATCACCGGTTTCGATTTTGCTGATTGCTTCGCGCTCAATGGTGACACCATTGACTTGCATACGAGCCGCTAAATCCGCTTGCGACATTCTCATGGCCGTTCTTGCCTGATGAATGCGGTCACCAGAAATATTCTTTTTCCCGTCGAAATCATAAATCTTCAAGGTGTCACCCCCTACACACTTTGACAATATCACCGTTTCCGTTTTGCTTTGTAATAAAGATTTACATATCGTAAGAAAAAGATACATGGAGGTTGTAATTTTGGAGTTGTATAAAGAAATTCTGACACATGCCTTATCCCAGCAAAGAGCAGAAATTGTCTTTCCCGATTTGAACATGAACGCAACGCAGAATGTAGAATTGGAGTGCTATAGGGCCCTTCAACAAATCAAGGCTATCATTGAAGATGACAGCCTTGAGGATGAGAGTTGTTTTCGGAAAATCGAGGAGATCGTGTGTATCTTTGAGGAAATAGGAAGTTCCGGTGGAGGACGGCACGATTTTAGATGATGCATATTACATCTTGTGGATGGGCTGACTTTTGACTCCGCCGCATAAAAAATGACCGACCCGCATAAAGCGAGTCGGTCATTTTTGGTGGACCTGATCGGATTCGAACCGACGACCCCTACAATGCGAATGTAGTGCGCTCCCAGCTGCGCTACAGGCCCAAACGGAATGAAATATATTATAAAGCACCGGGGCGGATTTGTAAAGCCTTTTTGAAAAAATATCCCCCGGTAAGGCGCGGGGCGCGCCCCCTTTGCACGCCCCGCGCCCACCCGTCAGCGGGCGGCCATGATCATGGTTGCGACCTCCTCTCTGGTGGCAAAACTGCCCGGACGGGTGCCGTCGGTAATACCGGCGGCTTTTGCTTCGTCCATGCGGCTCCATCCGCTGGCGGGTTTGGAAGCTTGCCGCACCAACCAGGCGGTGAGCATAGCGTCAAATTCTTCCTGAGTCACAATATCCTCCTGTCGATAAGCGGGGCGGTAAGCTCCCACGATGTACTTTTTGTCCCGGGTGCGGCGCATGACCGAACCTCCGTTGGCCTCGTTGCCGGTGCCGGTATTGCCGTCGATGGTGGTGATGCACTTGCCGTCCCAACTTTCGCAAAGGCCCACGTGGGCGGCGTTGCCCCGGCCGTTGAAATTGAAGAAGATAACATCTCCGGGCCGGTAGTCCGTGACCCGCTGCTTTTTGTGAAAATCCAGCAGAGCAGGGCAGTAGGCGGTGTGATTACCACCGAAAAACAGTTTTGCTGCCCCGGCCTGGCGGAACACCCACCACAGGAATACGCAGCACCATGG
>JAZSAQ010000076.1:0-9015 GCA_045601985.1 Lawsonibacter sp. | reverse complement strand
CCGCTCGCGGCGGACGTTCTCGGCGGGGGCGGCACCGATGACGGCGCCGCACTCCAGACGCTTGGCGATGAAACCGTCGTGATAGACCTCGGCCACATGACCGGTGGCAAGGCCGATCTGGTTGCCGTAGGAGGAGTAACCGGCGGCTGCGGTGGTGGCCAGCTTGCGCGGGGGCAGCTTGCCGGGCGTGGTCTTGTCAAAGGGGACACGGGGGTCGCCGCCGCCGGTCACGCGCATGGCCTGATGGACATAGACACGGCCGGACAGGGGGGCGCGGATACAGCCGCCGATACAGGTGGCGGCACCGCCGAAGGGCTCGATCTCCGTGGGGTGGTTGTGGGTCTCGTTCTTGAACATGAGCAGCCAGTCCTGCTCCTTGCCGTCCACGGTGGCGGGGACGTGGATGGAGCAGGCGTTGATCTCCTCGCTCTCGTCCAGCTCGGGCAGCAGACCACGCTTTTTCAGGGTCTTACCGCCGATGGTGGCCAGATCCATCAGGGTCTGGGGACGCTTGGAGGCTTTCTCCTCGCCGTAGACCTCCACACGGGCGGCCAGATAACGCTCGTAGGCGGCCTTGATATCGGCGTCCGCGATGTCTACGTTGTCGATGTGGGTGGAGAAGGTGGTGTGGCGGCAGTGGTCGGACCAGTAGGTGTCCACCAGGCGCACCTCGGTGATGGTGGGATCTCGCTTCTCCTCGTCACGGAAGTAGGCCTGCAGGAACTTCAAATCGTCCAGATCCATGGCAAGACCCAGCTTGTTCAGAAGGTCGGACAGACCGGCCTCGTCCAGGGAAATAAAGCCGTCCACGGTTGCAACGGAAGAGGGGATGTCGTAAGTGCGCTCCAGAGTGTCGGGCTTGTCCATGGAGGCTTCACGGCACTCCACGGGGTTGATGAGGTAGCCACGGATCTTGTCCATGTCGGCCCCGGACAGCTCACCCTCCAGCACATAGACACGGGCGAAGGCAATCAGGGGACGGTCCACGCCGGCCATGAGCTGGATGCACTGGGCGCAGGAGTCGGCACGCTGGTCGAACTGACCGGGCAAAGCCTCCACCGCCAGCAGGGTGTGGGGGGTGGTGGGAACGGGGAACTGCTCCTCGTAGACACTGTCCACCTGGGGCTCGGAAAATACGATGCCCTTGGCTTGCTCGTACACGGCGGGATCGATGTGGTCGGCATCGTAGCGATTGAGGATGTCCACCCGCTTCAGGGCGGTGACACCCAACTGCTCACGCAGCTGACGGCACAGACCCTGAGCCTCTACGTCGAAGCCGGGGCGCTTTTGGGAGTAGCAGCGAAAAACACTCATGTCCATTCCTCCATATGTCTGTAAATCTGTTTTTCTCTTAAAGAAGCTGTATCATAGCGGCCATGCTGCCCCGTGCGTTGCCGATGAGTCGGTGGGACCAGAAAAGGTCCGGGTGGCAGGCGGTGCAGTGGTTGGATATGTCGATGTGGTCGGGGGACAGACCTGCATCCTGCAGGCTTTGAGCAATGATGCCCTTCAAATCCACCCGGAAGTGGTCGGGGCCGTCGGGCTGGATGAAGGGGGATGCCATATCGCCATAGGCCTCCAGCATGGCGTCGGGCACTTCGTTCTGCGTTTGGAAACAGCAGCCGGCAATGGCCGGACCGATGGCGGCGATGATATTCTCCGGTTGGCTGCCGAAACGGTCGATCATGACCTGTACCGCCTTGGGTACGATGGCCATGGCGGTGGAGCGCCAACCCGAGTGGACGGCGGCAATGCAGCGCCGGACAGGGTCGCACAGCAGGACGGGGACGCAATCGGCGGTAAAAACGGTCAGGCACAGACCGGGAACGTTGGTGATCAGACCGTCTGCCTCGTAAGGGGCGGGGTCACACAGACCGACACCGAGATCCGCCTTGGTGACGATGCGGATGTCGGCGGTGTGGATTTGACGGCTCTTGACCACACAGCTGTGGTCGGCGCCGATAGCACGGCAGAACCGACGGTAATTTTCTGCCACACAGGCGGGGTCGTCCCCACGGTTATAGCCCAGATCCAAGCTGTCGAAGGGGGCTTTGCTGACACCGCCCAGCCGGGTGGAGAACCCATGGGCGATGCCGGCCACCCCGGTCAGCAGGGTGCTGGACAGATGGGGGACGGGGTGGGTCGCATTCAGGACAACGGACAAAACAGGCCCTCCAAACAATCAAATAAAAAGTCAGCTACCATTTTATAATAAAAATGTCGTTCTGACAAGCGGTTGAAACGGAAAAATGCAGGAATAATTACCCGGCGGAATGGGTGGTATTTCCCAAAAGGAATCTTATAGATAGTCCCACAAACCACGCACAGACACCTCGCCGGCATTTAAGGTGGCGGCAGAACCGTCCCCGTAGCGCACCTGCAGGCGGAAGAAATCGTCGATATCCTCCGCCACAGCGGGGACGGCACCGGCGGGGGAGAGGACCCGCACATTCTGACCGATGGTGACACAGTCGGCCCGGTAGCGGGACAGATATTCCTGCTTGCTGCGCGGGAAGCGACGGTACATCTCATCCAAGGCGGTGATGATATGCGCGGCCAGCACGTCACGGTCCACATCCCGCCCCAGCCACTGGGACAGGGAGATGGCCATATCCTGCAGCTCCGGGTCGAAATCCTCCCGCTGATGGGTTACGTTGATGCCGATGCCGACAACAACGTGGGACAGAGAACCGTCCGGGTTCAGGGCAAGTTCGGTCAGGATGCCGCCCAGCTTGCGTTTGTCGGCAATCAAATCATTGATCCATTTGACTTTGGGGCGTTTACCGCAGGTGGCTTCGATGCCGTCACATACGGCTACGGCGACCCATGCGGTCAGCTCCTGCACATCTACGATGGGCAGGTCGGGACGCACCAGCGCAGACAGGTATAGTCCGAGCCCACCGGTGGATTGGAAGCTGCGGCCCCGACGGCCACGCCCGGCGGTCTGCCGGTCGGCAATGACCACAAGACCCTCGGCGGCGCCATTGGCGGCCAAGGCCATAAGATGGCTGTTTGTGGAGTCGATGCAGTCCAGCCGGAGAATGTCCCGGCCAATGATGGAGTGGGTCATAAGTACACCTCACGCATGGAGTCATTACCCATATTATAATCCATTTCCGTGCTGCCGTCCAGCGGTATATTCCGCAGTCCTGTCCCATAAAGTAAAACGAAAGGAGTGACGTATATGCCATATGAGGCGCAGTATATGCAGGAGGGGACACACCACCTGACGTTAGAGGATCGCCGAAAGCTGACGGTTAGCGGGGTGGAGGAGGTGGAGAGCTTTGATGAAAGCGGCATTATCATGCACACGGGGCATGGAACTTTGGTCGTTCGGGGCAGCGGTCTGCACATTGAGCAGTTGAGTGTGGACGGCGGGCAGCTGCGGGTGGAGGGGGAGGTAGAGTCCCTGACCTATGAGGATACAGGTGCCCGGAGTGGAGGCGGCTTTTTCAGCCGCCTGCTGCGATAAATGGAGGTCGATGTGGCACGGCAGGGCTGGGCGATGGCGCAGTCCTTGCTGTTGGGCGCCGCTGCGGGGGTAGCCTATGATCTGAGTCGGGTGCTTCGAGTTCGTGTAAAAATACGGGGGCTGGGAGCGCTGTTGGACCTGCTGTTTTGGGCTGGGCTGACGGCGACGCTGTTCCTTTGGTCTCTGGATGCCTGGGAAGGTCGGGTCAGGCTGTACGGAGCGGCAGGGATGTTTGCGGGCGGGGTAATTTACTTCCGCTTGTTCAGTCCGTGGGTGCTGCGACTGGCCTATCGTGGGGCGGATTTGGTGGAAATCTTGGTTCGTTTGGTACTTTTGCCCATGAAAGGTGCCTTTTTCCTCCTGAAAAAAATCGAATTTTTTGTAAAAAATAGCTTTCATTATGCTTTCAAATGGTATAAAATAAAACAGCTGAATTGGAAGACCAAACAAACGCACCGCCGAAAAGCGGCGCCCAGGGACGGAGGTGGCAGCCATGCAAGTGAAAAAAACGGGTCTTTTGACCAAGATCGTGGTGCTGGCACTGCTGATCTACATGGCCACCGCCCTGCTGGACCTGCGGAGCAAGCTGCAGGACTATCGGGCCGAGCAGGCTGCCCTGTCCGCTCAGGTCGCTCAGGCGCAGCAGGAAAATGCCGAGCTGGCCAGCGCAGTGGAAAACAAGGACGATCCCGACGTGCTGGAGCAGGTGGCCCGTGACAAGGGTTTTGTCAAACCCGGCGAGAAGCTGTTTGTGGACGTCACCAATTAAGCACAATCCGATGTATCACAGAGAGGGTTAAGGGTCGATTATGGAGTTTGAAGTAGGTTCTGTTGTAGAAGGAAAGGTCACCGGCATTACCAAGTTTGGCGCATTTGTTTCCCTGCCCGGGGGCAAGTCCGGTTTGGTACATATTTCCGAGATTGCCTATTCCTATGTCAGCGAGGTCAGCGAGCACCTGAAAGAGGGTCAGGAGGTCAAGGTGAAGGTCATCAATATTGATGACGCCAACCGCATCAATCTGTCCATCAAGCAGGCTGCACCGCCCCCGGCCCGTCCGGCGGCTTCCGCACAGCGTCCTGCCCGATCTGCGGGTCCCCGCAGCGACGGCAACCGTGCTGCTACGTTCACTCCCCGTCCCGCCGCCAAGGAACCGGTGGACTTTGAAGATCGGCTCAAGCAGTTCATGCAGGCCTCCGACAGCAAGCTGTCCGAGCTGCGCCTGGAAAAGAAAGGTTCGTCCCGCCGCGGCAACGGCCGCAGACAGTAAACGACACGCCGCAGCTCATCCCGGAGCTGCGGCGTGTTTTCTTTGCTCTGTTCACAAAATGCGTGTTTGCAAAAATTTTACAAAAAAGTGTGGAAATGGCGGTGAAGTATGGTATAATATCTACAAGGATGCAAGAGCGTCCGTGACCAATGACGCCCTTTGGGGTGAAAGGAGCTGACACACATGAAGTTTACGTCCACAGACAAGAAGATCAATCTGCCCAACTACATCCACAACTACGCCGAGAAAAAGGTGGGCAAGCTGGATCGCTACTTCAAGGAGGATGCCGCCGCCGCCGTCACCTTCAGTATAGAGAAGGACCGGAACAAGGTGGAGATCACCGTCCGGTCCGGCAGCACCATCCTGCGTGTGTCCGAAAGCACCAGCGATATGCTGGCCTCCATCGATTCCGCCGTGACCATGCTGGAGCGGCAGATCCGCAAGAACAAGACCCGTTTGGAAAAACGCCTGCGTCAGGGCGCCTTTGAACGCACGGTGGATGAGGAGAGCACCTTCGTTCCCGTGGCGGAGGAGGGAGAGTATGACATCGTGCGTACCAAGACCTTCCCCATCAAACCCATGACCCGGGACGAGGCGATTTTGCAGATGAACCTGCTCAGCCACAGTTTCTATGCCTTTAAGGATGAGGCGGCAGGTGGAGCCTTTGCCGTGGTCTACCGCCGCAATGACGGCGGCTACGGTCTGATTGAAGATGAAACCTGATGAATTCTGCAAGTCGGGGCGCTGAAATCAGCGCCCCGACTTTTGTTTTTTAAGGATAAAAGAGTGCGGCACAGAAAAAATTGAAATTTACGCAAGAAAAACTTGCAATTTAGGTGTCAAGATAGTATAATCACTTCATATCCACGCACAAGTGTCTTTTACCGGTGGACACCACCGTAAAAAGAACAGAAATCCAACCAAAAAGGAGAAAACAAGTATGAAGAAGATCATTTCCCTGTCCCTGGCTCTGATCATGGCTCTGGGCCTGGTCGCCTGTGGCGGCGGTGACGCCTCCACCTCCGGCGAGCAGTCCGGCGAGAACGTCGTTAAGATCGGCGTGTTTGAGCCCGCTTCCGGCGACTCTGCTTCCGGCGGCAAGAAGGAGACCCTGGGTATGCAGTACGCCAACCAGGAGACCCCCACCGTTGAGATCGGCGGCGTGACCTACCAGGTCAAGCTGGAGATCGCTGACAACGGCTCCTCCACCGACAAGGCCCCCACTGCTGCTTCCGATCTGGTTGCCAAGGACGTTGCTATCGTTCTGGGTTCCTACGGTTCCGGCGTGTCCATGGCCGGCGGCCCCATCTTTGACGATGCCGGTCTGGCTGCTCTGGGCGTGACCTGCACCAACCCCAACGTTACTGCCGGTAACGACTACTACTACCGCATTTGCTTCCTGGATCCCTTCCAGGGCACCGTTCTGGCCAACTTCGGTAAGGACAAGTTCGACGCCAAGGTTGCTTACTGCCTGGGCGAGGTCGGCAACGAGTACGACCAGGGCCTGATCACCTTCTTTGAGCAGGCCTTCACCGCCGCCGGCGGCACCGTCATCAAGGACTCCTTCCCCACCAACAACTCCGACTTTACCTCTTACCTGAACAAGGCCAAGGCCGAGGGTGCCGACGTTATCTTCACCCCCGTGTCCATTGCTTACGCCACTCAGATCATCAAGCAGGCCAGCTCCCTGGGCATCGAGATCCCCTTCCTGGGCTCCGATACCCTGGACGACAACATGGTTCTGGAGGCTGCTAAGGGCACCAACATCCAGCTGTTCGTTTCCACCTTCTACCAGGAGGGCGGCAACCCTGAGTTCGATGCCGGCATCAAGGAGTACATCAACAGCAACTCCGTCGCTAAGGATGCCAACGGCGGCAACGATACCATCTCTGCTGTGACCGCCATGGGTTACGATGCCTACTACGTCGCTCTGGAGGCCATGAAGGCCGCCGGCAGCACTGAGCCCGAGGCCATCAAGGCTGCTCTGGCCGGCGTGACCTACACCGGCGTGTCTGGCGACATCGCCTTCGACGAGGTCGGCGACGCTGTCCGTGACACCGCCTACATCAAGACCGCCAACACTGCTGACGGTACCTGGACCCTGGAGACCATCCAGAAGGCCAACTGATAACCAACCGATACAGTGCTGCTTGGCGGGGGCAATCTGCCCCCGCCAAGCGCTGTATCTTGGGCTGCCTCGAAAAAGGCTGATTTTTCGGCAGTTTTCGAGACAGCCCAAACTGTTTCAAGGAGGAAGAGGAAAACTATGGAATATATTGTTTCCATTCTGCTTTCCGGTATTTCGGTTGGCGGACAATATGCCTTGATCGCCATTGGTTATACCATGGTGTACGGTATCCTGCGCTTGATCAACTTTGCTCATGGCGACGTGTTCATGGTTGCGGGTCTGATGGGTATCTACCTGTCGTCCAGTATGCCGCTGTATGTGGCGATCCCTATGGTCATCGTGCTGACGGCGGTGCTGGCCTTCTGCATCGAGCGTGTGGCCTATAAACCCCTGCGCAGCGCACCCCGTATGTCGGTTATGATCTCTGCCATCGGCGTGAGCTATCTGCTGCAGAACGTGGCCACCTACATCACCGGCGCCCAGCCTATGACCTATCCCACCATTCCCGGTCTGGCCGGCACAGTGGAGATCGCCGGCACCCCCACCAAGTATGCTGTGCTGCTGACCCCTGTGCTGGTGGTACTGCTGGTGGTGAGCCTGACTCTGCTGATCAATAAGACCAAGGTGGGTATGGCTATGCGTGCTGTGTCCAAGGATTTTGAAACAGCCCAGCTCATGGGTATCAAAATCAACGGCGTCATTTCGGTCACCTTTGTTATTGGTTCTATTCTGGCGGCCGTGGGCTCCATCCTGTACTTCACCAACTACTCTGCCGTGACCCCCACCATCGGCGCTCTGCCCGGGCTGAAGGCCTTTGTGGCGGCCGTGTTTGGCGGTATCGGTTCCATCCCCGGCGCAGTGATCGGTGCCTTTATTATTGGTATCTGTGAGACGGTCATCAAGGGTCTGCCCTCTGCGTGGGATGTGTCCGTGTTCTCCGATGCATTTACCTTTGCTCTGCTCGTCATCGTGCTGGTGTTCAAGCCTACCGGCCTGTTTGGCGAAAAGGCCACGGATAAGGTTTAAGGAGGTGCTCCCATGATTCAGAAAAAAAGCAAAAAGGGCACCTTTATTGCCCTGGGGTGCATCATTGCGTTCCTGGCGGTCGTTGTGCTGCTGGAAAATTTGAGTTTGTTTATGGACAACGTGCCCAAGGTGCTCAAGCCCACCAGCCAGCTGTTCGTGGTGCTGAAGAAGACGGCTGTATACTCCCTGGCTGCCGTGTCTATGAACCTGCTGACCGGTTTCACGGGCCTGTTTTCTCTCGGCCAAGCCGGCTTCATGCTGCTGGGTGCCTACACCTACGCCATCCTGACCGTGCCGATGGCGAGCAAGGAACAGGTTTATTATGCCTTCGGCGGTTCCGCCGTGAAGTTCTCCCTGCCCGATCTGTTGGGCGGTTCCGACACCACCTACGGCCTGATTCTGGGCGTGCTGCTGGCCATTGTTTTGGCCGGTATCGTGGCGGCTATCTTTGCCTGGTTCATTGGTTTGCCCGTGCTGCGGCTGAAAAGTGACTATCTGGCCATCGCCACGTTGGGTTTTGCGGAGATCATCCGTGCCATCTTCCAGTGGCAGAAACTGGGCCCCGTCACCAACGGCGCCAACATGATCAACAAGATTCCCACGTTTGCAAGCTTTAATATTGAAAACGCAGCCGGTAAGGTGGTGCTGCGCCTTTCCACCTTCGTGCCGTTCCTGCTGGCCATCATCTGCATTGCCATCATCGTGCTGCTCATCAACTCCTCTTACGGCCGTGCGTTCAAGGCCATCCGTGAGGATGAGATTGCTGCCGAGGCCATGGGCATCAACCTGGCAAAGCACAAGCAGATGTCATTCTGCATCTCCTCGTTCTTTGCCGGCATCAGCGGCGCACTGTTTGCCATGTTCGTCAACAACGCACAGGCCAAGCCCTTCACCACCAATCTGACCTATGAGATCCTGCTCATCGTGGTCATCGGTGGTATCGGTTCTGTTTCCGGCTCCTGCATTGCCACGTTCCTGTATGTGGCTTGCTCTGAGTGGTGGCTGCGTTTCCTGGATACCCAGACTGTCATCGGTGATTTCCAGGTGCCTCTGCTGCGCCCCGGCTTCCGTATGGTGGTGTTCTCCATCGTCATCATGGTGGTGGTGCTGTTCTTCCGCCG
>JAZSAQ010000075.1:0-7133 GCA_045601985.1 Lawsonibacter sp. | reverse complement strand
AGAATTGAAACGACAAGGGTACGGCAAAATCCTGTTGGATTATTCTTTGGAAAAAGCAACGGAACTTGGTTGTGGTGCATTGTGCTTTGAAGGTAATATCCATTTCTATGGAAAAAGCGGTTTTACTTTTGCCAGAGATTTTGGTATTCGTTATCGCGGCTTACCCGATAGTGCAGATTCATCCTTCTTTCTTTGCAAAGAATTAATTCCTGGATACCTTAATGGCATAACTGGGGAATATGGCCCGCCACAAGGATACTTCGTTAACGAAGAAGATGCCGAAGAATTTGACAAGACTTTTCCTTACAAAGAGAAATTAAAACTCCCTGGACAACTTTTCTAACTAAACAAGCAAGCGGAGCGGTGTGCCTTTGCAGGTGCACTGCTCCTGTTTTTCAATTTCCAATCTATCGACATACCTCCCTCCGTCACTTCGACGAAGGGAGTTTTTTTATATCTTAAATCAGTCCAAAAGGTAACAGGGAGCAATCAATACAGTTTTCCGTGATAATTATTTTTGTTTTCTCCCAATTTAATGCTGTTATCTCCGGACTTTTTGTGTTATACTGGTGAAACTGTGAGTTTATATATATAAAAGGAGTTACACACTATGATCACGGTTACCGACCTGAGTTTGAACTACAGCGGCACTCCCCTGTTCTCCCACGTAGATCTGCAGTTCGCCCCCGGCAACTGCTACGGCATTATCGGCGCCAACGGCGCAGGCAAGTCCACCTTCCTGAAGATCCTGTCCGGCGAGTTGGAGTCTACCACCGGTGAGGTGCACATCCTGCCCAACACCCGCATGTCCGTGCTGAAGCAGGATCAGAATGCCTACGATGCCTACAACGTCATGGACACCGTCATTATGGGCAGCCCCCGTCTGTACGAGATCGGCAAGCAAAAGGAAGCCCTGTATGCCAAGGATGAGATGACCGACGAGGACGGCATGCTGGCCTGTCAGCTGGAGGAGGAGTACGCCGAGCTGGGCGGTTGGGAAGCGGAGTCCGACGCCAGCCGCATCCTGCAGGGCCTCGGTCTTGGCACCGAGCTGCACTACAACGACATGGCCACCCTGGACGCCCGTCTGAAGGTGAAGGTTCTGCTGGCCCAGGCGCTGTTCGGCAACCCCGATCTGCTGATGATGGACGAGCCTACCAACAACCTGGACATTGACGCCGTCAACTGGCTGGAGGACTTCCTGCTGGACTTTGCCGGCACCGTCATCGTGGTGTCCCACGACCGCCACTTCCTGAACACCGTGTGCACCCACATCGTGGATATCGACTACAACAAGATCAAGATGTACGTGGGCAACTACGACTTCTGGTACGAGTCCTCCCAGCTGGTTCAGCAGCTGGTGAAGAACCAGAACAAGCGCAACGAGGAGAAGATCAAGGAACTGCAGGACTTCATCTCCCGGTTCTCCGCCAACAAGTCCAAGTCCAAGCAGGCCACTGCCCGCCGCAAGCTGCTGGACAAGCTGACCGTGGAAGAGATGCCCGCCTCCTCCCGCCGCTACCCCTGGGTGGGATTCACCCCCGACCGTGAAGTGGGCAAGGACATCCTGTTCGTCACCGACGTGTCCAAGACCATCGACGGTGTGAAGGTGCTGGACAAGGTCAGCTTCATTGTGGAGCACGGCGACAAAATCGCCTTCGTAGGCGACAACGAGAACGCCCACACCGCCCTGTTCAAGATTTTGGCCGGCGAGATGGAGCCCGACGAGGGCACCGTCAAGTGGGGTCAGACCGCTACCTTCTCCTACTTCCCCAAGGACAACACCCCCTATTTCGAGGACTGCGACGATAACCTTGTCCAGTGGCTGCGCCAGTACTCCCCTGATCCCCAGGAGCAGTTCCTGCGTGGCTTCCTTGGCCGCATGCTGTTCTCCGGCGACGAGGTGTACAAACCCGTCAAGGTTCTCTCCGGTGGCGAAAAAGTCCGCTGTATGCTGTCCCGGATGATGATGTCCGGCGCCAACGTGCTGATGCTGGACCAGCCCACCAACCATTTGGATTTGGAGTCCATCGCTGCCCTGAACAAGGGCCTGGAGGCTGTCAAGTGCAACATTCTGGTTGCCTCCCACGACCACCAGCTGGTACAGACCGTGTGTACCCGTGTATTTGACTTCACCGCCGACGGCAAGCTCATTGACCGCAAGATGACCTACGACGAGTATTTGGAGAGCCAGAAGCCTCAGGCGTAACAAACATAAAAACGCCCTGTCCATCCGGACAGGGCGTTTTCTTATTTCTGTTTGCAAACTTCAATGAAGTTCTTAAAGAACTCCTGCTCAATGGGGTCACCCACGTGGAAGTTCTGCTCCGGGTGCCATTGGACGGCAAAGACCTTCTTCTCCCGGTTCTCTACCGCCTCGATGACGCCGTCATCGGCGGTAGCCACCACGCGCAGACCCTCGCCCAGCCGGTCGATGCCCCAGCCGTGGTGGGAGTTGACCTCCGCACGCTCGGCACCGAACACATCGTACACGAAGGAGTCCTTCTCAATGTTGATCTCGTGCATCCGCTTTTCGTCCATACCGGGCAGACCGTGGGAGTAGTTCACGTTCACGCGCTTGATGGAACCGCCGAAGTAGATGTTCAGCACCTGAATACCCTGACAAATACCAAAAACAGGCTTGCCGGCGTTGATAAACAGGTCGATGATCGGTTTGTCGTGGCCGTACTCGTCAAAGCGAATGACTTCGTCCGTGGGCTCACCGCCGTAATACTCGGGCAGGACGGTGTTGCCGCTGCCGGGGACGATCAGTCCGTCGCAAATCTCACACACCCGTGCGGCGTCCGCAGGATTCATAATGGCACACAGGGTAATGCCGTTCAACTCCGCCATCTTCCAGAAATCAAAGGGGATTCGGGCCATTTCAGCCCAATGACCGTCCGCCGGGTTGTTGTTGTAACGAAGTACAATGCCTAAAATCATAGAATCCGCTCCTTCTATGCTACGCAATTTGTACCATTCTATCTTGTTTCCGCTTTTGTTTCAATCCCATCGGACGCCATCTTTCGTGTCCCGATTTTGAAGTTTAGTCCTCGTTCAGGCAGTACTTCTTGAAGGCGGCCATCCACTTGTCGGCAATGTACTGATGGAAGGGGGCGCAGGGGTGCACGCCGTCGGCCAGCCAGTAGGTCTCGGGAGCCTGCTCGCACAGCTCCAGCAGATCGGCCTGCAGGGGGATCAGGGGCAGGTTGTGCTTGGCGGCGATCTCACGCACCGCCTGGGCACGGATGGCAGTTTCTTCCTCGAACCACTCGATGCGCTCGGCGGTGGCGGGCCCCTCCAGCACGAAGGGCTCCATCAGCATGATCTTCATCTCGGGCAGTTCTTCCTTCAGCTCCTCGATGAGCAGATCATATACCTTCAGGAACTTCTGTCCGTTCACACCATTGGGATGCTCGGGGTCGTGCACCTGATGCCACACGTCGTTGATGCCGATGAGAATGCTCATATAGTCGGGCTTCAGGTCGATGATATCACGCACGGTGCGGCCATAGACGTCCACAATGCGGTTGCCGCTGATGCCGCGGTTGACAAACTCATACTCGCCGGGATGCTCCAGACCCATACGGCCGGCAATAAAGCTGGCGTAACCGTTACCCAGGTTCAGCAGAGGGTCCTTTTCGGAGGGACCTTTGCCGCGGCTGCAATCGGTGATGGAGTCACCCATGAAGAGGATCTTTTTCATTCTATGTTACCTTCTTTCTGAATTATACCTGCCAGCCGGTCAGATAGGCTTTCTGTTCTTCGGTCAGCTGGTCAATGGCAAGACCTAGAGCCGCCAGTTTGGTCTGGCCGATCTGATAGTCGATTTCCTCGGGAATGTCGTACAGCTTCCGCTCCAGCTCGTCACAGTGCTTGACCAGCCACTCGGCGGCCAGGGCCTGCACAGCGAAGGACATATCCATGATCTCAGCGGGATGACCGTTGCCTGCGGCAAGGTTGACCAGGCGACCGTCGGCAATGACGTTCAGGGTGCGGCCGTCGGTCAGGGTGTAGCCCACAATGTTGGCACGGCGCTCAGCCTGCTGGGCGCAATTGCCCTCCAGCCACGCCACGTCCACCTCGCAGTCGAAGTGACCGGCGTTGCACAGCAGGGCGTTGTTCTTCATAGCCGCAAAATGCTCGGCGGTGATAACGTCCTTACAGCCGGTGGCGGTGATGAACAGGTCACCCAGAGGGGCCGCTTCGGCCATGGGCATGACACGAAAGCCGTTCATGGTGGCATCCAGTGCCTTGAAAGGGTCAACCTCGGTCACGATGACATCAGCACCCATACCCTTGGCACGCAGAGCGATACCGCTGCCGCACCAGCCGTAACCGGCCACTACCACGGTCTTGCCGGCGATGATGAGGTTGGTGGTGTGCATGATACCGTCCATGACGGACTGTCCGGTGCCGTACTTATTGTCGTAGTAGTGCTTGGCCTTGGCATCGTTCACCGCCATCATGGGGCAGGGCATTCTCCCCTCCCGCTCACGGGCACGCAGGCGGTGGATCCCGGTAGTGGTCTCTTCACAGCCGCCAATCAGGCAGTCGGCATACTCCTTGCAGCGGCCGTCCAGCAGCTGAATCAGGTCACCGCCGTCGTCGATGACGATGTGGGGGCGGCACTTCAGGGTCTCCACCAGCAGGTCCTCATACTGCTCGGGGGTGACGCCGTGGATGCCGAAAGTCTCCACGCCCATCTCCGCCACGGCGGCAGCCACGTCATCCTGCGTGGACAGAGGGTTACAGCCGGTGAGGAACACCTCTGCCCCGCCCTTTTTCAGCACCAGGCCGAGGTTTGCGGTCTTGGCCTCCAGGTGGACGGACACGGCGATGCGCAGGCCGGCGAAGGGCTGCTCTTTCTCGAAGCGGGCCTCGATACCGGACAGGGCAGGCATAAAGGCCCGCACCCATTCAATTTTCTGACGTCCGGAGGGCGCCAGGGACATATCTTTTACAATGCTCATGCGGAAACATTCCTTTCCAACAAGTTCGGGGTTATTGTATCACACTTGTCCGGACAAAGAAAGAGTTTATTTGCAAACAGACAGGAAACGTGTTACGATAGACAACGTAGGAGGCGAGCTCATGAATCTGACAAGAAAAGAACTGCAACGCACCTGGAACCGCACGGTCAAGGATTGGAAGAAAAAAGCAGCGGCCAAGCAGGCATCTGCGCCAAAACGGAAGTACAACCCCCTTCCGCCCAGCCTTACTGCTCTGCGAAATTTTTCGCTGTTCGTGATCGTGTTCGGTCTTATTCTCTCGTTTCTATTGATTGGCGGCAATGACCTGACCGCATTTTATAATGAAAAGCATTTTGCCAAATACGCCACCATTACAAGCAAGTTCGAAGAGCGCGAGGGCAAATGGGCCGATTGGACCGAACATGTCATCACGCTGGAGAAAGTATCCAAGCGGTATCAGTACGTAGGTGCCGTGGTGGATTTTTCCGAATATGAAACCGAGGACTGTTACAGTGGCGTGATTCGTTTTGATTACCGGGCGGTGTCCAACCGCCAGCAGTTGAAACATATTTTGGTGCTGAACCCCTGCCACCCCATCGAGAAGGACGGCAGCGACCTGATTATCTATACGGAAGACGCTGATTTCAATGCGGCCTACAACTGTCATCCGGCAGAGGAGTTCTACGCCCTGCAGGAAGAATACGAGCAGACCCATGCCAACCTCTTCGCCATCCTGCAAAACGATTTCGACCACATCATGTACAACCTCGTACAGGGAAGTGGCGTGCGCTGGATCGTGCCGCTGGTTCTGCTGGCCGTCTGTACCCTGTACGCCTGGTTCACGTATAAAAAGCGTGTGGACATGACGGACGACGGTTTGAGCACCATCACCATCCTTTGGGGCGTCAGCCTGCTGGCCACCTCCATCGGCATTATGGGCCTTGCTTTGGTCGGCGGTGATATGGCGGCCGAAGGCGGTATAGGCGGCGTTGTCGTGACAGTCGTTTCCATCGCCACAGGCCTGTGCGCCCTGCTATTTGTGTTCTCCATGCTGCTGCCCCTTCTGCTGGACATTGATTTCATCTATGGTTTCTCCACCTTCTGGATCAAGGCCATTGTTTCCTGTGTGGTGGCCATGCTGGTGTTCGGTCTGGGCGTGATGCTGGAAGCACTGATAGAAGCCTACACCATCTTCCACACCGTGCTTATGATCCTGCTGGTGGTGGCAGCTCTCTTTTCGTTCTTCGCCTTTGCCGGCTTCCTGGCTGCCCGGTCGGTGATCTTCAAAACTTATATGGACATCTCCCTTGCCACCTGCGAAATGGCAGGGCGCGTCGGCAGTGTGTGGCTCATGTTTGCCCTTTCCGCACGGGTTGCAGAGCTGGATGCTGAGATTGGCCTCGGCAGAAACTATTGGTTGGAAAAGAAAAAGGGCGTTTTGGAAGAGGCAATTGATAGCTTGGCAGAAGATTTATGATTTTGTTTCGATACCTTCTCCCGTGAATAGCCAAAACGAAGAACACCGCCACCCCAACGGGGTGGCGGTGTTCTGTTAGCAAAAATCTCAGCGCAAGTTGAAGAAAGCCTTCATGCCGGGGTACTTCGTCGTCGCGGGCTGCATATCGCTTGCGTTTCCGCAATGCGGCAACGCTCGTTCATTCCGCCGCTCCTCCTCTCCCCACCAAACCCACTCCGTTTGGTTCGGTGGGGCCCCAATGTCGCCCATATTTTAATGAGGAGGAACTGGGCGAACAAAACAAACGGGCGGCATCAGCCGCCCGTTTGTGGGGAAGATTTTGTGATTACTTCAGATTGAAGAAAGCCTTCATACCGGGGTACTCGGCCACATCGCCCAGTTCCTCCTCGATGCGCAGCAGCTGGTTGTACTTGGCCACGCGGTCGGAACGGCTGGGAGCACCGGTCTTGATCTGGCCGGCGTTCAGAGCCACGGAAATGTCAGCGATGGTAGCATCCTCGGTCTCGCCGGAACGGTGAGAGGTGATGGCGGTGTAACCGGCACGGTTGGCCATCTGGATGGCGTCGAAGGTCTCGGTCAGGGTGCCGATCTGGTTGACCTTGATCAGGATGGCGTTGGCGACCTTCTTCTCGATACCGGTGGCCAGACGGGACACGTTGGTAACGAACAGGTCGTCGCCCACC
>JAZSAQ010000074.1:0-3306 GCA_045601985.1 Lawsonibacter sp. | reverse complement strand
CAATTTTGACGCTGGCCGTATTCCTGGTCATGAAGATCAAGGCTTTGGGCAAGCTGCACCCCATCGTGTTCATCGCTGCCGCCGCCCTTGTGGGCATCATATTCAAGCTGTAAAAAAGCGGCTTCCCGGCGGGGAGCGGCTTTTTCATGCTCTTTAATGGGCGTTCTTCCCCACCCATTCGGTGCGGAATTTGGTGTACATGGTTTTCTGCTCGCTGTACAGGCCGTGATAGCCGGAGGTCATATAGGCCACTGCACAGGCAAGGGCAAACAGGGGCAGACCCTGGCCGCCGAACAGCTCCACAGATAGCAGGATGGAGGCTATAGGGCAGTTGGTCACACCACAGAACAGAGCCACCATACCCAGTGCCGCTCCGAAGGCCGGATCCAGACCCAGCAGCGGTGCCGCCGCACAACCGAAGGTGGCACCGGTAAACAGTACGGGGACGATTTCGCCGCCACGGAAGCCGGCACCCAGCGTCACCGCCGTGAACAGAATCTTCAGCAGGAACGCCCAGGGCACCGCCTGCCCCTGCTCCACCGCACGCAGGATGATGTGGCTGCCTGCGCCGTTGTAGTCCTGACTGCCCACTAAAACAGTCAGCGCCAGTATCAGCACACCACCCAACACACCACGCACAGCAGGGTGAACGGGGACCTGTTCGTACAGCTTGGGGGCGGCATGGACCACCCGGCAAAACAGTACCGACACCACCGCACACAGCAGTCCCATCACGGTCGCCTGTCCCAGGGAGGGCAGCGACATCACAGGGACCGTGGGCACGGCGTAACCGGCCGCCGGCGCACCCAGCAGCTTTGATACCTCCAGTGAAACAAGGGAAGCGCACAGGCTGGGCACAAGCGCCGCATGGTGCATCACGCCCACACTGACCACCTCAAGAGCGAACACCGCCGCCGTCAGGGGCGTGCCGAACAGGCCTGAAAAGGCGGCAGACATACCGCACATGACCAAAATCCGCTGGTCCTTACCATCCAAATGCAGCCAGCGCCCGGCCTCGTCGGCGATAGAGCCGCCCAGCTGCAGCGCCGCACCCTCCCGTCCGGCGGAGCCGCCCACCAAATGGGTCAAAACCGTGGACAGAAAAATCAGCGGAGCGGTACGCAGGCGCACCTCCTGCCCGGTACGAACACAGACGAAGATCTGGTTCGTACCCCGGTCGTGGGTCATGTCACACACGTGGTAGAGCAGTACAATGGCCGCACCGGCCACGGGCAGGAACAGCAGCACCCACGGGTGCTCCGCCCTGAGTTCCGTTGCCAGCTCAATGCCGTGATGGAACAGCACCGACACCACGCCGATACCGGCGCCCAGTACGCAGGCCAACAGCACCCAGCGCAGAAAGCTGAACAGCAGTGCCATGATCTGCTTGCCCTTATTATAGTATTCGTTCAAACAAACACCCCCATTATGGGTCAAAACAATTCGCACAAGCGAAAATTATAACACATAAATTCAAATTGTCTATGTTCAATTTTGCTCAAACGTATGGTATAATGCAGACGCACATCCACAGAAACGAACAAGGTGAGCACTATGATAAAAGCTATTTTCTTCGACGTAGACGGCACGCTGGTCCCCAGCGGCGGGCAGCAGCTGCCCCAAGCCACCCTCGCCGCCCTGCGGCAGCTGCGCAACAAAGGCATCCGCCTGTTCGTTGCCACCGGACGGCACATCAGCATGCTGGACAGTATCCGGCAGCAGTTTGAGTTCGACGGCTACGCCACCATGAACGGTCAGCACTGCACCCTTGGCGGCAAGCCCATCGCCCGCAACCCCATCCCCCCGGAAGGCGTGCGTGAGATCGTGGAGGCCGCCGGGCTGGAGCAGTTCTCCTGCATCTTTTTGGAAGCGGAGGCGCTGTGGACCAATATGTCCAACGATGCAGCCCATGCATTTTTGGAGGAATTCAACGTAGCCACTCCCCCCACCATGCCCCTGGAGCGTGCCCTGGAGCGTGAGGTTTACCAGGTCATCGTTCTGCTGTCCCCCGACCGGGAGCATCTGCTGCTGAACCGTGCCTCCCACCTGACCACCACCCGCTGGCATCCCGGTTTTCTGGACGCCCTCGCCCCCGGCGGCGGCAAAGATGCCGGCATGACCGCCGTGCTGGACTATCTCGGCCTGACCCCGGACGAGGTCATGGCCTTTGGGGACGGCGGCAACGATATCTCCATGCTGCGCCTTGCCCATATCGGGGTTGCCACCGGCAACGCCGGCGACCACGTCAAGGCGGCGGCAGACTACGTCTGTCCTCCGGTACAGGAGGAAGGCGTGCTGGACGCCTTCCGGCATTTCGGGTTGATTGAGTAAGCGCCAAAACCGCCGAATCTCGTTTAAGCTTCGGCGGTCGTTTCGTTATTCATCCTTCTCCCACACCTTGGGCACATACTCCTCCCAGGGACAGCCGAACTGCTCCCGCAGTGCTTCCTTGGATGCTTTCGTCAGCAGCGTCACGTATTCCTGCGCCGACCGGCACGTATCCTCCGGGTCGGAAAATAGCCCAGGGCGGCCGCAGGTGTGCATATACTCGTTCACCGCACGAAACCTCACCGCACTCTTTGCCTCCTGCCGGGCGATCTCTTCATCGCCGTAACCCAAGCTGCGAAAGATGGGGTAGCCGATGGGTTTTTGCATCAATTTCTCCATTTTTCCGGCAAGACAGCCTTCCATCCGCCTGAAGATCTCCTGTCTGTCATCAAAGGGCAAACCCTTGATATAAAAATCGATCGGTCTGTCGTTCATACATCCTCCCTACAAAAAACACCCTTTGCTGAAAAGCAAAGGGTGTTTTTGGTGCGGCTGACGGGAGTCGAACCCGTACGCCCGTGGGGCACCAGCACCTCAAGCTGGCCAGTCTACCAATTCCAGCACAGCCGCAAAGCGCAACCCACGCAAGGTTGCTCCGCTATTATAATGTGCTTTGTTTCATTTGTCAATCTTCTTTTTCCCCCAACGGGGCAAAATGCCGGGATGCACCCCCAATGCCTGCAGAGTAGCCGCATACACCACGGCTCCAAACAGCACCGTCGTCCCCACAAGGGGCCACCCTGCCAATCCGGCCGCCGCCAATCGGCTCTGCAGCAACCGGGCAGTCTGTCCCGCCAGCACGGCCCCAAGGGCAGGCAGCGCAGAAAAGCGCAGCAGCTGTGAGGAAATACCCATCCTTCGCCGTACCGCCCACTCACAAAGAACCACACCCAGCACGCCGGACACCGCAAGGCCAATTGCAAAGCCCTCCAGACCGCCGTTGGGCTGCCCCATAACCACCAGGGTCACCCCCAGCTG
>JAZSAQ010000073.1:0-30665 GCA_045601985.1 Lawsonibacter sp. | reverse complement strand
ATCAAGGCTACCGCAAAGGTCGCTTTGGGCGCTGACTCCCTGGAGGGCCTGACCATTGCCGTACAGGGCCTGGGCAAGGTTGGTTATGACCTGTGCCGTCTGCTGCACGACAGTGGCGCCAAGCTGATCGTTGCCAACCGCAGCAACAAGGCTATTGCCGACAAGGCTGCCGCCGAGTTCGGCGCCAAGGTTGTGGCCACCGAGGACATCATGGCTCAGGAGTGCGACATCTTCTCTCCCAACGCCATGGGTGCTATCCTGAACCCCAACACCATCCCCAACCTGAAGTGTAAGGCCGTTGCCGGCGGCGCCAACAACCAGATTCTGGACGGCGCATCCGGCCTGGCTCTGAAGGCTCGTGGCATCTTCTACGCCCCCGACTTCGTCATCAACGGCGGCGGCGTTATCAATGCGGCTGCCGAGGTGGATGGCCCCTACAACAAGGACGAGGTGCTGGTGAAGGTGGACAATATCTACAACACCATCGAGCACATCCTGACCGAGTCCAAGAAGACCGGCGAGCCCGAGGGTATCATTGCCACTCGCTTTGCCGAGTCCATCATTTACAAGTAATCCGCACACAGGGAGCGGGGCATGCGATGCATGCCCCGCTTTTTTGCGTTTTGGGGCAGGAAAGTGTTGCCACAGGATTGTTTTTTGTTCGCAAATGGTGTATAATATTGCACTACAAAACAAAAGGAGCACGAGGTGTTTCAAATGAAGAAATTGCTTAAGTTACTTGAGAAAAACTGCACCATGGACCGGGATCAGCTGGCCGCCATGGTGGGTATGCCTCGTAGCGAGGTGGACAGCGCCATCGCAAAGCTGGAGAAAGAGGGCATTATCCGCGGCTATCAGGCCCTGATTGACTGGGACTGTGTGGAGCCGGACCGGGTCAGCGCCTTGATTCAGGTGAACGTGACGCCCCAGACCGCCGACGGCTACGATGCCATTGCGGAGCAGCTGCTTCAGTATGACGAGGTGGAGAGCCTGTATCTCATGAGCGGCGGCTATGATTTCGTGGTGCTGCTGTCTGACTGTACCCTGCGTGAGGTGGCAGAGTTTGTGGCCCGCCGGCTTGCGCCCATCGACGGTGTCACCGGTACCGCCACCCACTTTGTTCTCAACCGCTATAAGGAGCAGCACAAGAGCTTCCGCAGCTGGAGTGCGCAACAAGAAAGGTTTGTCTTTGAATGATGGATTATTCCAAGATTCTCAACCAAACGGTTCAGGCCATCCCGCCTTCCGGTATCCGCAAGTACTTTGACCTGCTGGCCGGAATGGAGGACGGTATCTCCCTGGGGATCGGTGAGCCGGATTTTATTACCCCCTTCCACATCCGTAAGGCGGGCATTACCTCCCTGGAGAAGGGTTATACCAAGTACACCCCCAACGCCGGATTGACCGACCTGCGCCGTGCCATCAGCCAGTACATGAAGCGGCGGTTCAATCTGGACTATGCCCCCAACGGACAGATCCTGGTTACGGTGGGCGGCAGTGAGGGCATCGACCTTGCCATGCGCAGCCTGCTTTCCCCGGGGGACGAGGTTATCATCCCCACGCCGTCTTTCGTCTGCTACGGACCGCTGGCCTCCATGGCCGGTGGCGTTCCCGTTATGGTGCAGACCAAGCCGGAGAACGAGTTTCGCCTGACTCCGGAGGAGCTGCGGGCGGCCATCACCCCCAAAACTAAGCTGTTGGTACTGCCGTTCCCCAATAACCCCACCGGCGGCATTATGGAGCGAGGCGACCTGCAGGCCATTGCCGATGTGCTGCAGGGCACGGACATCATGGTTCTCTCCGATGAGATTTATGCGGAGCTGACCTATGGGCAGACCCACTGCTCACCGGCAAGCTTTCCCGGCATGTACGAGCGGACCATCGTGGTAAACGGCTTTTCCAAGGCGTACTCCATGACAGGTTGGCGTATGGGCTTTTTGTGCGGGCCAAAGGAAATTATTGCCGCTGTGACCAAGCTACACCAGTTTGGCATCATGTCCGCCCCTACCACCAGCCAGTATGCCGCAATCGAGGCTATGCGCAACGGTGACAAGGACATTCAAAAGATGCGGGATGAGTACGACGGGCGCCGACGCTTTTTGGTCAATGGCTTCCGCAAGCTGGGCCTTGACTGCTTTGAACCCAAAGGGGCGTTCTATACCTTCCCCTGCATCAAATCCACCGGCCTGACCAGCGAGCAATTCTGCGATCAGCTGATTACGCAGGAACGGGTGGCGGTCATTCCCGGAACGGCTTTCGGTGCCGGAGGAGAGGGGTACGTGCGTGCCTGTTACGCCGCTTCCATGAAGGACTTGGCCGAGGCGCTGCGCCGCATTGAACGGTTCGTCAACAGTTTGAAAAAGTAAGAAAGAGTGATTTGATATGTACACTGTCTGTTTGGATATGGAGGGCGTTCTCGTACCCGAAATTTGGATTGCCTTTGCCGAGGCAAGCGGCATTCCCGAACTCAAGCGCACTACCCGGGACGAGCCTGACTATGATAAGCTGATGGCATGGCGCCTTGACATTTTGGCGCAGCATGGTTTGGGACTGAAGGAAATTCAGGACACCATTGCCAAAATCGATCCGCTGCCCGGTGCCAAGAAATTCCTGGACGCCTTGCGTGCCGAAACCCAGGTCATCATCCTCAGCGATACCTTTGAACAGTTTGCAAAGCCGCTGATGGAAAAGCTGGGTTGGCCCACCATTTTCTGTAACACCCTGGAGGTGGCGGAGGATGGCCGAATCACCGGCTATCGTATGCGCTGCCCCCAGTCCAAGCTGACTACCGTCAAGGCACTGCAGTCCGCCGGCTTTGACACCATCGCCGCCGGCGACAGCTTCAACGATCTGGGTATGATCCGTGCCAGCAAAGCCGGGTTCCTGTTCAAGAGCACCGACAAAATCAAGGCGGACAACCCCGACCTTGCCGCTTACGAGGCGTTTGACGAGCTGTTGACTGCCATCCGTGCCGAACTGACCTGAGGAGGAATTGAAATGGACAAGCTGTTTGAGCGCCTGCCTTTTAAGCCGGCGGACATTCTGTTGCCCCGTGATTGCGATATGACCCGCTGGAGCGTGGTGGCCTGCGATCAGTACACCTCTCAGCCTGAGTACTGGCAACGGGTAGCCGAGTTTGTTGGGAACAAGCCTTCCACCCTGAAGCTGATCCTGCCTGAAAGCTGTCTGGAAGGCCCCAACGTGGAAACTGACATCATGGAGATTAACTCCACCATGACGGATTATCTGCGCAATGACCGGTTCCGTGTGTTGCCCGATGCCCTGATCTATGTGGAGCGTAAGCTCCACGGCGGTGCCACCCGGCGTGGTGTGGTGGGCATGGTGGATTTGGAGCAGTATGATTACGAACCCGGCTCTCCTGCGCTGATCCGTGCTACTGAGGGCACGGTGCTTTCCCGCATCCCGCCCCGTGTGGCCGTGCGAAAGAACGCACCTGTGGAGCTCCCCCACGTCATGCTGCTGTGCGATGACCGTACCGGCGCCGTGCTGCCCCCTTTGGCGGAGCAGACGGACAGGATGGAGCAGGTCTACGACTTTGAACTGATGGAGAATGGCGGTCATATCACCGGCTGGCTCATGGGCACCGAGCAGAAGCAGAGCTTCGCCGCCGCTTTGGAGCAGTTGGGTGAATCCGGTAACTATCAACAGAAGTATTCCGTGGGCGCCGATGTGCCCGTGATGCTGTTCGCCGTGGGCGACGGCAACCATTCCCTGGCCACTGCCAAGGAGTGCTACGAGCGGCAGAAACGGCTTGTTCCTAAGGAACAGTGGGCCGATCTGCCTGCCCGCTATGCCTTGGTGGAGCTGTGTGATCTGCATGATGAGTCCCTGCAGTTCGAACCCATCCACCGTGTGCTGTTCGGCGTGGAGCCTGCTCAGCTGCTGGCTGATTTGAAGGCGGCTTATCCCGAGGCCTATGAGGGGGAGGGAGCAGGCCATGTCCTGAAGTACGTTACCCGGGATGGCGAGGGTGCCATCACCGTCCCCAATCCCACGGCCCAGCTGGCAGTTGGCACCTTGCAGAACTTTCTGGATGACTGGCTGACCACCCGCAAGGGTGCCGGCATCGACTACATACATGGCGAGGACGTAGTGGCTGACCTGTCCCGTCGACCCGATGCCATTGGCTTTCTGCTGCCCCCTATGGGTAAGGAGGAGCTGTTCCCCACCGTCATCCATGACGGCGTATTGCCCCGCAAGACCTTTTCCATGGGACATGCCAACGACAAGCGCTTCTATCTGGAGGTCCGTAAGATCCGCTGACGCAACGGAGGTGAGTGTGTGCAGACCGTTGAAGTAAAGGCTCCGGCCAAACTGAATTTGACGCTGGACGTGCTGGGCAAGCGTGAGGACGGCTACCATGACCTGCGCATGGTCATGCAGTCGGTGGACCTGTGCGATACCCTGACCCTTGCCGATGGCGGGGGAGAGGGCGTGCGGGTCAGCAGCAACGTGGGGTTTCTGCCCTGTGACGAGCGGAACCTGGCCGCCGCTGCGGCCCTGGCCTTTTGGCGAGTTATGGACATTCCGGCCCAACCATTGGACATCACGCTGAAGAAGGTTATCCCGGTCTGCGCCGGACTTGGGGGCGGCAGCAGTGATGCCGCCGCTGTGCTGCGGGGCATGAACCTGCGCCACAATACGGGCCTTTCGCCGGCAGAGCTTGCCAAAATCGGCGAGCAGGTAGGCTCTGACGTGCCCTACTGTGTGCTGGGCAGCACCGCCTTGGCAGAAGGGCGGGGAGAGATCCTGCGTGAGCTGCAGGCCCTGCCAACGTGCTGGGCCGTGCTGTGCAAGCCGGACTTCTCCGTATCCACCCCTCAACTGTTTGGGAAAATCGATTCGGTGCGGCTGCGCTGCCACCCGGACACAGAGGGCGTGCTGCGTGCCTTGGAGCAGGGCGACCTGCCTGGCGTTGCCCGACGATTGTACAACGTGTTCGAGGATGCCCTGCCTGAGCGGTGTGCCGCCAAGGTCAATCAGGTCAAAAGCATCCTGATCGACTGCGGGGCTATGGGTGCGGTCATGAGCGGAACCGGCTCCGCTGTGTACGGCTTGTTCGACGATGAGCAGGCTGCCCGACAGGCGGAAAAGGAACTGCTGACCCTGTACCCGGAAACTTTTTTCACCCAAACCGTATAAAAACACAAATCACCGTCCACACTGTAACAAATACGCAGTGGACGGTGATTTTTTGTGTCGGGAACACTTCGACGCTGGGAAGCGGCTTTGATAGTTGGGGTGGCGGCAGCTATGCTGGCGGGAATTTGGCTGAATGGAGAACAGGCCAAACTGGCGGATAACGTCATTCGGCTACACGTCATCGCCAATTCCGACAGCAAGGAAGACCAAAACTTGAAGCTGCAGGTACGGGACAGAATACTGGAGCAGGCGGAGCAGCTGTACCCGGCGGGCGCCGACGTGGAAACGGCACAGAAATACATCGAAGCGAACCTGAGCCAGTTGGAACGGGCAGGGCAGCAGGTGGTGGTGGAGCAGGGATACACATATCCTGTCAGCGCCGCAGTAAAGCAGGTTTGGTTCCCCACCAAGCAGTACGACGGCTTTGCGCTGCCGGCGGGAAACTATACGGCGCTGCAAATTGTCATTGGAGAGGGGGATGGACAAAACTGGTGGTGCGTGGTGTTCCCACCCCTATGTCTTGGCTCGGTGACGGAAGAAATCGAAGCGGCGGAGCAGGCGGGCAGCTTCACTTCGGGGCAGACCGCACTGATCACCGGCGAAAGCGGTGGCTATGTGGTCAAATTTAAGGCTATGGAGCTGTGGGAACGCTTCAAACGGAAATTCCAATAAACATCCCCCAAGCGGTTAAACCGCTTGGGGGATGTTATGTTACAGACTGAACAGCTCGATTTTGTCCTCGCCGCCTACGGCCTTCAGGTGGGTGACGGGGTCACGGTAGCTTTCGATGATGCGGCTGGCAATGGCATCCTCCAACTCACGCTGGATCAGCCGACGCAGGTTGCGGGCACCGTAGGTAACGGAATAACCCTTGCGTACCAGATAATCGATGAGGCTGTCCTCCCACATGAGTGTGATGCCTTTGTCCTCCATGGAGTCCTTCAGCTCGTTCAGCATCAGCAGAGCGATGCGGCGGAAATTGTCCTCGGTCAGCTGGTTGAAGCAGACGATCTCGTCCACACGGTTGATAAATTCCGGCCGCAGGAAGTCCTGCAAGGCCTTCATGGCCCGGTCCTTGTTCTGCTCATTTGCGGTGCGGCCAAAGCCAACGCTGCCTACCTTGGTGTTGCTACCGGCGTTGGTGGTCATGACGATGACGGTATTTTCAAAGTTTACCGTGCGGCCCTGGGCATCGGTGATGCGGCCGTCGTCTAAAATTTGCAGCAGGATGTTCAGCACGTCGGGATGGGCCTTTTCAATCTCGTCAAACAGAACCACGCTGTACGGCTTGCGGCGAACCTTCTCGGTCAGCTGACCGGCCTCGTCGTAGCCAACGTAGCCGGGGGGAGAGCCGATGATGCGGGACACGGCGTGCTTTTCCATGAACTCGGACATATCAAGGCGAATGAGCGCCTCCGGCGTGCTGAACAGGTCACGGGCCAACTGCTTGACCAGTTCTGTCTTGCCCACGCCGGTGGAACCGACGAAGATGAAAGACACAGGTTTACGCTTGGGGCTGATGCCCACCCGGCCACGCCGGACGGCGGCAGATACAGCACGAATGGCTTCGTCCTGACCGATGACATGGGCAGAAAGCCGCTGCTCCAGCTTGGCAAGCCGCTCATACTCCTGCTGGCAGATCTGGCTGGCGGGGATGTTGGTCCACAGTTCGATGACCCGGGCAAGATGCTCGTCGGTCAGGGCGGGGGTAGCCTCGGCATCCAGTTGAGCCAGTTCCTCCTGCAGGCGCAGTTCCGTGCTGCGGATAACGGCAAGGCGCTCGTAGGCCTCCTCGCCGGCGTCAGTCATGACTTCTCGTTCCTTGGACAGGTCGGCAAGCTCCTTCTCCACATCGGCCTTGCGGGCCAACGTGACGTTTTGCAAATTGACGGTGGAGCAAGCCTCGTCGATCAAATCGATGGCCTTATCGGGCAGGTAACGGTCGGTGATATACCGCTCGGACAGCAGTACGGCTTGACGGCACAGGGCGTCGGAAATGGTCACGTGGTGGAACTGCTCATAGTAGGGGGCGATGCCACGCAGAATGGCCACGGTGTCCTCAATGGAGGGCTCCTCCACGATAACGGGCTGGAAACGGCGCTCCAAAGCAGTGTCCTTTTCGATGTGCTTGCGGTACTCGGTCAGGGTGGTGGCACCGATGACCTGCAGTTCACCACGGGACAAGGCGGGTTTGAGAATATTGGCAGCGTTCATGGAGCCCTCAGCATCACCGGCGCCTACGATGGTGTGCACCTCGTCGATGACGAGAATGATGTTGCCCAGTTTCTTGATTTCCTCAATCAGGCCTTTCATACGGCTTTCAAACTGGCCACGGAACTGGGTGCCCGCCACAAGAGCGGTCATGTCCAGCAGATGGACCTGCTTATCCTTGAGTTTGTAGGGGACGTTTCCGGCGCAGATGCGCTGGGCAAGACCCTCAGCGATGGCGGTTTTGCCCACGCCGGGTTCGCCGATCAGGCAGGGGTTGTTCTTTTGGCGACGGTTCAAAATCTGGATGACCCGTTCCAGCTCCCGGTCACGGCCAATCATCTTGTCCAGCTTGCCCTCGGCAGCACGGCGGGACAGGTTGATGCAGTAACTGTCCAGGAATTTGTGCTTGGACTTTTGAACCTTGCCCTCGGCACTGCGGGACGGCTGAGCCTCCTCACGGGGGGCGTCCTGAGCGGAGGGGGGATTGTTGCCGCCGAACAGCTGGTTGAGGAAGGGGAACGTGGCGGTTCGGCCGTCATCCTCGTCCTCGTTCTCGCCGGATTGGGGCAGCAGACCGTCCTGACCCTCCACGCCGCCAAAGGCGGACATCATTTCGTTGGTCAGGCCCTCCAGGTCTTCTTCGGTGATGCCCATTTTGCGCATCATATCATCGATGGGCTTGATGCCCAGATCCTTGGCACACTTCAGGCACAGCCCTTCGTTGTTGGCGGTGCCGTTTTCAACCTTGGTAATAAAGACCACTGCCACGTGCTTTTGGCAGCGGCTGCAAATAGTGGGTTGCATTACAAATGCTCCTTTCAGGAGAGTGGGGTGGTGGCATGATACCGTGAAGGTACAGCATAATAACCGCCTGAGGATACCATACCCCATAATTGTGAACTGGTCGTGAATGGGGCGGTGTTAAATTCCGGTAATGAGGGAAACGGGGTTCGTGGTGGCGAAGAACTTCAAAACGGTGGTGGAGTCCAAAACGTCGGCAGGAATTACATTCCAAATGCGCAGCAGCCAGGCGACGAAAAACAGGATCAGCGCACCTTGAATCAGGCCGGCGAATCCGCCCAACAGGCGGTTGAGAACATTGATGATAGGCAGCTTGGCAGCCAAATTCAGCAGGCGGGAAATCAGAGCCCACAGAATCAGCAGAAGGATAAAGGCCACAATGAAGAGGACTACCTCAGCCACGGTTTTGGCAATGGCGTGGGCCAGGGCGGATACGGTGTTCACTGCGGCTTCCTCGAGCTGCTCGTTAAACGCATCCCGAACGGGGTCAGCGAAGGGATCTTCCAGACCGAAAAGCTCCAAAATTTCCTTCAAGGGGCTGTTTTCGTCCGCTTCTCCGGTCAGGAACTGGTCCGGGTCGTTGTTGGGAGAGACTTCGAGCTTTTCCTCCACCATGGCGGTGAAATGCGGCGTCAGGGAGTCGGCTACCATAGGGGCGAACTGTTGGGAAAGGAAACGTGCGCCGAACAGTGCCACAAAAATCGCAGCAAGACCGCACAACACAAGGATAAAACCCTTTTTGCGGCCACGCAGATAGAAGACCAACAGAGCGACGACAACCGCCAGGTCAATGAGCAGGTGAAGATAATTCATGGTGCGTGCTCCTTTCTGTGTTAAGAGGGAATGTAGAGCCAGGCTTCCTGGCTGTCGGCCAAAAGGACACCGGCATCATTGCAAAGGGCCACGTGGCGGGCCCCTTGGGTATCATCCAATGTGTCGTACTGGGCCATGTTGCGGGTATAGATGTTCAGCTCGTGGCCGTCCAGCAGGGCGAAATAGCGACCCCGGGCAGAAATGGACAGGATTTGGCGATGCAGGGGAAGCTGGCCCAAAACCTCGCCCTCATGGTTTACGGTGACCGCCTGATTGGCGGAACCTGCCCGGTATTTACCCAGCAGGAACACGGCGAATCCGTCGCCATCCAGCGCATAGCCTTTCAGGTACTCCGGGTCGAAGGGATACTCATGCCGGTCGGTACCCTTGGCGGACAGTGTGATAAGGGAGGATTCACCCAGCAGCCAGATGCCGTCGGAATCAAAATCCATATCAAGGACCAAAAAACTATCCAGCACGACCGTGGCAAAAGGTTCCTCCTCGTCGGTGCGGTGCAGGTGCAGAGTGCTCTGGAACGTGCCGTCGGTTTGTGTCAGGGTGACAACCACCACGGTTTGTCCGTCGGGAGAGAGAATGGCGTCGGTGACGAAGGCGCTGGAATAATTCAGGCGGATGACCGGTTGCTGATTCTCGTTCAGTACGGTGACGGCACCACGGTAGTGGCTTTGCAAGGCGGTGACCGCCAGCCAGCCGTTATTGCTTACCCGGGCGGAGAGAATGCCGCCGCTTTCGGGGGAGTAGGTTTTTGGCTGCTGCCCACCGCCGAAGAGATACAGGGTGTCGCCGCCGGCGTTGTAGGTCACGCCGAACCGGTCGGAAACGGAGAGGACCGGTTTTTCAGTGTGAGCCACATGACTTTCCAGCTCCTTGCCGCTGAAGGCGTAGTAGTGGGAGCCGGCGGTGGAGGAGAAGAGGTAACCGTCCTCCAGACAGGCGATATCCATGCTGTCACCGCCGCCGTGGGTGAAGGGTTCGGTCTGTCCGGTCTGCCCGGTCTGGATGGAGCGGTAATGCAGCCAGCGGCGCAGGGCGTCCAGGTTCAACTGCTCCCGGAAGACGACCATGGCCACCGCACCCAGTACAAGGACGAACGTCAAGCCAAGGGCCAGCAGGCGCATGAAAAAATTCTGTTTTTTTGGGGCCTTTCCGGCCGGGGCATTTTGCTTCATACCTATGCTCCTATCTGTGCGACTATCACCGCAGAGTGATTACAGCACGTCCTCGTCGTACCACAGCTTGGTCATATAAAGACCGCCGGGAGGAACCGTGGGGCCGGCCAGGGTGCGGTTGCCGGAGTTCAGAATGGCGGGGATGTCCTCCGGAGCCAGCTTGCCCTCGGCGGCGTAGACCACGGTACCCACCATGGCACGGACCATGTTGTACAAAAAACCGTTGGCGCTGACCCGGCACTCAATCATGTCCCCATCCCGGGCGATGTCAAAGTAATAGACGGTGCGGACGGTGGTCTTGGTTTCCGTTCCCACCGAGCGCACGGCACGAAAGTCGTGGGTGCCAACGAACTGGTCGGCGGCCCGCTGCATGACGGACTCGTCCAGATGCTTGGGATAGAACCACGCCCGGTTTACCAAAAAGGCGTTGCCCAGGCGGTTGTTGTAGATGCGATAGGTGTATTCCTTCTGCCGGCAGGAGCCAATGGCGTTAAATTCCTCACTTACTTCGGTGGCCTTGACCACCACAATGTCATCGGGCAGGCGGGTGTTGACCGCCAACGGAATGCGGTCACAGGGGATGGTGGAGGTGGTGCGGAAATTGGCAATATATACCTCGGCGTGGACGCCGGCGTCGGTGCGGCCCGCACCGGTACATTTTACCGGGTGGCACACCACGGTTTCCAACGCTTTTTCCAGTGTTTCAGCCACGGTGACGGCGTGTTTCTGTACCTGCCAGCCGTGATAGGCGGTGCCAACGTACATCAATTTCAGGGCAATATTTCGCAAGGCACTCGCCTCCTTTTAATGAGATTAAAGACCGAACCGACCCAAAATGAAGATGCCGACACACATGGCAAGGGCCAAGCTGAGGGTGACCCAGTCCAACGCACGGTAGGTCAGCTGACGCAGGCGGGTGCGCCCCTTGCCACCATGGTAGCAGCGGCATTCCATAGCCACCGCCAGCTCGTCAGCACGGCGGAAGGCGGAGATAAACAGGGGGACCAGCAAGGGGACCAAGGCCTTGGCACGGCGGATAAGGCTGCCGCTTTCAAAGTCGGCGCCACGGGCCCGTTGGGCGGACATGATCTTATCCGTTTCCTCAATCAGGGTGGGGATAAAGCGCAGGGCGATGGACATCATCATGGCCAGCTCGTGGACGGGGACACGAATCACGTTCAGCGGGCGAAGAAGACTTTCGATACCGTCAGTCAGCAGGATGGGGGAGGTGGTGTAAGTCAGCAGGAAGGTGGCGGTAATAAGCATCATAATGCGCAGCACCATAAAGATGGCGGTACGCACCCCCTCCATGGTAACCGTCAGGATCCACCATTTCCACAGGATGTGTTCGCCGGGCGTGTACAGAAGGTTGAGCACAGCGGTGAACACCAAAATGAATACCACCGGCTTCATGCCCCGAAGGATGGATTTTAGGGGGACACGGGACATGGCGATAAGGGTTGCCAAAATGGCGAACATGATGCCATAGGTCAACACACTCTTTGCTAAAAACAGGGCCACAATATACAGCACGATGCCCATGAGCTTGGTGCGGGGGTCCATACGGTGCAGGGGGGAGTTGCCGGGGAAGTACTGGCCCAACGTGATGTCTTTCAGTGCCATTCAGCCCACCCCCTTTGTCTGGAGGATGGCCTTGCGGGCCTGCTCCACGGTGTAGACCGAGGGAGGGATATTGGCACCCATGGCCCGCAGACGGTTGAATACACGGGTCATTTGGGGCACACCAAGCCCCATATCCTCCAGTTCCTGACCGTGGTGGAACACCTCGGCGGGCGTGCCGTGGAAGGGGATGATTCCGTCATTGACCACCACCAGGCGGTCTACGGAGCGGGCCACTTCCTCCATGGAGTGGGATACCAGAATGATGGTGGCGTTGTGGGCGGTGTGGTAGTCCCGGATATTAGCAAGGACCGACTCCACGCCCACCGGGTCAAGTCCGGCGGTAGGCTCGTCCAGAATCAGCACCGTGGGTTCCATGGCGATAACGCCGGCAATGGCCACACGGCGCTTCTGCCCACCGGACAGCTCGAAGGGAGACTTGTCCAGCAGGTCGTCTTTCAGGCCGACGAAAGCGGCGGCACGGCGCACCCGGGTGTCGATCTCATCACGGTCAAGGCCCATGTTGCCGGGCCCGAAGGCGATGTCTTTATATACGGTTTCTTCAAACAGCTGGTACTCGGGGTACTGGAACACCAATCCCACGTTAAACCGGGTCTGTCGGGTCAGTTTGGGATCGGCCCAGATGTCCTGCCCTTCGTACAGCACTTGACCGGAGGTGGGCTTCAACAGACCGTTCAAATGCTGAATGAGGGTGGACTTGCCACTGCCGGTGTGGCCGATGATACCAAGGTACTCCCCACGGTAGGCGGTGAAGTCCACGGCGTTCAGAGCGGCACGCTGGAAGGGCGTTCCCTCGGAGTAGATATGAGTGAGTTGTTTGGTTTCGATGATTGGCTGCATAGCTTCCATCCTTTTTGATGTGGTGCATGCCCGCAAGGGGAGAGGGTCAGTTGTTCAAAAGGTCGAAAAGCGCCCGGGCACATTCTTCGTCGCTCAGGGCGTCCAAAGGGACGTTCTGTCCGGCCTGACGCAGCTGCCACAAAAGCTCGGTCGTGTCGGGGACGGTCAGGCCAACGGCCTTCAGCCCCTCCACATCCTGAAACACCTCTTTTGGTGTGCCATCGGCAACGACCTTGCCCTTGGCCATGACCACAAGGCGGTCTGCCTGGGCAGCCTCGTCCATGTGGTGGGTGATGATGACCACAGTGATGCCCTTGGTGCGGTTGAGCTGCTTGATGGTGCGCAGTACGTCGGCCCGGCCCACGGGGTCCAGCATGGCGGTGGGCTCGTCCAGCACGATACATTCCGGCTCCATGGCAATGACGCCGGCAATGGCAATGCGCTGTTTCTGTCCGCCGGAGAGCAGGTGGGGAGCGTGCTCACGATACTCGTACATACCCACAATTTTCAGAGCATCGTCCACCCGACGGCGAATCTCCTCCGGAGCAACGCCGAGATTTTCCGGTGCAAAGGCCACATCCTCCTCCACCACGTTGGCAACGATTTGGTTGTCTGGGTTCTGGAAAACCATGCCGACTGTGCGGCGGATGGACATAAGGTTCTCCTCGTCGGCGGTATCGGTCCCCGCTACATACACCTTGCCGCCGGAGGGCAGCAGGATGGCGTTCAGGTGCTTGGCAAGGGTGGATTTGCCGCTGCCATTGTGACCCAGCACCGCCACGAAAGAACCTTTTTCGATTTGCAGATCTACGCCGTTCAGCACCACGGGGGAGTCCCCCTCAACGGTGGTGTAGGAAAAGCGCAGATTCTCTGTTTTGATAATGGGATCGTTCATTTACTTACCTCTCACAAACCCAACGCCCGGTGGCGCCACAGGGGAGAACCAGCCCGGTTTCGCTGACGGGCAGACCCAACTCCTGACTTTCGGTGTGACCGCCGAACTTCTTGGAGATGATGGTTTCCAAAATGTAGGTCACCACGCTGGGGGCAAGACCGGTGGTGTAGGAATTCAAAATCAGGAACAGGGGGTTGTCGCTCAGTACGCCACTGACCAATTCCACGAAAGGGTACAGGCTTTCTTCCAGCTTCCAGACCTCACCGGTGGGGCCACGGCCATAGTTGGGGGGGTCCATGATGATGGCGTCGTAGCGGCGACCACGGCGGATCTCACGCTCCACAAACTTTCCACAGTCGTCCACGATCCAGCGAATGGGGGCGTCCTCCAAACCGGAGCTTCTGGCGTTCTCCTTGGCCCACTGGACCATGCCCTTGGCGGCATCCACGTGGCACACACTGGCGCCGGCTGCGGCACAGGCTACGGTGGCGCCGCCGGTGTAGGCAAACAGGTTCAGCACGTTAATGGGCCGGGCAGCGGAACGGATGAGCTGACCCGCCCAGTCCCAGTTGGCGGCCTGCTCCGGGAAGAGGCCTGTGTGCTTGAAGTTCATGGGTTTGACATTGAAGGTAAGACCCTTATAACCTACGGTCCAGCGCTCGGGCATGGATTTATTTTCCCACGCACCGCCGCCGGTGGAGGAACGGGCGTAACGACCTGCGTTTCGCTTCCAGCCGGGATGGGAGCGGGGAGTATTCCAAATGGCCTGAGGATCGGGCCGCACCAACAGCTGGTCGCCCCAGCGCTCCAGCTTTTCGCCCCGACCACAGTCAATGAGTTCGTAGTCTTTCCAACCGTCGGCGATCCACATAGATAGACACACCCTTCCACGATAATTCGTACCTGTCAGTATACCATTTTTCAAGCGGTTCGTCAACAAAAGCAGAAGCAAAACGGGACAAGAAAACGCCCCTGTATCGGTGGATACGGGGGACGTTTTCTCAAAATACATAGAATTTTAACTCACGTCGGCGGTTGCGCCAATCGGGCATCAGCCGGGTCATGGTTTCCTTGAAGTCAGGGCCGTGATTTTGATGGATGAAGTGGACCAGCTCGTGAAGAACCACATAGTCCTGCAGCGGCTCCGGGCAGCTTGCCAACGCCACATTCAGGGTGATATACCCTCGTTTGTAGTAGCAGTTGCCCCATTGGCTGCGCATTTTGCGCAGGCGCAGCTCCGGGCGGATGACCCCGAGGGGCGCAACCAAAGGTAGTATCCGGTCCAGGGCGGCGGACAGGATCTGCAGGCACTGCTCCCGGGGCAGCAGCTCCAAGGGGTGTGGCGTGACTTTGCGCTGCTGGGACAGGGTGGCAAAGATCCAGTCGGCCCGACTTTGGATAAACAGATCTGCCTGCAGATTGCTGATGTACAAAGGAGCGGACAGCAGAACCTGAAGTTCACGCACACGCAGGTTCCAGTTGCGGATGGGCTTCCGGGTCAGCGTATAGGTAAGCGGGCCGCTGTCGGTACGGACGGTGCGGGTCTGTTCCGGGTAATCCATGGCGGGCCTCCTTTCCGGGTGATGAAAACCACCCCGGACATGTGTCCGGGGTGGAGTGAATCAAAGAACCTTGCTCAAAAACAGCTTAGTGCGCTCGTTCCGGGGGTTGGCAAAGAAGGCATCGGGCGTGTTCTCCTCCACCAGCTTGCCCTCATCCATGAACAGCACACGGCTGCCCACTTCACGGGCAAAGCCCATCTCGTGGGTGACCACTACCATGGTCATGCCCTCGTGGGCGAGCTCTTTCATAACGTCCAGCACCTCGCCCACCATTTCGGGATCCAGGGCAGAGGTAGGCTCGTCAAAGAGCATGACCTCCGGCTCCATGCACAGGGCGCGCACGATGGCAATGCGCTGCTTTTGACCGCCGGACAGCTGGCTGGGGTAGGCGTTGGCACGGTCGGCCAGTCCCACACGCTCCAGCAGAGCCATGGCTTTTTCCGCAGCCTCGGCCTTGCTCTTTTTCAGCAGTTGGATGGGGGCCAGGGTCATGTTTTGCAGGATGGTCATGTGGGGGAACAGGTTAAAGTGCTGGAACACCATGCCCATCTTCTGGCGATGGTGGTTGATGTTGACCTTCTTGTCGGTGATGTCCACGCCGTTGAACAGGATACTGCCGCCGGTGGGGACCTCCAACAGGTTCAGGCAGCGCAGGAAGGTGGACTTACCGGAACCGGAGGGGCCGATGACCACCACTACCTCGCCGCGGCGGATGTCGGCGGACACACCGTCCAGCGCCTTGATTTCGCCGCCCTTGAAGTATTTCTGTACATTTTGGGCGCTGATGATGATGTTATCGCTCACTGGTACGCAGCCTCCTTTCCAGCTTGCCAACCAGCCAGGTGAAGAACATGACCATGACAAGATAAATTGCAGCAGTCAGCAGCAGGGGCAGCAGATAGTCAAAGGCGTTGCCACCCACGATGTTGCCTGCATAGGTCAGGTCGCATACGCTGACGTAGCCGGCTACGGCGGTTTCCTTCAGCAGGACGATGAACTCGTTGGCCAAAGTGGGAAGAACGGCCTTGAAAGCCTGGGGCAGGATGACGTGACGCATGGTGGCCACATAGCCGAAGCCAAGGCTGCGGCCGGCCTCCATCTGGCCCAGCTCGATGGACATGATGCCGCCGCGGAAAATCTCCGCCACGTAGGCGCCGGAGTTGATGCCGAAGGCAAAGGCGCCGATCATCAGACCGTTACGGCTGGAGGAAAAGACCACAAAGTACCAGATCATCAGCTGGACCACCACGGGGGTGCCACGGATGACCGTCAAATACACCTTGCAGATCCAGTTGAAAACAGCCAGGATCCATTTGCTGAGTCCACGCATTTGCGAGCCGTTTTTGTCCCAGGTGACACGAACCAGGGACACGACAACGCCCAACAGCACACCGATGAGCAAAGCCAGCAGGGTCATAAGCAGGGTGTTGCCCAAACCTTCGACGTACAGCTCATAACGGCTGTCAAAAATAAAGCACTTATAGATGTCGTAACAGAATCCTTCCAGCCACTCGGGCAGGTCAAGAATCCACTGGGGGGCCACTGTGGGCCAAAGTTTTGCAGGACCGGGTCCCATGAGGATAACCTCCTTACTGCGAACAAGGGGCCCAGTGGACTGGACCCCTTGTTATAAGCGATCTTCTTTTGTTAGATTACTCGGCGGGGATGTACTTGTCGATGATGCTCTTGACAGTGCCGTCAGCAATCAGCTCTTCCAGAGCGGCGTTCACGGCGGCGTACAGCTCGGGGTTAGCCTTGCTCATGGCGCCGGCGTAATCCTCAACAGCGTACTCGGTGTCCAGGATCTTCAGGCCCTCGATGGCGGCGACAAAAGCCTTGGCGGGCTCGTTGTCGATGACCACGCAGTCGACCTTGCCGGTCTTCAGAGCCTGCACGGCGTCGGCGCCCTTGCTGTAGCGGTCGACCTTGCCCAGACCCTCTTCCTCGATGTCCCAGGTGCAGTACAGGTCACCGGTGGTGTTGCGCTGCACGCCGATGGTGGTGTTGGCGCCGTCGGCAAACAGGTCGTCCACGGAGGTGATCGTGCTGTCCTCGGTCACGATGACCACCTGCACGCCGGTGGCGTAGGTGGCGGTGAAGTCAACAGCTTCCTTGCGCTCGTCGGTGACGGTCATGCCGGCCAGGCCGATGTCAGCCTTGCCGCCTTTGACGGCCTCGATGATGGAGTCGAACTCCATGTCGTCGATCTGCAGCTCCAGACCCAGCTTGGCAGCGATGGCACCGGCGATCTCAGCGTCGATACCCACGATCTGGCCACCCTCGAGATACTCGTAGGGAGGGAAGGCGGCGTTGGTAGCCATGGTCAGCTTACCGGCATTGGCGGTGGTGAAGGCAGCAGCCTCGGACTGGGAGGCGGAAGCCTCGGCAGAGCTGGAGGCGGGAGTCTCGGCGTTGCCGCAGGCAACCAGGGCCAGCACCATGGCCAGAGCCATGACAGCAGCAATGATTTTTTTCATGATAATTACTCTCCTTTTTTGTTTGGTGGTGTTCCACCGATTGAATAACGAATGGATTATACTCCCTTTTTTATATGCCGTCAATACGTTTTCACTTATAATTATCACATTAATTCAGGGAAATTCTGTTTTTATGATGCATAAACGAAAGGGATATGCATAAAATGGCGAATATTCGTGTATGAACACGAATATCCCTCTTGCCAAACCGGAATGGAGAGGGTATTCTATTATAGAGACGACATTGGACGGAGGAACCATGTACAGGCTTTTATTTGGCAAGGATTTCCCACAGCTGTGGGAGGATATGCGCCGTCAACCGGGCTGCTTTATGAGCAGGCTGGTATTTTTGCTTGGGCCGTGGTTCACCTTTGCGGCGGTGGAGCTGCTGAACAAAAATGAATTGCTGAAGGATTTTGAGTCCTGGCAGCTGCTGTTCAATATGGTGTGGTACTACATCGTGTTCGCAGCGTGGCGGCTGGTTTTGGGGCGGCTGCGCCGTGCGGCGGTGAGTGCGTCGGTGACTTGCGTTCTGTTTGGACTGGTCAACCACTATGTGCTGCGTTTTCGGGGCCGGATCCTGTTTCCTGCGGATATCAGCGGCTGGCGCACGGCGGCCAACGTGCTGGATGGCTTTGACCTGACACCGGATATATGGGTCAGGCAAGCGGCCATTGTGCTGGTGGCATATCTGTTCCTGGTGGCGGTTTGTCCCCCGCAGAAAAAGCGGGGGCGGTTGCCGAAGGTGGGGGCGGTGATTCTGACGGTGTCTATGGTGGCATACACGCTGGCTTTTTTCTTCAGCAATATGCTGCCGGCACTGAACATCTATACCCAGCAGTGGAATACGCAAAAGAACGGATTTTTGTTCAACTTCTCCATCGCCTTGCGGTACAGCCGGGTGGAAAAGCCGAAGGGGTACTCCCAACGTGCCCTGACGGAACTGATGACCCGGTTCCCGGCGGTGGAGGGGGATGAGCAAGCGGTCCGGCCCACCAACCTCATTGTTGTGATGAACGAGGCCTTTGCTGACCTGACCATCTACGACGGGTTGGAGGTGTCCGAGGATCCCACACCGTTTCTGCACAGCATGGAGGAGAACACCGTACGGGGCTGGCTCATCCCTCCGGTGACGGGCGGCGGGACGGCGGCCACGGAGTTTGAATTTCTGACCGGTCTATCCAACGATTTTTTGCCGCCCCACTGTGTCGCCTACCAGCTGTATGTGAAGGAGTCTGTTCCGGCCCTGTCACGGCTGCTGGGAGCGCAGGGATACGCAACCACCGCATTTCATCCCTATCGTGCCTCCGGATGGAATCGGCCCATCGTGTACGGGTACATGGGGTTTGATACCCAGTTGTACGACACGGATGTGACCGAGCCGCATCGAGTGCGCAACTATATCTCCGACCGCAGCAGCTATGAAACGGTGTTCTCCCTGACAGAGGAAGCGGCGGGGAAGCCGGTCTTTATCTTCAATGTGACCATGCAAAATCACTCCGGTTACGCACAGGGGTGGCGCAATTTGACGCCGTGGATCACGCTGTCCGAGGAGCAGGACAAGCTGGATCCGGACGCCGAACAGTATTTCGCTCTGGCGAGGGAAAGTGATGATGCCCTGCGTGTGCTGATCGAGTACTATGAGCAGGTGACGGAACCCACCATGGTGGTGTTCTTCGGAGACCACCAGCCGTCGCTGAAAAAGGAATTTCTCAATGCGATTTCCGGCGTGGAGGCGGGCAAGGCGCTGACGGCGGAGCAAAGCCTACAGCGGTATGCGGTGCCATTTTTTATCTGGACCAACTACGATACGCCCGAGCAACGGGACGTGGTGCTCAGTTCCAACTTCCTGGGAGCGTTGGTGACACGCATGGCGGGGCTGCCCCAAAGCGGCTGGCTGAACTTTCTATCCCAACTCAGTCTGCAGCTTCCTGTGGTCAGTCCGGCGGGGTATGTGACCTCGGACGGAGCGGTAACCGACGATTCCCAAAGCCTGACAGAGGAGCAACAACAGTGGCTTTTGTGGTATGAACAGCTGGCCTACTGCGGCCTGCGGGATATGACAGAGGAAGTGGAAGGCTTTTTTGGGAGATAGTAAAAAGAGACAGGAGGCGGATGCCTCCTGTCTTTTTTATGAAGTCAGTTTTTGAAGAAGCTTACTACTACAGAACCGGGGCCCAGGTGCGTGCCGATGACACTGCCCACGGAGGTGTAGCGCACCTCATCCAGATTCCCCTTAGATGTTGAAATGTCAACAAGTTGCGAAAAAATACTGCGGAACGACCGGTTGGTCGCTCCGCAGTATCATTATTTCGTTTCCAGCAGCTCAAGCAGCAGGCGTCGGTTTTCGGTGGCGGCCTGAGTCAGCTGTTCGGAACGCCGGGTCAGGGCGGCCTTGCGGGCGTCGTAGTCCGCCATCAGGGCATCCAGCGTCCGGATGGCGGAGTCGCCGTCGAAGCTGGTCACATTGCCGGCACAGGGCATATCCAATTCAGCCAGATAGCTGCTGACCTTGGGGTCGTAGACCAGACCGGCAAGGGGAACGCAGGTGCGGGCGGCGAAGATCAGTGTATGCAGACGCATGGCAAGGCACAGGCGGCTGCGAGCGATGACGCCCATGATCTCACCGGGGGTAAGGGGCTGATCCAGCAGCAGGGCAGGAGTCTGCATTTGCGCCATGATCTGACGACTGATATCCCGGTCACGGTGGGGCTGCATCAGTACGAACACGCAGGTCTGACCATGGACACGGTGCAGGTGATCGCACACCTTTGCCAACTGGGCGGGGAAGTCGTTCATGCCCGACCAGCTGCGCACGGAGATAACCGTAAAGGGTTGGTCGGGGGACAGGCCTGCGGTCTGCAGGATCTCATCGACTCGGCCGTCCTCCGCCCACTGCATGGAGAAGACGGGGTCGGCGGTCACGTGCAGATCGGGGCGGGTGACGCCCATGGCTTCCAACTCCAAACGGGAGTTGTTGTCCCGCAGGGTGATCACATCAGCCTTGTTGACTGCATGTTTGACACGACGGCGGTTGGCGGGACGGGTAACCGGTCCGATGCCGTTGGCGTACAGCATGACTTTTTTGCCACGCAGGCGGGCCAGGGACATGACGGACAGGTAGTACAGCAGGGAACGGGTAGAGGTGTGGTCCTGAAGCAGGCTGCCACCGCCGCTGAGCAGAACGTCGCACCGACCCAGTGCCCGCCACAACGCAGGCAGGTTGAAGCGGGGGACTGCTTTGAGAGAATAACGATTACTGGTCTGCTCGGGATTATTAGACAGGACGGTGAGTGCGATGTTCTCTCCGTCCATTGTCAGGCTGTCCCGAATGGATTGCAGGATAGCATCGTCGCCGGCGTTGGAAAAACCGTAGTAGCCACTCATCAACACTTGGCGGGGCGGGATCACCTGTTCGTACATATCAAGGCTGTCTCGTGCCATACGCTCCACGGAGAAGTGATCCCAAATTACCTGACGTCCGTGCTGGCCCAGAGCGGCAAGCTGGACGGGGGAGAGGGCAAGAGCGGCGGTGATGTCAGACAGCAGGCCCTCCTGGGTGGTAACGGGATCCGTCCGGCAGCAGAAGTTGGTTTCCATGGCCTTTTGCAGCAGGTCGGGCGTGAACAGACCGGTATGCCCTTGTGCGCCGGAAAGAATGACCGGCTTACAGGCGGCCATAGCCTCCAGTGCGGCACGGGATACGCCCACAAACAGGTCACAGGCGGCGACCAGGTGATTGATATCGGTGCGTGCTCCGGTGAGGATCAGGCAGTTGCGGCCCATGGCGGCGTTGACCTGTTCGGCACGGGCCAGTAGTTCGTTGTAAACGTCACCGCTGCCGGTGATCAAAATACGTACGCCGGGCACAGCTTGATCCAGTGCCGGTGCCAACTCGATGAGCTGGCGTGCAGCCAGACTGCTGGCCGCATCCAAACGGCTGACGTGGCCGATGACGGTGGCGTCGCCCAAATCAAACTCCTGACGGATAGGCTCGGCGGAAACGGCGGGAGAAAACTTTTCCGTGTCAATGCCGTTGATGGTCAGGGCGATATTCTCGGCAGGAATGTGGTACTGATGCATCAGGTAGTCCCGTACATCCTCCGACACGGCCAGGGAGCGCTGACCCCAATCGGACAGCAGCTTCAGTGCGCCGGAGGCGGCGTAGACACCGTGACAGGTGGTGACAAAGGGGAAACGCATGGTCTTTTTCAACAGGCCACACAGAAAGCCGGGAATGCGTGCGTGGGCGTGCACCACGTCAGGGCGCTCCTGTCGAATGACCCGCCGGAGGATGCGCAGCGACTGAAGCATACAGCTAATGCTCCGCTGGTGCAGGGGAGCGTCATAGTGGCGGATTCCGGCGGCCAAAATTTCAGGGACGAAAGCACCGCCGTTGGACACCACCGCCACATCGTGACCTTGCGCTTTCAGCTGTTTGGCAAGCTCTACAATGTGGGTTTCGGCGCCTCCGATGTGCAATCCCATGGTGGCCATGAGGACTTTGTGGGTCATGCCGGAATCTCCGCAAGGTCGGTGATGGTTCCGGTGAACAGACTGGCCTTGGTGAAGAAGTTCAACAGCCAACCGGAACCAATCAAGAGGGAACGGTCCACGTAATAGTGGTCGTGCTCGTTCTTTGCGGCCTCGGCTTCAACGGTCAGATAAACGTTGTAACGACCCTCGACGGGGGCGGTTTTGTAGGTGCCGTCGGCCATCAGAATGGCAATGACACAGGGCTGGGCATCGATGCTCACAATCTCGCCCACTTCAATATTGGAGTCGGAATCGTAGAGCAGGTCGCCTTCACGCAGGCTGGTCAGTCGCCCCTCGGGCATATTCTCCACTACAACCTCATATTGGATATTCACCATACCATCAGATTGGTTGCGGATGGGAGTGAAATTCTTTTTAGCAAACAGAACAAGAGCCACCACGACGACGAGCAGGATGACTGCGACATCCAGCAGGCTGATTTTGCCGAACAGACGTCCGTTTTTATCAACAAACTTCTTCATCAGGACTCACCTCTCTCTACAGACAGAATGTATCCGGAAGCACAATAGCCGGGACCCACGACATAAACGAATGTACCGGCACGGAGATGCCGGCCGCTTTTCAGCTCGAAGCGGTCCTCGAACTCGTAGCCTTCGGCCTCAATGTCCATGATGACATTGTAGCGGCCGGGGACTTCCGTGAACAGAAATTCGCCGTCAATCGAGTCCTTGGACAGAATCTTGGTGGGACTTTTCTTTGTGGTTTTCACGATGCCGAACGGATGGTTTATGACACGGTCATACAGTTCCTGCCCCACGGCAACCTTGTCGGCGGTTTGCTCGTGCAGCTGCTCCAATTCGATGACGTAGTGCAAAGGCTTCAGTTCTGGGTCTTCGGAAGCACCACCGCTCAGGGAATTCCAAACCAGCAGGGCTGCGATACCGACTACGGCCACAACCAGAATACAGATATCAAACAGATTCAGTTTCAACGCAAAGCGCTTTTTTTCACTCATGGTGCTTTCCCTCCAGTGCGGCGTAATACACCGCCTCAATATTTTGGGCAAAAATGTCGGATGTAAACTTGCGGCGGAAGAGTTCCACAGCGCGCCGGCTCATGTAGTTCAATGTGTCCCGATCGTCCATCAAGCGGGCAATGCAACGGGCCAGGTCGGCGCTGTTGCGATTTTCAAACAGCATACCGTCCTCGTTATCGTCGATGAGCCAGGGGTTGCCGCCGTAGCTGCTGACCACGGCGGGGAGGCCCATACTCAAGCCCTCCAAGATAGAAAGGCTGGAGGTTTCGGTTCCATAGGAGGCGTTCAGCTGCAGATCCAGCACCGACAGGAAGTCGGCAACCGCACTTTGGAAGCCGAGGAAGTGCACCCGGTCGGCAAGACCCATCTCCTGTGCCTTGGCACGCAGCTCATCCTCGTAGGTGCCGATGCCGGCGATGAGCAGATGGGGCAGCTTGTTTTGTTTTGCCAACAGCGCCATTGCCTCCAAAATGTGCAGGTGGCCTTTGTACGTCTCGATACGAGCCAAAATGCCCATCACGAAAGCGTCTTGAGGAACACCCCACTGTGCACGCAGTTCGGCGACCCGCTCGGCGGGACAGCGCTGTACAGGGGTGACACCGTTCATCATGGTGGTGATGCGCTTGGGGGAGATACCCGCATCGGTCAGATTTTCCGCAGCGGCGGGGCTGACAGCGATGATGTGGTCGGAATAATACTCGTTGAGCCACTTGTTGATCCAGCGACCCGGGGGATATTTTAGCTTGGCGGGAACGGGGAAAGCAGAGTGACGGGTGTAGATGACCACCTTGCCGCAGCGGCGGCCGGCAATACGGCCGGACAGGGCACCGTGGGTGTGGACGATGTCGGGTTGCACCCGGTTAATGAGGGCCATCAGCTCCCTTACGTCGTCCTTGTGATAGGAACGGTCGCAAAGACCGTCCACCTCGTACACGGTGGTGTTCAGCTCCTCCAGCGGCTGCTTTAGCAGGCTACCCCGGGGAAGTACCACGATGGTTTCAAAGTTGGTGCGGTCACTGCTTTGCATATAGTTCAGCAGTACACGGCCGGCACCGCCGATGTTGGAGTCGCTGATGATGTTGAGTACCTTTATCATGTTTCCGCCTCCGTTTTCAAGTTGTTCCAGTTTGCGGCAATCATGCCCAAGGCCAAATACGCCCAAAACAGGAACATGACCCGGTAGTTGTAGAAGGAATAGTCTGTCATGGCTTGTACCATAAATCCGGCAATGCCGGACAGAAAAGCGCTTTGCAGCAGCTTGCCGGTTTTGCACGTGGTGGTGTGGATGGCGGCACACATACGCCGGAAGAAGACCCACAACAGGGCGCAGAACAGAACCAAAGCGCACACGCCGGCGTCCGAGGTGATCTGCAACAGCAGATTGTGGCTGTGAGGGGCGAAGATGGCATCGTAGGAGTAGAAGGGGTAAACCGTGTTAAACGCTGCGATTCCCGGACCGACGCCGCACAGCCAATAGTCACGCAGCATTTCCAGCGTGCCTAACCAGATGTATACCCGGAAGGAGGTGGAGCGGTCGGACAGATTGCCGATGCTGGTGAACCGCTGTACAACGGTGTCCGGCAGGACAAAGTACAGAGCCACAAGGGCGAAGGGGGCAAGGATCAGCAGGCGGGGATTGATCAGAACAACAAGAGCGAGCAGCGCACACAGCAGTGCCAGCCACCCACCACGGGAGAAGGTCAGCAGCATGCACATGCACATTAGACCGCAGCAGGTCAGCCACAGCCAGCGCAGCTTTGGGGTTTTGAAATCACGCATCAGGCAGGCGATGCACAGGGGAATCGTCAGCACCAGATACTGCCCCAGCATATTGGGGTTATCAAAGGTGGACACGACCCGGAAGCTGATGCCGGCGAACATATTGCTGTCCACCCATGCGGCGGACTGATATCCGGTGCGGAAGATGAACTGGAACAGACCGTACAGGCTGACCGCAGCACCAACAAGGACCACCAGACGGACCAGGAAGATCAGCTGCTTGCGGCTGTCCACCGTGTTGATGGGGACGAGGGAGAAGAGAATAAACAGGATGGTCAGCAGACCCACCGGCAAGCTGGCCCCGGGAGCCACAGAGGACAGGGTGCCTACGGCGTAAATTGCCGCATACAGCAGGATGTACCGGTTAAGGGGCGTGAACCGCAGCTGCCGGGCGCGGTTTCGGGCAAAGGTCAGTAGCAGGGAAGCGAAGCACAGACAGGAAAGAGCGGCGGTGACCATAGTGGGGAGCAGGGGGGCCATGCCGATGGTCAGGGCGCACCAAAACCAAAGTCGGTTCAGCACACTGTCGGCCAGTAGTTTTTCCAGCCGGAGCTTGGTATAAAGCCAACACAGCAGCCCGTGCAGCTTGTCCCATAGCAGGGGAAACACGCTGCTTTGGGAGGTGCGCAGGCTTAAGTCCGAGGGGGACAGATAAGCCTGAATCAACCGACTGGATGCCCAGTGGCGGCCCATCCAATCGCAGCAGGCGGACAGGGACCGGGCCAGTGCGCTGGCTTGTAGAAAGCGTTTGATTCGTTCCATGGCGTTAACCTCGTTTCAAAAAGCGTGCGGCGAGACGCTGAAGGGGCTGGACTTCGGACAGGCGGAAAAGGGCGGCGGCGGCAAAGTAAACGACCACGCCTGTTCCGGCGCAAAGACTGAGCACAAGCAAATCCTCCAGTTTGCCATCGGGCAGGACGGAGCTGAGCCAACGGCCCAGCATGACTACGGCAAGGGCCATCAGCAGTGTGGCAAGGAGCATCTTGGTCATGTCCAGCCAGAAGCGGGCGTTGAATACCCGGGACTGCCGTTCCAGCGGAAGCAGCAGGAGCAGTGCATATACGGTGGAAGACACGGCGGAAGCAATGGCCAACCCGGCTACCTGCAGCTGGTCGGTCAACACGATGCACAAGAGCAGGTTGACCAAAATGGACACGCCTCCGGCCAGAAGAGGGGTACGGCCGTCCTGGCGGGCGAAATAGGCCCGGCTGAGAATGTTCTGCACAGCGTAGCCGACCATGCCCAGCGAGACCCAAGCCAAGGCCTGCGAGGTCAGGTCCACGGACTGAACGTCAAACTCGCCGCCGCCGTAGATGAAGGAAATCAGCGGCCGGGCCAGGGTAACGAGTCCTGCGGACATGGGCAGCACGAAAAACAGGGTAGAGTGGACCGTTTGACGCAGGGTGTCACGGAAGGCTTCGGCATCACCCTGAGCATTCTGCCGGGACAGCTTGGGGAAGATGACATTGGTCACCGACAGGACAAAAACACCGGCTACAATCAGATACAGATTGGTGGAATATTCAATGGCGGAAACACCCGCACCGTTGTACAGGTGGGAACCGAACCGGGAATTGATGGTCAGGTTGATGGGCTGCACCCAGGTGGATACCATGACCGGCAACATCAGGGAGAAGACCTTTTTCATTCCTTCGCTGCGCAGGTCGAAACCGGGATAGTAGCGGAATCCACGGCGCCGCAGGGCGGGAAGCTGTACCACAGCCTGCAAAAACCAACCCAGAAGGAAGGCGACGGAAAGACCGTAGATGCCGAACGGCTCGTTGCAAAACAGGAAGTAGCCTACGATGACCAGATTGGAGATGGTGCTGATGAGGGCGGGGATGTTGAACTCATCCAGGGATTGCAGAATACCAACAAAGGAGAACGCTACGCCGGTAAAGAGCATGGTGGGGAACATGATGCGGGTGAGCTCCACCGCCAGCCGAGTGGTCTGAGCGTCGTAACCGTCGGCAAACAGCTTGACCAACAGGTCGGAGCCGGCTATGCCCACAACACTCAGCAGTGCGGTCAGCGCCGCCATCACCGTCAGGAAGGTGCCGGCAAAGCGCATGGCTTTGTCACGCCCACGCTGGGTGAGATACTCACTGAAAACGGGGATAAAGCAAGCGGCGATGGCGCTGGCAAACACCGCATCAAAAAACACACGGGGGATACGGCTTGCGGTGAGGAAGGCGTTTGCCTCCATACCCGTACCGTAGTTGATGGCCAGCAGACGGTCACGGAACAGACCCAACACCTTGCCTAACAGGGTAATGACCATGACGATGCTGATGGTTTTTGTGGAGTTGTCTTTCTGTGCACTCATAGTCACACCTCGCAATGGCAGATTCAATCACTCTATTTTACATGAATACGGAGGAAGTTGCAACCTTTATAAATAGAAAAAACCTGTTTCGCCGTGCGAAAACATGATTGTTTTTTTCGACAGAGTGTGATAGAATAGCCAAAGAATATGATTTTTATGCCCATTTTGGGCAAGAGAGAGGTGTCCTATGGACAACCGGTTCAGAGGTTCGGTATTTGGTGGGTTCAATCGAAAAGACGTTATCAACTATCTGACAGCTGCGGCGGCAGAGCATAACCGCCAGCTGGAGCAGATGAACGGTCAACTGGCCGAAATGAGTGCCCAGCGGGACGAGGCACAGCAGCGTGCCAAACAGGCCGAACAGACTCTTGCCGACATGACCGGCCAGCGGGACGACTGCCGCCGTCAGGCGGAGCAGACTGCTGCCGCAGCCGGTCGCCTGCCCGAACTGGAGGCGGAGGTGGAGCAACTGCGTCGCCGGATTGCCGAGCTGGAGCCGGATGCCGCCGCTTATGCTGCCATCAAGGACCGTGCAGCCGGTATTGAGCTGGAGGCACACCAGCGGGCACAGGGTATCCTGAATCAGGCCGGTGTCCAGGCCGATCAGGTTCGCCAGCAGACCCGTCAGTGGGTGCTGCAGGTGCGCCATGAGTATGATGAGCTGCGTGGCCTGGTGGAAACCACCGTGTCCCACACCGCCGGCGATTTGGATCGTGTGCGGCAGAGCCTTGGCAACATCTCCCTGTGCATGGACAGACAGAGCAACGCATTGGATCAGTTTGTCCGTAATGCAGAGAAGGAAGACAACTAAACCACATAAAAACCGCCCTGTCCAAAACGGACAGGGCGGTTTTGCGCTTATTTATACCTTGCCGATGTCGGTGCGGAAGTGCATATCGGTCCAGGTGATGGGCTTGCAGCCGGCGTAGGCCTTCTCAATCGCATCAGGAAGGCTGGCACCGGTAGCGGTCACGCCAAGCACACGACCGCCGGCGTTGACGATCTCGCCCTTGTCATTGGCTTTGGTGCCGGCATGGAACACGGTGGCCAGCTTGGCGGCCTCGTCCAGACCGGAGATGGGATAGCCGCTTTCGTAGGACACAGGGTAACCGCCGGAGGCCAGCACGATGCAGCAGGCGGCGCCCTCCTTCCACTTGATGTCCACCTTGTCCAGCGTGCCGTTGACACAGGCCTCGAAGATGTCCAGCAAATCGGTTTCCAGCATAGACAGGATGGGCTGGGTTTCGGGGTCGCCGAAGCGGGCGTTGTACTCCACCACACGGGGACCGTCCTTGGTGAGCATCAGGCCGAAGTAGATGACACCCTTGAAGGGACGACCCTCGGCCTTCAGTGCATTGACGGTGGGCAGGAAGATGTTCTTCTGGCAGAACTCGGCCACTTCGGGCGTGTAGTTGGGGGAGGGACAGAAGGCGCCCATACCGCCGGTGTTGGGACCCTTGTTGCCGTCGTAGGCACGTTTGTGATCCTGGCTGGACAGCATGGGGACCAGATGCTCGCCGTCGCAGAAGGCAAGCACGGTGACCTCGGGACCGACCATGCACTCCTCAATGACCACGGTGGAGCCGGAGGCACCGAACTTCTTGTCCTCCATCATTTCACGCACGGCGGTCTCCGCTTCCTCCACGGTAGCGGCCACCACAACGCCCTTGCCCAAAGCCAGACCGTCGGCCTTGACCACGATGGGAGCGCCCTGCTCACGGATGTAGGACAGAGCGGCATCAAGGTCTGTAAAGGTCTCGTACTTGGCAGTGGGGATGTTGTATTTCTTCATTAATTCCTTGGAAAACGCCTTGCTGGCCTCAATGATAGCGGCGTTGGCACGGGGGCCAAAGGCGGGGATGCCGGCGGCCTCCATGGCGTCCACCATGCCCAAAGCCAGGGGATCATCAGGGGCCACCATGACAAAGTCCATGGCGTTGTCCTTGGCCCACTTGACCATCTCATCCACTGCGGTGGCCTTGATGGGCACGCAGGTGGCCACCTGGGCAATACCGGCGTTGCCGGGGGCGCAGAACAGTTCGGTCACACGGGGGGACTGGGCCAGTTTCCAGCAGATGGCGTGCTCACGGCCGCCACCGCCGACGACTAATACTTTCATTTCTATTACCTCGTCAATTAATGATGGAACAAACGGATTCCGGTAAACGCCATCACCATACCGTACTTATCGGCGGTGGCAATGACCTGGTCGTCGCGGATGGAGCCGCCGGGTTGGGCAATATACTGCACGCCGGACTTGCGGGCCCGCTCCACGTTGTCGCCGAAGGGGAAGAAGGCGTCGGAGCCCACGGTCACGCCGCTCATTTTAGCGATCCACTCTTTCTTCTCGGCTTCGGTCAGCACCTCGGGACGAACCTTAAAGGTGTTCTGCCACACACCCTCGGCCAGTACGTCGTCGTGCTCGTCGGAGATGTAGATGTCGATAGCGTTGTCACGGTCGGGACGGCGGATGTTGTCCACAAACTGCAGACCCAGCACCTTGGGATGCTGACGCAGCCACCAGATGTCGGCCTTATTGCCGGCCAGGCGGGTGCAGTGGATACGGCTTTGCTGACCGGCACCCACACCGATGGTCATGCCGTCCTTGACGTAGCACACGGAATTGGACTGGGTGTACTTCAAGGTGATGAGGGACAGCAGCATATCGTTCTTGGCGTCCTGGGACAACTCACGGTTGGCGGTGACGATGTTCTCCAGCATCTTCTCGTCGATGGTCAGGTCGTTGTAGCCCTGCTCGAACCAAATGCCATAAATGTTGCGGCGCTCGGCGGGATCGGGCTCGTAATCGGGGTCGATCTGCACCACGTTGTAGCCGCCCTTGCGCTTGGTTTTCAGAATCTCCAACGCTTCGTCGGTGTAGGCAGGGGCGATGACGCCGTCGGACACCTCGGCGGCAAGGTAGCGGGCGGTGTCGGCATCGCAGGTGTCAGACAGAGCCGCCCAGTCACCGAAGGAGCACAGACGGTCAGCGCCACGGGCACGGATGTAGGCGCAGGCGATGGGGGACAGGTCGCCCTCGGGGGCGAAGTAGATCTTGCGCTCCACATCGGTCAGAGGCTTGCCCAGAGCGGCACCGGCGGGGGACACGTGCTTGAAGGAGGCGGCAGCGGGCAGGCCGGTGGACTTCTTCAGAGCCTTGACCAGCTGCCAGGAGTTCAGGGCGTCCATAAAGTTGATGTAGCCGGGTTTGCCGTTGAGAACGGTCAGGGGCAGCTCACGGCCCTCCATATAGATACGGGCAGGTTTCTGGTTGGGGTTACAGCCATATTTCAGTTCCAGTTCGGTCATGTCGATAGCCTCCTTATTAGTTGTGCTTGTTGATAATGACGCTGTCACGTGCGCCGGTGGTAAGGTCAATGTACTCCACAAACAGGGAAACCTTGTTGTCTGCGTTCAGGTTGGTCCACAGCTCG
>JAZSAQ010000072.1:0-12916 GCA_045601985.1 Lawsonibacter sp. | reverse complement strand
TCTTAATGGGGTGGGTAATGGGGCTCGAACCCACGACACCCGGAACCACAATCCGGTGCTCTGCCAACTGAGCTATACCCACCATATAGAACCGTGGCACAAAGAATGGTGCGTAAAAATGGCACGCCTGAAGCCGAAACGCCCGTTCAATATGCCGGGGGTATGTTGAACAGTTTCGGGTCCCTTCCGCAGAAGCCGAGCCGAATGGCAAAGGCTGATGCGCCGGGATTGCGCAGACCATAGAGAAGTGGCACGCCTGAAGGGACTCGAACCCCTGACCCACTGCTTAGAAGGCAGTTGCTCTATCCACCTGAGCTACAGGCGCATATTGGAGCGGGTGATGGGAATCGAACCCACGCGACCAGCTTGGAAGGCTGGGATTCTACCATTGAACTACACCCGCGTAGGACGCTATTCTTGTGTCAGCCTTGAAATAATAGCATACCAGCCGCCCTTTGTCAAGCCTGTTTTTCAAGGCGTTAGGGAACTTTTTTGACGGGAAAGGGAGAAAGGAAAGTCGGGACTTTTGCGGCAGGCAAAAGTCCCGACTGTTTGTCTTATTTCAACTGCGCATCGCAGAAGGCACAGCAGTCCACACCGCCGTTTTTCTTGACCAGAGGGGGCAGGTACCGCTCGGTCTGAGTGATGCAGCGAGGGTTGGTGCAAACTGGCTTGGTGCCGATCTCTACGGCGTCCAGCACGTCCTGACGGGGCTGATTGGCCAGGTCGGACAGAAGAGCCATACGGGCGAACATACCGTAGCGGGCCTGCTGGAAGTAGGCCGCCCGGGGGTCGTCGTCCACATCGATGGCGATTTCGTCCACACGGGGCAGGGGGTGGAGGACCAGCATATCGGGTTTGGCACGCTCCAGCTTGCGGCGGGTGAGGACGTAGATGCCCTTGTTGCGCTCGTACTCCTCGGGGTCGGCAAAACGCTCACGCTGGATGCGGGTCATGTACAGCACGTCCAGTTGGGGGATGACTGCCTCCAGACCGGTGACCTCGGTGAACCAAATGTCGTGCTCACGCATGAAGGTGCGCATATACTCGGGGATGGCGAGCTCACGGGGAGCAATGCAGAAGAACTTGACGTTCTTGAACTTCTCCATGGCCTTGATAAGGGAATGGACGGTGCGGCCATTCTTCAGGTCACCGCACAGGCCGATGGACAGACCGTCCACGCCGCCGTGGAGACGGGTGATGGTGGTCAGGTCAGCGGTGGTCTGGGTGGGGTGCATATGACCGCCGTCGCCGGCGTTGATGACCGGCACATGGGAGTACAGGGAAGCGGCCTTGGCCGAACCTTCCCACGGGGTACGCATGACCACCACGTCGCCGTAGCCGGAGACCATCTTGATGGTGTCTTTCAGGGACTCGCCCTTGGCCACGGAGGAGGAGTTGGGGTCGGCAAAACCGAACACCGTGCCACCCAGACGCATCATAGCGGTCTGGAAAGAGAAGTTTGTACGGGTGGACGGCTCGTAAAACAGGTTGCAGGCAACCTTACCGTGGCACACGTCGGTAAAGGCAGAGGGGTCATCCATGATCTGGCTGGCCCGGGCGTACAGGGCGTCCCACTCCGCACGGGACATATCGCCGAAATCGATCAAATGCCGCATAGAGCACACTCCTTCAATGGGATTCCAGTTATTCTACCACAACGCGACCGCTTTCGCAAGCGGCAGGGCACAAAAATACCGCCGGTTGACCGGCGGTATTTTGATGGTCATTCCACGTAATCGGCGTATTCGTCGCAGAAGACAACCTCACGGGCGGCACGAATCTTGCTGACCAAGGACTTGCCAAAGGAAACCAGCTTGTCCCAGTAGGCAACAACGGCACAGACAGCGGCGGCGGCCACCAAGGAAGCGGCGACAATTTTCAGCACAAAACGGGCAACTTTCATGGTTGAGTCCTCCCTTAATCTTTCTTACTGACAGTTTACACGATACAGTGGAAAAATACAATCCCTTTCATAAAAAATTAACAGTTTCCGGGGAGAAAGACTTTTTCCTTGCGGCACAGGGGAGAATATGGTAAAATACCTTGTTATTATGATTACGTTTAGGGAGTGTTGCCCCTTGTCACAGTACGAATCCGAAATCAAGCGCCGCAGAACCTTTGCCATCATCTCTCATCCGGACGCAGGTAAGACGACTCTGACGGAAAAATTCCTGCTTTACGGCGGAGCCATTGCCCAGGCCGGTCAGGTCAAGGGTAAGAAGAACACCCGTGCCGCCACCTCCGACTGGATGGAGATTGAAAAGCAGCGTGGTATCTCCGTGACCTCCTCCGTGATGCAGTTCCAGTACGACGGTTTCTGCATCAACATTTTGGACACCCCCGGTCACCAGGACTTCTCCGAGGATACCTACCGCACCCTCATGGCGGCCGACAGCGCCGTCATGGTCATTGACGCTGCAAAGGGCGTGGAGGCACAGACCCGAAAGCTCTTTAAGGTTTGCGCAATGCGGGACATCCCCATCTTTACGTTCGTCAACAAGATGGACCGGGAGACCCGGGACCCCTTCGAGCTGTGCGAGGAGCTGGAGAAGGAACTGGGTATCGATACCTACGCTATGAACTGGCCCATCGGATGCGGCAAGGAGTTCAAGGGTGTGTACGACCGGCAGAATCGTAAGGTCATCCACTTCACTTCCAATACCAACGCCAAGGCGGCCACTGCCACCGAGATCGAGGTCAACGACCCCGCCCTGGCTGACCTGATCGGTGAGGCCAAGCACAGCCAGCTGGTGGACGAGATCGAACTGCTGGACGGCGCTTCCTGCGACTTTGATATGGAGCGGGTGCGCCACGGCAAGCTGTCCCCGGTGTTCTTCGGCTCTGCCCTGACCAACTTCGGCATAGAGCCGTTCCTGGAGGAGTTCCTCCGTATGACCACTGCGCCCCTGCCCCGCCGTGCTGGGGAGCAGGTGGTGGATTGCTTTGACGAGGAGTTCTCCGCCTTCGTGTTCAAGATCCAGGCCAACATGAACAAGGCCCACCGGGACCGTATCGCCTTTATGCGTGTGGTGTCCGGCCGCTTCGATGCAGAAAAAGAGGTCTACCATATGCAGGGGGGCAAAAAACTGCGCCTGTCCAGACCGCAGCAGCTGATGGCCGCCGAGCGAGAAATCATTGAGGAGGCCTACGCCGGTGACATCATCGGCGTGTTCGACCCGGGTATCTTCTCCATCGGCGACACCCTGTGCGCCCCCGGTAAGAAGTTCCTGTTTGACCCCATCCCCACTTTCGCCCCGGAGCATTTTATGCGGATCCGTTCCATCGATACCATGAAGCGCAAGCAGTTCCTCAAGGGTGTGGAGCAGATCGCCCAGGAGGGTGCCATCCAGATTTTTAAGACCCCCTACACCGGCATGGAGGAGGTCATCGTGGGCGTGGTGGGTACCCTGCAGTTTGACGTGCTGGAGTACCGCCTGCGCAGCGAGTACAACGTGGAACTCTACAAAGAGGGGCTGCCCTTTGAGTATCTGCGTTGGGTTGTCCGGGAGGACGAGGATGCCCAGCCTTTGAAGGAAGAAGACCTGCTGCTGCCCAACGACGCCAAACTGGTGGAGGACTATAAGGGCAATCAGCTGCTGCTGTTTGCGTCCCAGTGGTCTATCCAGTGGGTGACCGAACGCAATAAGGGCCTTGTGCTGGCCGAGTTCGGCGGCGCGAAGTTCTGATAGGAGAGCAGAGAAATGAATGTAATGAAATTGCTGCCCGGCCTTGTGCTGTCGGTGGCAATCGCTTTCGTGGCGGTGTGGGTGGAAAACCTGCTGCCCATTCATCTGATTGGCGGCGCAGTCATCGCAATGTTTCTGGGTATGCTGATCAATCATTTTGTGGGCAAGAACAAGTGGCTGGCTCCGGGGTTGAAGTTCACCTCCAAAAAGGTGCTGAAGTTTGCCATCATTCTGCTGGGTCTTTCACTGAACATCAACACGATTCTAAATGTGGGCAAGATGTCCCTGCTGGTGATGGTGTTCACCTTGGCAACCTGTTTCGGCGGCGGTTATTTTATCGGTAAGGCACTGGGTCTGAACTGGAAGCTGTCCAACCTGATTTCCGCCGGAACGGGCATCTGCGGCGGCTCCGCCATTGCAGCTATCGCCCCCACCATCGATGCCGAGGATGGTGATGTGGCCTATGCTATGTCCGCCACGTTCCTGTTTGATATGGCGATGATTGTACTGTTTCCCATTATGGGGCGGGCGCTGGGAATGACTGACCAAGCGTTTGGAATCTGGGCCGGCACGGCAGTGAACGACACTTCTTCCGTGGTGGCAACGGGCTACGCCTTCTCCGAGGGCGCCGGTGATTATGCCACGATGGTCAAGCTGACCCGAACCCTGTCTATTATTCCTACTGTGATTGCATTTGCAATCATTCAGCTTCGCCTGAAGAAGAAAGAGGCGGCCGCCGCCGGTCAGGACGGAGAGTTGCTGAAGGCGAACTTCAGCATCAAGAAGATTTTCCCGTGGTTCATTCTGGGGTTTTTGGCGATGTCTGTGCTGGCCAGCGTGGTGGCAATTCCTGCCGATGTAGTGAGCAACACCAAAGCCGTCAGCAAATTCTTGATGGTGTGCGCGTTGGCGGCCATTGGCCTGAATACCTCCTTTGCCAGTATGAAAAAGTCGGGCATTCGACCGATGCTTCACGGCTTTATCATCTCTGCCCTTGTGGTGGTTGTGGCCCTGCTGGTGGAGATGGCAATTGGGCTTGTGTAATAAAAAACGATGTGTCCAAACGGACACATCGTTTTTTGTTTATTGCACGTGGGTATGGTTGTTGATGTTGTTGGCGCAGTAGCAGTAGTAGCCCTCGCACTTGGAGCAGTAGCGGAACTCCATGGTGCGATCCATGGCGTCGGTAACGCCGCACACGGCGCACTTGTGGAGGTAACCTTTTTGCTCCTGCACCTGCTTCTGCGCTGTGCGCAGGTCGACCGGTTTTGTGCCGGAGGGGCGGCGCATCTGCACGGATGCCGGTTTTCGGTTGCGGAACAGATCCTCCCAGAAGAAAAGCAGCCAGTTCAGCAGGGAGACCACAGGAGTCAAAGCCAGCAGATAGTGCCCCAAGGCGGCGTACTTGAACACGTCAAGACCAATCAAGATCACATACACAAGTGCCAGCCACTTGCCCCGGATGGGGATGATGAAGTAGATGCGGAACTGCATGTCGGGAAACAGAGTCGCGAAGGCCAGAAAGAGAGAAAGGTTAACATAACTCATATCCACTACCGCCCAAAAACGGAAAGGGGAGAGCCACAAAAGCAGGCCGCACAGGGTAGTCAGCGCCGTTCCAAGCAGGTAGTAGACCGTGAAGCGGGTGCTGCCCCAGATCTGCTCCAGCTGCGTGCCGAGATAGTAGTACATCAGCAGGGACAGGGAAAGGTACAACAGGTCGGAATAGCCGGGTACGAACACGAAGGTCACCAACCGCCACACCTGCCCCCGAAAGATGGAGCCAGGGACGAAGGACAACCAGGAAGAAGCCAATCCACCGGAAATCATGTCCAGCAGCCACACAATGGCCTGCCCGAAGACGATGTACTTCATCAGGTTCGGAATGGCGAAGTTGGGATGGTCATAACAAAAGCGGCTCAGACGCCGGGAAATGCCACGCATAAATGCGCCTCCTTGTTGAGGTGATACTGGTATTGTACCCGCAAATGGAGGAAATGTCCATAAATAAAGTGTAAATGATGCGCAGGAGAACGGTTTTGTGGGAAGCCTGCGGTGCTTATTGCTGTGCGCCGGAGCGCAGAGCGGTGTAGAAACAGCAGCGTGTCATGGTTTGGTAGGGGGTCAGCCAGGCGGCGAAGGGCCAGCACAGAAGGGAGGAAACCACGCCGGCCCAAGGGATGGAAAGGGTGGTGTTCGCAGCGCTGTGCAGATCGCCGGCCAGCAATGCGGGACCGCCCACAATCAGCAGGACAAGCCCCTCAGCCACCAACCGGATGAGGAATCCAAGCAGCCACCAGCCGACAAAGGACAGCAGCACAAGCAGAAACTGCCCAACGTGACCACGCATCAGCTGACGGCTTTCCAGTATGGCGTGGAACACGCCCTTGTCCGGGTCGTCCATCAGGCACAGGTCGGCCAAGCTGTAGTGCAGAACCTTCCATACAAAAAAGCCCATGGCAACGAGAAAGATGGGGATGGCGGACAGAAAGCCGAAAGGAGCGGTGAGGGCGACTACGGAGAAGAGGAACATGGCCAGCATGGACAGAGCCATGTACCAAAGCAGGATGAAGGTCATCACGGTCAAGCGCAGCAGCAGAACCCGACCTACCATGGTGCTGCTACCCAGCAGGTCACGATACTCGCCGATGCCGCCCCTGGTGGTCCCGTAGCACCACATGGTGTAACCAAAGTTCAGCACGACGGTTGCAATCAGGACAAGAATGTGGAAGAACAGACCCACGCCCCCCACCTGAGCCAAGGCTAGTGTCAGGGCACGGGAGAGACCCAGGCCTTCACTTACAAAGCCAAGCAAACGAGCCAGGGGATTGATAAAAAGAAGACCAATCAACAGGGGAATTCCGGTGGTCAGTAACAGATACAGCAGGGTCATAGGCATAACGTGGGGGCGGGCAGAGCGCATAGCCTGACGAGCCTGACTCTTGAGTGTGGGAGGGTGGATTTTCATAGGGGTTCCTCGTTTCTGCGTTTGGTAGTGCAATTATTATAGCAGGAAAAGGTGGTTTTGCATAGTGCAAAAAACGGCCGCAGCATCTATGATGCTGCCCCCGTTGTGTTTAGTTGTCAACCTTGACGTAATCGGCGGAGATGTAGCCGGTCTTGGTGCCGCCATTGCCAATGTACTCGATCTTGTACCAGCCATCGGCAGTCTTTTCCAGGATGGTGACCACGGCACCCTTGGTGGCGGAGTCCTGAACATCGTGAGAAGAGCCGGGACCGGTACGAATCCGGACACCGCCGGAGGTGATAGTGCCCTTCGTGCCGGAAGCCACAGGCGTGCTGGGGGCGTCAGGAGTCGTAGGGGTCGTAGGAGTCGTAGGAGTCGTAGGAGTCGTAGAGGGGATGACACCGGTGCTGCCGGGGCGGCAACGGACGGTGCACTGGGCGGTCACACTGCCGGAGGTGGCGGTGATGGTAACGGCCTTGGTGCTGCTACCGGTGTTGACGTTGGTCACGGAACCGTCCGGGGCCACATGGGCAATGGAGGGGTCGCTGCTGGTCCAGGTCACAGCCTCGTCACTGTTACTGGGGGTGAGGGTGATCACGAGGGTGTGGGTCTCGTTGGCAGCCAAAGTGAAATCAGACTTGTCCAGCTTGATGGCAGTGGTCTTGACGGTGGGGACAACCACTTCGGGAGTGGAAACGCTGACATCGGGGGTAGAGGTGCTGACGTCAGGGGTAGAGGTGGAAACGTTTGTTCCGGACTGGGACACGGATGTGCCGGCAGAGGATTGAACAGACGACACAGAGGAAGCGGGGGTGCTGTCCGTAAACATAGGCGCCAGCATGGAATAGACGATGTAGATGGCGGCAATGATCAGGATTAGACCCAAAGCATAACCGATGATGCGAACCGGCGCCACAGAACCGGTACTACGGGCGGGGCCGGTCTGACGCTTGCCGCTTTTGCGGCGGGTGCCGGAGCGGGAGGTAAACCGAGTGGTGGGGTAGGTCATGGTGTGTCCGGTAACATCGTCGCAGAAAGGACATCTGCGATAGGTAACAGAGTAGTCTTCACCGCAGGACTCGCAGCGGATCACGTCGCTGCGGCGGGTGGTATCCTGTTGAGTATCCATAAATTAAGTCCTCCGTACAGTTTGGTGTGGGAAGTAACAGTTGCTCTTATTGTACCGTTCTTTTCGCTTTGCGTCAACCAAAAAGACAAAATTCCGACAATTTCTCGTCTGGTGAGAAAAAATACAATTAAAAACTGGACAGAACGGCGGGGGTGGATTATGATATACAATTGAAGAGTAATGTACAACCGGGGCCATGAGGGTGCGTGAACCTAATCCCGGTATGGAGGTGAACACATGCTGCATTCCATATTCGGTGGAATTCATCTGGAAGGGCGCAAAGAGGCCAGTCGGCGCAAGCCGATGGCCCTGATCGACGTGCAACCGGAACGGGTGGTGTTGCCCCTGCGTATGCATGCGGGGGAGGAGTGCGTCCCGCTGGTGGCCGAAGGGGACCCGGTTTCTGTGGGCCAGCCGGTTGCCAAAAGCGAGGATATGGTTATCCATGCCAGCGTGTCCGGCCAGGTGGCTGCCATTGAGGAACACTCTCATCCCTGGGGGGATGTGTGCACTGCGGTGGTGATCGACAACGACGGGTGTGACACGCCCTGGCAGCAGGACTTTGTTGTGGAGGACTGGCAGGAGATGTCCGGTCCGGATATTCTGGAGCGCATCACCGACTGCGGCATCGTAGGTATGGGAGGGGCGGCGTTTCCCACGGCGGAAAAGCTGCGCCACGCCCGTGGCCGGGTGGAAACCGTGATTTTGAACGCCGCAGAAAGTGAACCGTACATTACGGCGGATCACCGCCTACTGCTGGAACGCAGCGAAGAAGTGCTGACCGGCCTGAGCATTCTAAAAAAGGTTGCCGGCGCCAAGAACTGCGTGGTGGCGGTGGAGGGTAACAAGCTCAACGCCGTGGAGGGGTTGGAGCGCACGGCACGCCGGGAGGAGATCGCCTGTCGGGTGTGTGCCATTCCGTCCCGGTATCCTCTGGGCAGCGAAAAGCAGTTGGTCAAGGCGCTGACGGGGCGAGAGATTCCGTCCGAGGGCGTGGCCATCGATGTGGGCTGTGTGGTATTTAACGTTGCCACGGCCTACGCCGTCTATCAGGCGGTGGTGGAGGGTAAGCCCCTTACCCACCGCATGGTCACCGTGGGCGGCGGCGGTGTCGTGCGGCCCAGAAATCTGTGGGTGCCCGTGGGCACGTCTGTGGCCGATTTGATTCAAGCGGCGGGCGGTCTGCGTGAGCAGGAGGTCCGTGTGCTGACCGGTGGACCTATGACGGGAACCATCCAGCGGGATTGGAATGTTCCGGTCCTGAAAAGCACCAACGGTGTGACCTGCTTGCTTGGTTGGGAGCAGGGACAGCGCAAGGCCGAGCGGGACTGCATCCGCTGCGGTCGGTGTGTGTCGGTCTGCCCCATGCACCTGATGCCTATCCTGGTGGCCAAGGAGCTGAAGCTGGGCGCTGATCCGGTGGAGCTTGCACGCCTGCATACCGAGGATTGCATGGCCTGTGGCTGCTGCAGTTACATTTGTCCGGTCAATATTCCGCTGGTGGAGCGTATGGCCCAGGCGAAAAATATCGTACAACGGGAGGAGAGGGAAGTATGAGCTATCGGCATACAAAACACCCAATTTCTCCCGGTATCAAGGATAATGCAGGTGTGGATACCATCATGCTGGATGTGCTGGTGGCACTGACTCCGGCACTTTTGATGAGTACATATCTGTTCGGACTGCGCGTGCTGCTGCTTGCAGCCATCAGTGCCATCTCCTGTATGGGGGTGGAGGCGCTGTACTGCAAGCTGACCAAGCGACCCAATACCATTGGAGACCTGTCTGCCTGCGTGACCGGCCTGCTGCTGGCCATGAGCCTGCCCGTTACCGCCCCTTACTGGGCGCCTGTGCTGGGCGGTGCCTTTGCCATCGTGGTGGTCAAGCAGTTCTACGGCGGATTGGGCAAGAATTTTATGAATCCGGCCCTGGCCGGTCGTGCGCTGCTGCTGTCCTTCCCGGGGATGATGACCTCCTGGACCCAGGCGCTGATTCGCCCCGACCTGCTTAGCACGGCGGATGCCGTCAGTTCTGCCACTCCTATGGCCTATCTCCATGTGGGCAAGCTGCCGCCTTACAGCATCGGACAGCTGATGCTGGGCCAGCACGGCGGTGCCATGGGCGAAGTGGCAGGGGCAATGTTGCTGCTGGGCGGCATTTACCTGCTGTGCCGCCGGGTCATTTCCTGGCGTATCCCTGTGCTGTTTATCGGTACGGTGGCGCTGTTGACCGGCCTGTTCCCTCCGGCGGGACAGAAAGCACTGGAATGGGCCGCCTGCAATGTGTTCAGCGGCGGTTTGCTGTTGGGCGCCATCTTCATGGCCACCGACTATGCCACCTCTCCGGTCACCCCTCGGGGACAGATGCTGTTCGGCGTGTGCTGCGGCGCCCTGACCTTTGTACTGCGTACCTTCGGCTCCTATCCGGATGGCGTGGGCTTTGCAATTTTGACCATGAACTGCTGTGTCTGGCTGCTGGACCGGATCGGTCTGCCCCGCAGATTCGGTATCCCCCCTTTGACGGAAACTCGCCTGTGGATGCGCAAGCAGCTGGCACGGCTGGCTCGATTGAAGCCGGTCCTGCCTGCACGCACGAAAGAAGGGGCGGAGAAAAAGACACTGGATAACCTGCCCAAGTTTGCCGGGCGTGCGGCGGCGTTGTGCATTACCGTTTTGGTGGTGGGCATTGGCATCCGGGTGGTGTACAACGCCACCGGACAGGCCATTATGGAGCAGGAAAACCGGCGCATGCAGCAGCTGCTGGAGCAGGTGATGCCCCGTGCACAGGTGCTGACCGAAACACCGTATCTGGCGGAAGATGCCCTGTCCATTATGGCTGGCTACAATGAAAATGAGTTGGTCGGTCACGCCGTGGAAGTAGAAGTGCAGGGCTTTGGCGGCATGATCACCATGGTTGTGGGCGTGGATATGAACGGCGAAGTAACCGGTATCAGCGTGACAGCCAACAGCGAGCATGCGGTAATCGGCGGAGCCGCCCTTGAACGGGACTATTTGGACCGCTACATCGGTATGTCCGGTACCATCCGGGATACAGGCTGGAACTCGGTGGATGCCATTACCGGGGCCACCGATACAAGCCGGGCCATTACTGCCGGCGTAAACAAGGCGCTGTACATTGCCTCGCAGTTGGATGACGAGGAGATGGATTTTGTGGACGGCGCCGTGTAAGAGAAGGAGGATGCGAGAATGATTCAGGCCATCGGTTTGGTTTTGATTGCCGTGTTGGCAGAAAATATGGCACTGGTCAGATGTATGGGCATGGGATGGCCCCAAACGGCAACCTCCTCGGAGGGGGCCGCCTGGCGCATGGGTATCAGCATTACCATGGTAATGGTGGTCAACACCATGGCGGCATGGGTCGTGAACCGCTTTATATTGGACTTTTTCGGTTTAGGGTATTTGCGGCTGCTGGCGTATGCCCTGTTAGTGCCTGGCGTTATTTGGTTGCTGCGGTGGCTGTTGAGCACGTTTTTCCCCGGTGCATACGGTTGTGTAAAGGAGTATCTTTCCTACAGCCTGTACAACTGCTCGGTGATGGGCGCAGCCTATATCGTTACCACCCGCAACTACACCTTCGGGCAGAGCTTTTTGTACGCCCTGGCCTCCGGCGTGGGCGTGCTGCTGGTGCTGGTCATCTTTACCGGTATGCAGGACCAGGCAAGCTTTGAGCGCTGTCCCAAATGGTTCAGAGGGTTTCCCATCGAACTGATCACGGCGGGCCTTATGGGCCTTGCTCTGATGGGGTTCTACGGCTTACACGTGTAAACGCAAAAAAGCACGGATGCAAGGCATCCGTGCTTTTTTTGTTGAAATCAGTTTTTGCGCATGCTGAAGGAAACGCACTCGGTGCCACGGCAGTCGGTGGGACTGGCGGCGGTGCAGCCCACCTGGATCTGGGACAGGGAGCAGCAGTTGGACTCCTTGCTGTGGTGGACACAGGTGGAAACGGAACATTTGATGTTGTTGTTGCAGGTCATATTTGACACCTCCATATGAGTGATGGTGTCAGTATGCCCGATTGGAAGGATATTATTCCTCGCCCTGTTCCGTTTGGGGCAAAATCCGAGGGATGAACCTACGGGCAAAGCGGCCACGGCCACGTTGCTTGACATAGAAATATCCAATGATGGAAAACATAACCGCACCGACGAAATTAACCAGCAGGTCAGCCATGGTGTCCACAAGGCCGATATCCAGCCAGCCGCCCAAATCAAGAGGGATCGGCCCGACGGGCGTGTGGAGGGTGGCGTTGACAATAGGCCCGATGACCACGGCGTTATTGGCGTGGGCGGGGTCCAGCATAACGGAGGAGATCGTGTGCACAACGGTGTCCTTCTGCATATCAAACAGGAAGAATTGGTCCATAAAGAACTCGAAAAATTCCCAAAGGACGCCTACCGTCATGGAAAAGCAGAAGGCCACGATGGCCATAAAGGCCGGGGACAGGGTCAGAGAAAACCGCTCCGACCGGTCGAACAGGTCCACCAAGCAGAACCCAATGGCGGCGCATAAAAAGCCGTTCAAAGTATGGAGGATGGTGTCCCAATGGGGAAAGGTGGTGTAAAAGGACTGGATTTCCCCCAAAATTTCCGCAGCGAAGATGAACAGCAGTATGATGACCTGCAGGGTGTCCGGCAGCTCCATGTTCAGCTTGCGTTCCAGCACGGTAGGCAGGATAAACAGAACCAGGGTCAGAAGGCACAGAAAGACGTTTTCAAAATTGCGATTGAAAAATTGGGCCACCATGACGGCGATGACAAGTAAGCGTAGAGTCAGGTATACTACGGTGACCGAACGCTTGTGCCGCAAGGCGTGCCGGACCTGCCCCAGCAGGCCGGAGGGTGATTGCTTTTTCATAAGGGATCCTTTCTTCCCGGAAAATCCCGGAGATCACACGCATAGATTGGTCAGGGAGGTGATTGGTTTGGATTTAAGGGACAACAAGATTACAGTGGGTGAATTGTTGGATGACCCACGCTCTGCCGCCGTGTTCCGGCGGCGGTTTGGCAAATGGATGAAGCATCCCATGGTGGGGGCGAGCCGCAGCCTGACATTGGCACAGCTGATGGAACTGGCCGGAGTGTATCTGCCGCAGGCGACCATACAGGAT
>JAZSAQ010000071.1:0-4286 GCA_045601985.1 Lawsonibacter sp. | reverse complement strand
TCTTTCTGTGCTTCAGCTTCCACACGGGACTGGCGGCGCAGTTTGCGCAGCCGGCCGCTGGCAAAGCTGCCCTGGGGGATGGCGGGGAAGAACTGGTGGCTGTCGGCAGTGGGCTGGATTTCGTACGTGCCGTAGCGGTTGACCTGCTGGATGCTGTCGGGTTGGTCGCCGCACACCGGCTGATCCATCAAAAAGGGGACGTCATCCCGGTCACGGGGCGGATTTTGGTTTGCCATATTCTCACCTCGCAGACAGTATGCGCAAAAAGGCCGCACGCTTTCATTAAGCGTGCGGCCAAAATTTGCACAGGAAAATCAAGTGAGCAGATAATGCTTGACCAACGTGCGCAGCAACTCGTCCCGATCCACCTTGCGGATGAGGGTACGGGCGTTGTTGTGGTTGGTGATGTAGGTGGGATCCTCGGACAGGATATAGCCGACGATTTGGTTGATGGGATTATACCCCTTCTCCTGAAGTGCCTGATAAACGGTGGACAAGATAGCCTTAATCTCCAAATCACGCTCGTCAGTCAGGCGAAATTTACGGGTTAAATCCATTTCCATACAGACACCTCCTTAGAACTTGTATATAGTTTAACACGGAAAAGCGGACGATGTAAAGAGAAATCATATTAAATTTATGTTACATTTGTGCGTCAAGGGGCAGAACGTCCAAACCGGGCCGACCCTGACGCACCGCCTCCACCAGCAAAGCGGAGGGGGCGTGAGCCGGGCTGTGGGCGACAAATTGCAGCCGCTTTGGTTCCAATCCATGCTTGCGCAGAGTACACATCACGTCGCACAGCCGTTCCGGCCGATGGCACAGGGCGAACCGACCACCGTTTTTCAAAAGACGCTTGGCGGTGGCGCACAGCTGGTCAAGGGAGCAAGCCTCCTCACACCGGGTGTTGCCGCCACTTTTGCCGCTGCCCACGGCGAAGTAGGGGGGATTGGAGATGACAAGGTCGAATTGCCCGGCGGGCAGGTCGGCCGTTCGTAGGTCAGTGTGGAGGATGGTGCCGTCCAAGCCGTTCCGCACAAGATTGCCCTGTGCGGCCTGGGCGGAGGTTTTGTCCAGGTCTACACCCGTCAGGGAAAGACGGTTGGCACGTTCGGCCAGCAATAGCAGCAGCGTCCCGCCGCCGCAGCCCAGGTCACACACCCGCTGATCGTCACGCACGGTGGCAAAGCGTCCCAGGGCAAGGCTGTCCCCGCCCAGGGGAAACACACCGTCAGGCAGTTCTAACGCATATGCGCCAAGATATTCCGTTTTTGCCATGGGGACACGTCCTTTTTGCAAGATGTTTGCTCTATCCTACCAAAAAACCGCCGAAATGTCAAAGAAAGGCTATGAAAATGGTAGAATTATCGAAACCCTCTTGCAAAATGCGAGTCTTTGGGGCAGAATAGATAATGGAAAATTTTTAGGAGGAGCTCCAAATGCACCAAACTTATGAAATCGTACTTAAAAAGGCGCTGACCCCGGAAATTACCATGATTTCTGTTTCCGCCCCGCTGGTGGCGGCCAAGGCCAAGGCCGGTCAGTTTATCATCCTGCGTGTGGACGAGGAGGGGGAGCGCATCCCTCTGACCATCTGCAAGGCACAGGACGGACTTGTCACTGTGGTGTTCCAAAAAATCGGTGGCACCACCATGGCGCTGGATAAGCTGCAGCAAGGTGACCGTCTGCACGACTTTGTGGGGCCTCTGGGACGACCCACCGAGGTGGAGAATCTGGGGCGTGTGGCCGTGTTGGGTGGCGGTTTGGGCTGCGCCATTGCGCTGCCTGTGGCCAAGGCCCTGACCGAGGCGGGCAACACCGTGGATCTGATCGGCGGTTTCAAGACCCGTGACATCGTCATCCTTGAGGATGAGATGAAGAATGCCTGCACCGACCTGCACATCTGTACCGACGACGGAAGCTACGGCTACCACGGCTTTGTCACCGGAAAGCTGGAGGAACTGATTGCCGCCGGAGCAAAGTTTGACCACGTGTTTGCCATCGGCCCGCTGATGATGATGAAGTTTGCCTGCAAGCTGACCCAGAAGTACAACATCCCCACCACCGTGTCCATGAACCCCATCATGGTGGACGGTACCGGTATGTGCGGCGGTTGCCGCCTGACGGTGGACGGTCAGGTGAAGTTTGCTTGTGTGGACGGGCCCGACTTTGACGGACACAAGGTGGATTTTGACGAGGTTATCGCCCGCAATGCCACATACCGCGATTTTGAAGCCAAGGCGAAGGAAAAGCACGCCTGCCGCTTGGGAGGGGGTGCCTTGAATGGCTAATATGCAGATGAACAAGACTCCCATGGCCGAGCAGGCGCCCAACGTGCGCAATGCCAACTTCAAAGAAGTTGCTTTGGGGTACACCGCAGAAGAGGCGGTGAACGAGGCCAAGCGCTGCCTGCAGTGCAAAAATCCTGCTTGTGTGGGGGGGTGCCCCGTGGGGATTCCGATCCCCGAGATGTTGGCCAAGGTGGCTGAGGAGAACTTTGCCGGCGCCTACGAGATCTTGTCCGGCGCCAACACCCTGCCGGCCATTTCCGGCCGTGTCTGCCCTCAGGAACGGCAGTGCGAGGGTAAGTGCGTGCGGGGCATTAAGGGGGAAGCGGTAGCCATTGGTCGTGTCGAACGATTTGTGGCTGACTGGGCTGCCGAGAATGGCATTGCCAACGTGTCTGCTATGCCAAAGAACGGACATAAGGTGGCTGTGGTGGGGTCCGGACCTGCCGGTCTGACTTGCGCCGGTGAGTTGGCCCGGATGGGTTATGATGTCACCGTGTTTGAGGCATTCCACACCGCCGGCGGCGTGCTGACCTATGGCATTCCCGAGTTCCGTCTGCCCAAGGCCATCGTGGCGCAGGAGGTTGCCAAGCTGGAAAAAATGGGCGTGGACATCGAACTGAACATGGTCATCGGAAAGATTTTGACCATTGAAGAGCTGTTTGGCATGGGGTATGAGTCGGTGTTTATTGGTTCCGGCGCCGGTCTGCCCGTGTTTATGAACATCCCCGGCGAGTCCCTGGTGGGTGTGTACTCCGCCAACGAGTATCTGACCCGCATCAACCTGATGAAGGCGTATAAGGACGGCGCTGCTACCCCCATCCTGCACAACAAGCGGGTGGCTGTGGTAGGCGGCGGAAATGTGGCTATGGATGCTGCTCGCTGCGCCAAACGGTTGGGTGCCGAAGTGCACATCGTCTATCGCCGCTCCGAAGCCGAGTTGCCCGCCCGTCGGGAGGAGGTCCACCACGCCAAGGAGGAGGACATCATCTTTGATCTGCTGACCAACCCGGTGGAGATCAAGGGCGACGAGAACAACCACGTCCGTGCCATCACCTGCGTGAAGATGGAACTGGGCCAGCCGGATGCCTCCGGACGCCGCAGCCCTGTGGTCATTGAGGGCAGCGAGTTTGACATCGAGGTGGATGCTGTTATTATGGCCCTGGGTACCCGGGCCAATCAGATGAGCTATGACGGCACGCCCGGTCTGGACAAGACCGGAAAGGGGTGCGTGGCCGCTAACGAGGATGGTGCCACCTCCTTGCCGGGCATCTTTGCCGGCGGGGATGCCGCTACCGGCGCAGCTACGGTCATTTTGGCCATGGGCGCAGGGAAAAAAGCGGCCAAAGCCATTGACGAGTACATCAAAAACAAGTAAACAACAACACGAAAACCGGTGCGAACAACCATTGTTCGCACCGGTTTTTCGCATATTTGCCACTGAAACGGGAAACAGTAGCGGTGAAAGAAGGTGTTTTCATGCCGTGCAAAAAGGCAGGCACCCAAACGGTGCTGTTTGACAACGGACCCCGAATTTTGGGCTTTGGCTGCGTGGTGGGGAAGAAAGAAGGACAAGGTCCCTTGCGCACGCAGTTTGGTTATGTAGATACCGACGACCGCTTTGGGCAGGAAAGCTGGGAGAAGGCGGAGTCGGAGATGCAGAAACGGGCACTGGACATGGCTCTTGCCAAGGCAGGGGTGGGGGAAAAGGATGTGGATTTCCTCTTTGCCGGCGACCTGTTGAACCAGTGTATCGGTTCGGGCTATGCGGCACGGGGGAGGGAGATTCCGTTTTTTGGCCTGTACGGAGCCTGTTCCACCATGGGGGAGGGACTGTGCCTTGCTTCCATTACCCTTGGCAGTGGGGCGGGACAGTATGTGGCCGTGAGTGCATCGTCCCATTTCTGCACGGCGGAGCGGCAGTATCGCAACCCCTTGGAGTATGGTGGTCAGCGCACCCCGACCGCCCAGTGGACGGTGACGGGGGCGGGGGCCGTG
>JAZSAQ010000070.1:0-53797 GCA_045601985.1 Lawsonibacter sp. | reverse complement strand
GCGGCGATGTTAACGCCGTGCTGACCCAGAGCGGGGCCAACAGGGGGAGCGGGAGTCGCCTTGCCGGCGGGAATCTGCAGTTTAACGTAACCAGTAATTTTCTGTGCCACGAAAGAGCACCTCCATAATTGAAATGTGGTTTAGGCGGGATGCTTTGCATCCCTCCCACTTTGCGGCATTGCCGCAGGGTTTTCTTTGTCAGTTGTTGGGCCCGACCTGATCCAGCTCCAGCTCCACAGGGGTCTCACGTCCAAACATGGACACGACCACACGAACCTTGCTGCGCTCCAGATCGATTTCTTCCACAGTGCCCAGGAAGGACTCCAGCGCACCATCGGTAATGCGCACGCTGTCGCCCACCGCATAGCTCACAATGATCTCACGCTTCTCCACGCCCAAAGCGGCAATGTCGCTTTCAGACAGGGGGATGGCCTTGTTGCCCTCACCCAGGAAGCCGGTGACACCACGGATGTTGCGGATGACGTGCCATGCCTCGTCCGTCATGATCATCTTGACCAGAACGTAGCCGGGGAACACTTTGCGCTCGACCTCTTTGGGGCCGTTGTCGGTGATTTCGGTCACAGTTTCCATGGGGATGCTGATCTCGTGGATCAGGTCCTGCATGTTGCGACCGGCTACGTGCTTTTCGATGGTGGTCTTGACGGTGTTTTCATAGCCGGAGTAGGTATGCACTACATACCATTTTGCGCTTTCAGCCATGTTGCGCCCTCACTTACTTGAACAGGTTGATGATGGCACCGATGACGCCGCTGGCCAGAGCATCAAAAACCCAGATGAACACGCCCACCACGATCACGCACAGGATCACGATGATGGTGTTCTTCACGGTCTGCTTGGCAGTGGGCCACTGGACCTTCTTCAGCTCGCTCTTGAGTTCACGCAGCCACTTGGCAATGCGGGAAAAGATGCCGGGCTTGGAATTTTTGTTTTCAGACATTTTGGTACACCCTTCTTTCCTATCAGCGTCCGGGCTGATTACTTCGTCTCGTTATGAACGGTGTGCTTTCTGCAGAAGGGGCAGTACTTGTTCATTTCCAGACGGTCGGGGTCGTTCTTCTTGTTCTTGTTGGTGTTGTAGTTTCTCTGCTTGCACTCAGAACACCGCAGGGTGATCTTCACACGTGCGCCGGCCTTTGCCATACGTTCGGCACCTCCTTCAATATTAGCGGTCAAGCCGCTTTTGAGCCAACAGCAAAAAATAAGCTGGATGCGGCTCGTTTGGGCCGGATCCAGCAAACATCAGGCGCACATAGTGCACCCTTTGACGTTACGGTGAGATCCGGCATTTGCCTCCCTGTGTCCGAAATCGGTGAGGGGGACCTGCGCATAACACCGTAAAAATGCGCAGGACAAAAAAGCCCCTTTTCACAGGTAACTGCAATTATAAAGCAGTCCCCACCCAATGTCAAGTGTTTTTTATTTCTTTTTATAATATTTTATATTGTGTTGAAGGGGCCGCACCAAGTCGGTGCGGCCCCGGTTTCTCAGTAGCTCATCTGCTTGCGGCGGGACAGGTTCATGGTGCCGTCCTGCATCTCGTCCAGGCTCTCCAGACTCTTGCCGGTACCGTAGGCCACACAGGAGATGGCGTCGTCCGCCACGTGGGTCTGGATGCCGGTGTGGGACTCGATCAGCTTATCAAAGCCCCAGACAAGGCTGCCGCCGCCGGTCATGACGATACCATTGGTGGAGATGTCGCCCACCAGCTCGGGCGGGGTACGCTCCAGCACGCCGTGGATGGCCTCCAGAATGTGGCTGGAAACTTCCTCAAATGCCTCAATGGTCTCGGTGGAGGAAACGGTAAACTCACGGGGCAGACCAGTCAGCAGGCAACGGCCCTTGATCTGCATGGTGACCTCCTCCGGACGGGGGAAGACGCAGCCGATGTTCTTTTTCAGTTCCTCAGCAGTGCGTTCGCCGATGAGCACGTTGTGCTTGCGGCGGATGTACTTGATGATGGCCTCGTCAAACTTGTCGCCGCCGGTCTTGATGGAGGCAGACTCCACCACGCCGGACAGGGAGATGACCGCCACGTCGGCAGTACCGCCGCCGATGTCCACGATCATGTGACCGTCAGGCTTGGCAATGTCAATGCCGGCACCGATGGCGGCGGCAACAGGCTCTTCGATCAGGTAGACCTTGCGGGCACCGGCCTGAATACCGGCGTCGATAACGGCACGCTCCTCGACCTCGGTAATGCCGGAGGGCACGCAGATGATCAGACGGGGCTTGAACAGGCTGACAGTCGTCACCTTGCGGATAAACTCCTTCAGCATACGCTCGGTCATATCGTAGTCGGAGATGACACCCTCACGCAGGGGGCGCATAGCCACGATGTTGCCGGGGGTACGGCCCAGCATAGCCTGGGCGTCCTCGCCCACCTTGAGCAGCTTGCCGGTGTTCTTATCCATGGCCACCACGGAGGGCTCACGCAGAACAACACCCTTGCCCCGGATGTAGACCAGGATGGAGGCAGTACCCAGGTCAATGCCGATATCCTTGCTCAACATTCCACTAAAAAGTCCCATAATTTACTCCTATTTCTCGCACAAGGCGTATTTACTCATTCTAATGACAATCGTCAGTTTAATCATTATATAGGGTTGTTGCCCGCATTTCAACAGAAATTTTTGACGAATTTGAAAATATTATGTCTGCTCCGGTGTCACAGCCAGCACCAACCCGCTTACACTGACCGCTCCGGCCGTACGCAAAATCCTGGCGCACTCGGACATGGTGGCCCCTGTGGTCACCACGTCATCCACCAGCAAAATACGTTTGCCCGCCACCTGCTTGTCCCGTTTCAGGCGGTAAACGCCCAGCACGTTGGCCCGTCGGGCCGCTGCATCGGTCTGGCCGGACTGAGCCGGAGTGTCCCGGACCTTGTCCAGCAGCGGCTGGGCGTGAAGTCCAAGCTGCTTCGCCACCCGCACTGCCAGCAACCTGGCTTGGTCATAGCCTCGCCGATTCAGGCGCTTTCTGCTTAATGGTACCCAGCACACCACGTCGAACGTTCCCTCCAGCCGGTCCTGAGCACATTGCCACATCAGCAGACTGTATGGCTCGGCATAACAGCGCTTGTTGGAGAACTTGTAGCGGTGATGGGACTCCCGCACGTCGCCCTCATACCAAAGCGGACCCACGCAGGTGTCCAGAAATTCCACCTTTTTCTCCCCTCGTGTCCCCACAGTCCAGGGAAGATTGCGCTGACATTCGGGGCACAACACGTCGCCGCAGTCCAAAAGACAGCGGCAGAATGGGCATTTGGGTGGGTAAAGCAAATCAAGAAGCCAATCCACGGAGTATTTTATCCTTTCAAATCCTCCGCCGCGATAGGGCCGTGTTCTTTTTCAAAATCACGGATACACTGGTTAAACAAGCTCAATGCAAGACTATTCACATTTCTCGCATCATACTCCGCAATGTAAACCAGTTTTCTATGCATTTCCGGAGATACTCGCAACCCAATATGTTTTATCTCTTTTTTGTTCATAACCACACCTTCAATCTGCACGCATTTGCGTGCTTAATTGAATTTATGGTATTTCAATTTTGCGATTCATATTCATCGTGCGTGCAATTCGCACGCAAACATTTCCACCTGCGGGCGGAGATGGGGCTGTTCCGCCCCCGGGCGGGTGTCTTTTGTCTCGCCACAAAAGACACGATGGCCCAGGCCACCTTCTCTTGGCCCGTTGGGCCAATTCACCTTGAAAGGGCGCATAGAAACCAATGGTTTCTATGTATTTCCTTTGGCAACCTCCGTGGGGTCACACCCACACGGTCGGCGGTCATCTCTGACCCGTTCAGCGCCGATTAGGCTGCCGCACATTGTACCATCTGCAACTTTGCTTGTCTAACAAACTCCCGCCGACTTGCACCGCAGGAACGAAACACCCACCGCAGCAGGCGCCTTTGTGCGGTAGGAGTACAAACTATTTGTTGCTTGGCAGGGCGGTTGCGCAGCCGTCGGCGGCTTTGCCGCCCTACGGATGCGGCATACCCCTTGCGGGTGCAGCCCAAAGAAGCAGCGTGGTGTCGTCACCGGTGCGCCGGCCGCAAGGAATATCTGCCGCTTACGAGCCGTTTCCTCTGGGGTCCGGGGTGCGGCGTATTTGAGATGCAGACACGAAGTGTCCAATCTCATCCACGCAAACCCCGGTGGCGTTTTGCCTCCTTTGCCGACATGGGCAAAGGAGGTCGCCCCGCAGGGCGAAATCCTACCAAACACCCGCCCGCAGGCGGAACATCTCCCATCCTATCCAACCCCGCAGGGCGAAATCCTCTTCAACTTCCTCCGGGAACCGGCGGCAGTTTCACTCTTGCACCAGTTGCGCCAACCGTGCCCGCAGGCCGGAATAGCGCCGGGTCTGGCGGTCGTTCTCCACCATCCGGGCCACCACGCTCTCGTCACCCACGATGATAAACAGGTTTCTTGCCCGGGTCACGGCAGTGTACAGAACCCCTCGGGTCAGCAGCATGGGCGCACCGTCCACGGCAGCCAGGATGACCGCCCGGTACTCGCTGCCCTGGGATTTATGTACGGTGACGGCGTAGGCCGGTTCCAGCTCACCCAGCAGGTCGGGGGTATACTCCACTTCCCTGCCTTCAAAATTCACGGTAAGCTGCTCGCCCCGTGGCGCAACCTCGGTGATAACCCCGATGTCGCCGTTGAACACGCCCGCTCCGGCCTGCCCGGTCAAAGGTTCCCGCCACAGCAGGTCGTAGTTGTTCTTCACCTGCATGACCCGGTCACCTTTGCGGAAAATATACTCCCCAAAGGCCCGCTCCCCTTTGTGCTCTGCCGGGGAATTCAGCGCCTGCTGGAGGGCCCGGTTCAGGCTGGCGGTACCCGTCCCCCGTCTTCTTGTGGGGGACAGCACCTGAATTTGGTCCACGGGGATACCCATGCGCTCCGGCAGTCGCCGGCGGCACAGATCCACGATGGTATCCACCGCACGCTCAGAGTCGGTACGGCGCAGGAAGAAAAAGTCGTTGTCGTTGGCCCGCAGGTCTGGCATCTCGCCGCAGTTGATTTGGTGGGCACTGCGCACGATGGCACTCTGTGCCGCCTGACGGAAAATTTCAGTCAGGCACACTGCCGGCACCAGCTTGCTGCGCAGCAGATCACTAAGAACGCACCCCGGTCCCACCGAGGGCAGCTGGTCCGGGTCACCTACCAAAATTAGCCGGCAATCCGGCCTCAATGCATCCAGCAGCGCCGCCATCAGGATCACATCCACCATAGAGGCCTCATCCACGATGACCGCATCGGCATCCAGCGGATCGTCCCCATTCTTGCTGAACACCAGCCGCCCGCTGTAAGGGTCGAATCCGGTTTCCAACAGACGGTGGATGGTAGCCGCCTCCGTACCGCACAGCTCGCCCAGCCGTTTGGCCGCTCGCCCCGTAGGGGCGGCAAGGGCGGTATTCAGTCCCAAATGGTCAAACAGAGCCAACACCCCCCGCAGGGTGGTGGTCTTGCCCGTACCCGGCCCGCCGGTCAGCAGCATGACCCGGCTGCGGGCGGCCAGTTCCACCGCCTGCACCTGCTGGGGTGCATAGGTGATTGCGTGTTCCTTTTGAATTCGTTTCAACAGGCGGTCCAAATCCTCCGGCGGAGCCGGATAATCACCGCTCATCTCCCCCAGCCGTTGGGCCACCGTCCGTTCCGCCATGTAGAGCTCACCCAGATAAACCGCTTGCTCCCCGGCGATCCGTTCCTCCACCAGCCGTCCGCCGGACAACAGGGCATCCAGGCTCTGCTCCAGCTGCGCTGTCCCGGCACAGGCCAGCTGCGCCGCAGCATCGATCAGCTTACCACGGGGCAGGAAGGTGTGTCCGTTGTTCAGGTTGTAGGTCAGTTCAAACAGCAGGGCGGCCTCCAACCGCAGAGGATCCTCCGCCCCAATGCCCATGTCCTCGCCCAGCTTGTCGGCAGTGGCAAAGTCCACTCCCCATTCGTCGCTGACCAGCACATAGGGGTTGGTGCGGATCACATCCAGCGCCGAATTCCCCCATTGCCGATACAGGGCGGTCCCCAACTGCACGGGCAGGCCGTGTCCGGTCAAAAACTCCAACAGATGGCGCATGCCCATCTGTTGGCGGAACGCCTCGCTCATCTGTTGGGCCCGCTTGGACGTGATACCCTTGATGACGGTCAGTTTCTCCGGTTCCTGCTCCAAAACTGTCAGGGCATCCTCACCAAACTCCTCCACCATGCGCCGTGCCGTAGTCTGCCCGATACCCTTGACCACGCCGGAAGCCAGGTAGTGAAACACCTCTTTGACACCACGGGGCAGGCGTCGCTCCACCTGTTCCGTCTTGAACTGTTCTCCGTAAGTAGGGTGACGCACCCAGCCGCCACGCAGGGTCAGCGACTCACCGGGGGCAACGCCGGGCATACAGCCCACGGCGGTGATTTCCCCCTGACCGGCCTCCAGCCGCAGGATGGTATAGCCGTTCTCTTCGTTGTGAAAGACAATGGAGGATACGGTACCTTCCACGATATTCAGCTGTTCCTCCATTCCGTTCACCTCACAGTGTGTGTTCGCTCCACAGTTCCAGCTCCGGCCAGCGCCGGGCCAGATTGCGGGCCAGTCTCTGCCCGTCGGCATCCAAACCGCCAACCGCCAGCACCACCCGACAGCGCAGCAGTCCACGCCGTCGCAGGTTCATCAAGCAGCGCACCCGCTGCTCCAACCCGTCACCCGGACCGTGACCACAAATCACCGCCCAGGTGTCCTCTGCCGAGTCGGGTAGCAGTGCCCGGTGGTACGCCGTCCGGCAAACCCCACAGGCAAGCACCCCCAACAGCAGCAAAATCGCCGTTTCCAGCATAAAACCACTCACCTCCGGCCCATTCTATGAAACCGGACCGACAGCGGTTCAGGCAAACAGGTTGATGCCCACGTGGGTCAGGGTCAGCATGATACCCCCGGCAGTCAGCACACCCAAAATCACGGCGGGCAGCGCTTTCTTCAGCCGCATATCCATAAAAGCCGCCGCCAGGCAACCCGTCCATGCACCGGTACCGGGCAGAGGGATGGCCACGAACAGCCACAAGCCGATGTGTTGGTATTTCAGCATGGTTTTTCCCTTCAGGTGGGCCTTTTGCTCCAGTTTGTCCACTAACCCGTTCAGCCGGGGCATGTACCGTCGCATCAGCAGAAAGATGCGGCGAATGAACACGATGATAAAGGGAGCGGGAATGATGTTGCCCAGCACACCGGCCGCAAAGGCCAGCTCGTAGGGCAGACCCAGGGCCACACCAAAGGGCAGGCCACCTCTCAGCTCCACGATGGGGATCATAGACACCAACAAGGTCAGCACGAATTTACCCTCTATGGTGGCAGTCAGCCAATCAAACAATTCCATCTTGTCCTCGTTTCTGCACGGTGGTCCGCGCTGTTTTTCTGTTACAGCACCCGCTTAAGGTACTGTCCGGTGTAAGAGTTCTCACAGGCTGCCACCTGCTCCGGCGTACCGGTGCAGACGATGGTGCCACCGCCGTCGCCCCCCTCGGGGCCCAGGTCGACGATGTGGTCGGCAGTCTTGATAACATCCAGATTATGCTCAATTACCACCACGGTGTTGCCCGCCTCCACCAATCGCTGAAGCACCTCCACCAGCTTGTGCACGTCGGCGGTGTGCAGACCGGTGGTAGGTTCATCCAGGATATAGATGGTGCGGCCGGTGGCCACCTTGGCAAGCTCGGTAGCCAGCTTGACACGCTGTGCCCCGCCGCCGGACAGGGTGGTGGACGGCTGGCCCAGCTTAATATAGCCAAGGCCCACGTCGTACAGGGTCTGCAGGTGCTTGTGGATGCGGGGCAGGTTCTCAAAGAAAGGCAGTGCCTCTTCCACCGTCATCTCCAGCACATCGTAAATGTTCTTGCCCTTATAGCGCACCTCCAGTGTTTCCCGGTTGTAGCGCTTGCCCTTGCACACCTCACAGGGGACATAGATGTCGGGCAGGAAGTGCATCTCAATTTTCAAAAGGCCGTCGCCCTGACAGGCCTCGCACCGGCCGCCCCGGGTATTGAAGGAGAATCTCCCCGGGCCGTAGCCGCGGCTTTTGGCGTCCGGGGTATTGGCAAACAGCTCCCGGATGTCCCCGAACACGCCGGTGTAGGTAGCGGGGTTGGACCTGGGGGTACGGCCGATGGGACTTTGGTCGATGTTGATGACCTTGTCCAAAAAGCCGATGCCCTCGATGGTGCGGTGCTTACCCGCCCGGGTCTTGGTGCGGTTGAGTTCCGCCCCCAGCTTCTTGTACAGCACCTCGTTGACCAGGGAGGACTTGCCGCTTCCCGATACGCCGGTGACGCAGGTCAGGGTACCCAGAGGGAACTCCACGTCCACGTCCTTGAGGTTGTTCTCCGCTGCGCCCAGCACCCGCAGAGCCATGCCGTTTCCGGGCCGACGGGTGATGGGGACGGGAATTTTCTTTCTGCCGGACAGGTAATCGCCGGTGAGGGACTCGGGACTTGCCATAATGTCCTCCGGTGTACCCTGTGCCACGATGCGGCCGCCGTGGATGCCGGCACCGGGGCCCACGTCCACGATATAGTCCGCCTGAAGCATGGTGTCCTCGTCATGTTCCACCACCAGCAGGGTGTTGCCAAGGTTGCGCAGATGCTTCAGGGTTGCCAGCAGTTTGTCGTTGTCCCGCTGGTGCAGACCGATGGAGGGCTCGTCCAGAATATACAGCACGCCCATGAGGGACGAACCGATTTGGGTGGCCAATCGGATGCGCTGGCTCTCGCCGCCGGACAGGGTCGCTGCCCCACGGGACAGAGTCAGGTACTGCAGGCCCACACTCTGCAAAAAGCCGAGCCGGGTCTGAATCTCCCGCAGGATACGCTCGGCAATCATCGTTTGGGACTCGGTAAGCTTCAGCTTGCTCACAAACTCCAGCGCCTCGTTCACCGAGCGGTTGCAGAACGTATCGATGGACTCGCCGCCCACCGTCACAGCCAGGGACTCCCGACGCAGGCGCCGGCCCTGACAGGCGGGACAGGGAGACTCGGACATACACTCCTCCAGTTCCCTCTTGACGGCGTCGGACTGGGTCTCCCGATAGCGCCGCTCCAGGTTGTTGCAGATACCCTCGTAAGCCTGATAGAGTGTCCCCTGCCCTCTCGGCTGGTCATAGTGGAGCGTCAGCTTCTCCCCGTTGGTGCCGTAGAGAATGACATCCATCACCTCTTGGGACAGTTCCTCTATGGGGGTGTTGAGTTTGAATTTGTACTTTTTCGCAAGCGCCTCGAAATACATCCGGGAGATACCGTCGGACTTGACATTGTTCCAGCCGGAGGCAGTGATCGCCCCCTCCATGATGGAAAGGCTCTTGTTGGGGATAATGAGGTCCGGGTCCACCTTCAGCTGGCTGCCAAGGCCCATGCAGGTAGGGCAGGCACCAAAGGGGTTGTTGAAGGAGAACATACGAGGGGTCAACTCCTCCATGGACACGCCGCAGTCCTCGCAGGCGTAGTTCTGGGAGAAGGTGATGTCCCGGTCCTCCCCCACGATATTGACCACCACCAGACCGCCGGACAGGTTTGCCGCAATCTCCACACTATCGGTCAGGCGGCGGGTGATGTCTTCCCGGTTGACCAGTCGGTCCACCACCACCTCGATGGTGTGCTTTTTGTTCTTGTCCAGCTCGATCTGCTCAGACAGGTCGTACAAAGAGCCGTCCACCCGGACACGGACGTAACCGGACTTGCGGGCATCGTCAAAAATCTTCTGGTGTTCGCCCTTCTTGCCTCGCACCACAGGCGCCATGACCTGGATTCGGGTCGCCTCAGGCAAATTCATCACCTGATCGATGATCTGGTCGATGGTCTGCTGGCGGATCTCCTTGCCGCACTCGGGACAGTGGGGCGTACCCACTCTCGCCCACAGAAGGCGCAGGTAGTCGTAGATCTCCGTCACCGTACCCACGGTGGAGCGGGGGTTCTTACTGGTGGTTTTCTGGTCGATGGAGATGGCCGGTGACAGACCGTCAATATAGTCCACGTCCGGCTTCTCCATCTGTCCCAAAAACATACGGGCGTAGGAGGACAGCGACTCCACGTACCGCCGCTGACCCTCGGCATAGATGGTGTCGAAGGCCAGAGAGGACTTGCCCGAGCCGGACAGACCGGTCAGCACCACCAGCTTGTCACGGGGGATCTCCACGTCAATATTCTGCAAGTTATTTTCCCTTGCACCCTTGATATAGATTTTATCCTGCATAAAGGGTTCTCCTTATGTTCAGCGCAGCAGCAAAACCGCTGCAAGAATGGATACCACGCCCAGCCCCGTGGCCGGACTCATACTTTCGTGAAAAGCAACGATGCCCACCAGTGCGGCCACCACCGGCTCTACCGAGGCGAGGATGGCGGCTTTGCCGCTGTCCATACGGGCAAGACCAGCGGTGTAAAAGAGGTAGGGCAACACGGTGCATACCAGCGCCAGGCCAAAGGCCACCAGTGCCATGGCCGGACTTGCCAGCACCGCCAGTTGGGACGGCTTCAGGAAAATCAGCGACCCGACCCCGGCAAAGGCAAATGTGTAAAAGGTCACGGTGTACGGCTGGTAGTGCCCCAGGGCGTACCGACCGAAGATGGAGTACAGTGCATAGAAGAATCCTGCACCCAACCCCAGCAGAAAGCCACGCAGGGTGATGGTCATGCCGCCGGTGTATACCCCGGTGACGCAGATACAACCGAAGAAAGTCAAACCCAGGGCCAGCAGTTTCTTGCCCGTGAGCTTGTCCCGCCACAGGACGGCGGACAGCACCACCACAAAGGCCGGGGCGGTGTAAAGCAGAATTGCCGCCACCGCCAGGGAGCACTCCTGCTGACAGCTGAAGTAGCACCAGGTAAACAGCACCACGCTGATAATGCCTGTGCCGAAAAAATACCCAAGATGGTTCGGGCGGATACGAAATACGTCCCGCTTCCACACTGCCAGTACCAAACCCAGCAGGACAAGACCGCCCAGATTGCGCACCAGCACAATGCTCTCCGGGGTCAGCCCCGCCGCCATGAGGGTGCGGTTAAATAGACCGATCAATCCCCACAGACAGGCGCCGGTCAGCACCATGGGTATACCGCCTTTTTTGCTTTCTGTCATGGTCATCACTCCACCGTAATGTCCGCCAGCTGTCCGTCCACCAGGTCGATGAGGTCAGCCGGTGCGAGCTCCACCTGCCAGCCGATCTTGCCTGCAGACACGGTGATGGTGTCTACGATCTCGGCAGTTTCGTGGAAGGTGGTGAGGTAATGCTTTTTCATCCCCACGGGGGAACAGCCGCCCCGAACGTAGCCGGTCAGGCCGTTGATTTCCTTGACCATCACCATCTCGACGGACTTCTCCCCCACCGCACGGGCGGCCTTTTTCAGGTCAAGGCTCTCCGCCACGGGGATGACGAACACGTAGATGTCCTTTGACGCACCCCGGGCCACCAGGGTCTTGAACACCTGCTCCGGGTCCTGACCCAGACTTTGGGCTACGGTAACACCGTCCACCGCCACCCCCTCTTCATGCTCGTAGGTGTGGCCGGTATAGGGGATGCCCTTTTGCTCCAGGATGCGCATTACGTTGGTTTTTTCCTCTTTCACTTTTGCCATCTGTCACGTCTCCCCACGCAAACGGATAATCTGGTCACGCAGGTCGGCGGCAAGCTCGAACTCCAGCATACGTGCCGCCTCTTTCATGGCCTTTTCCAAACGGGCGATTTCCGCCGCCCGCTCCTGCTTGTTCATGGCCTTGCCTCGGCCTTCCCGCTGAGCAGAGTCCTCCGGCACGCCGGAAATCTCCAGCAGTTCCCGCACCGACTTGATAACCGTCTTTGGTACGATGCCGTGCGCCTTATTGAAGGCATCCTGCTTCTCCCGGCGGCGCTCGGTCTCGTCCATGGCCCGGCGCATGGAGGGTGTGACAGTATCGGCGTACAGGATGACCTTACCCTCGGCATTACGTGCCGCACGGCCGATGGTCTGCACCAGGGCAGTCTCACTGCGCAAAAAGCCCTCCTTATCCGCATCAAGGATGGCCACCAGGGACACCTCGGGCAGATCCAGACCCTCACGCAGCAGGTTGATGCCCACCAGCACATCGAACTTGCCCAGACGAAGATCCCGGATGATTTCCATGCGTTCCACCGTGTCCACACTGTGGTGCATATAGCGCACCCGGACGCCGGCGTTCTGCAGGAAGGCCGTCAGATCCTCCGCCATCTTCTTGGTCAGGGTGGTGACCAGCACCCGCTCATTGCGCCGGGCACGGTCGTTGATTTCGCCCATCAGGTCATCGATCTGACCGGACACGGGCCGCACCTCCACCTCCGGATCCAAAAGTCCGGTGGGGCGAATGAGTTGTTCCACAATCTGTCCCGACCGCTCTCGCTCGTACTCACCGGGTGTTGCGGACACGTACACCCGCTGATGCACCCGGTCCTCAAATTCTTCGAATTTCAGGGGTCGGTTATCGTAGGCACAGGGCAGGCGGTAGCCGTATTCCACCAAGCTTGTCTTTCTTGCCCGGTCGCCGTTGTACATGGCACGCACCTGGGGCAACGTCACGTGGCTCTCGTCAATGAACAGCACAAAATCCTTAGGGAAATAGTCCAGCAGGGTGTGGGGCGGCGAACCGACAGGCCGCCCGTCAATGACCCGGGAGTAGTTCTCGATACCGGAACAGTAGCCCAGTTCCTGCATCATTTCGATGTCGTACATGGTGCGTTGCTTCAGGCGCTGTGCCTCCACAAGTCGGTCGGTGGACTCAAAGAAGGCCACCCGTTCCTCCATCTCCCGGTAGATTTCCTGGATGGCGGCGTCCATTTTCTCCTTTGGGGTCACGTAGTGGGTGGCAGGCCAGACCGGCACATTGATGAGCCGGCGAATGGGTGCACCGGTGACCACGTTCACCTCACTGATGCGGTCGATCTCGTCGCCAAAGAACTCCACCCGCAGGGCGGTGTCCTTCCAGTAGGCGGGCCAGATCTCCACCGTGTCGCCCCGGACCCGAAACTTGTTGCGCTCCCACGCAATATCGTTGCGCTCATAACGGATGTCCACAAGCCGTTTCAGCAACGCTTCGATTTTCATCACACTGCCCACACGCAGGGACACCATCATCTGGGCAAAGTCCGCCGGCTCGCCCAGGCCGTAGATGCAGGACACGGAGGATACCACGATCACGTCCCGCCGCTCCATCAACGATGCGGTGGCGGACAGGCGCAGACGGTCGATCTCGTCGTGGATGGACGAGTCTTTCTCAATAAATGTATCGGTGTGAGGGATATAGGCCTCCGGCTGGTAGTAGTCGTAGTAGGATACGAAATACTCCACCGCATTGTTGGGGAAGAACTCCCGGAACTCGGCGCACAGCTGAGCGGCCAGCGTCTTGTTGTGGGCCAGCACCAGGGTAGGCCGTTGGTTCTTTTCGATGATTTTTGCCATGGTAAAGGTCTTGCCCGAGCCGGTCACACCCAACAGGGTCTGCTCGTCCAACCCAAGCTCAATGCCCTGTGCCAGCGCCTCAATAGCCTGGGGCTGGTCACCGGCAGGCTGATAGTCGGACACCACCCGGAATGGTATTTGATTCTGCTCCATATCCTCACCTCCTGTCCATTTCGTAGTAAAATCAGGTCACTCCACCTCGATAGGCTGACCCATACTGATGAATTTGCGGTACCGGCGGGGCGACACACCAAAGTAATCGGCAAACCGCCGCGAAAAATAAAACTGGTCGCAAAAACCCAGCCATTCGCTGATATCCCGGATGCTGTCATCACTGATGCGCAGGCGTTTTTCCGCCGCATACAGCACCCGTTCGGTAATATACCGCCCCACGGATGTTTTCACATCCCGGCGGAATTCTCTTTGCAGCTTATCCTCGGACACCTGCAGTCCATCCGCTACCTGTTCCACGGTTAGACCACTGTACAAATGCTCTTCAATGTACTCCATGGCCCGTTCGGTCAGGGGGGAATAAACCTCCGGCCGCCCCAGTTCCACTCCGGATTTCTCCACCACCTGCTGCAGCAGCATATGCAGATGGCACTTCAGGTAAATCATGTCATTTGCGTCTGCAGACCCCGCACAGCGGCACAGGCGCTTAAAGTCCTCCCGGGACAAGCCGGGCAGCACCACGCATTCCTTCAACCGGGAAAACAGGTCATATCGGTTATTCTGCAGTACACTTACATGGATGTACAGCTTTTCCATGTATTCCTTACAGGAATATGCAAAATCCACCCCTGCCGGGATGAAATAAATATTCCCCGGTGTCAGATGGATCGGTGTGCCGTTACAGACCACATCCCCCTCACCCTTGCATACGTAGTAGATTCTGGAGAACATCACCCGAGCAAATTCACTGTTCCAGCGATTATCCAGCTTCACATAACGCATCTGGGACACACTGAGGGTAATATCATTAAACGTCTTGAGCATGTTGTAAACAGCCAAAAAAATCGCCTCATCTCTCCTGTTTTCAGCACTATGTTTCAGAGCTCTCCGCTCAGCTCACTCTCAGCCGCAAGGCGTTCTTCCACCCACTTGATGGGCACAAGCCAGATATCCTGCGCACCGAACCGCTGGGCACCTTCTACCTTGCCGGCTTTGCACAGCTGCTGAATCCAACGCACGGTGACCCCTATCTTTGTGGCCGCTTCTTTGGCAGAAATGTATTGAAACTCCATTTCAACATCTCCCACTCTTACTAATTCACACCGACTCCCACGGATTCCCCGAGGGCATGGTAGCCTTGATGATATACAGCATCTTGTCATTAAAGTACTTTTGCTGCAGCTCCGCCGGCGGCGGGCAGACATCCGGCGACTCGATGGCGATGGGCTCAATGCCATCCTCGCCCTTGTGCACCAGCGCATACCGCCACTCCATGTCCACCCAGCGGGAATCCTTTGCGTGCTGGGACCAGCACAGAAACAGGACATCACGTTTCTCGATTTCCTCCTTCAGCGTATCCTCCCACTTTTCTCCGCTGCGGAGGCTGTCAATGTCAAAAAAGATATCCATATCAGGGCGTGCCGCCTTCATACCCTGTATGATGACCGCCACACGATTTCGGTCCTGACTAGCGTAGGATACAAACGCCGATAGGATATCCTCTCTCGCCACGCTGATTTTATGTCTGCGCCCGCCCTCGCAATCCACCACCAGGTTCAGTTTGGTCGCAATAAGATCATTTATGTAAACCTTGGCGGACAGCAGGATCTGCTCCCCGGTAAAGTCGCCGGGAATTTGGGCCGCAAAGTCAAAATGGAGATATTTCCCATTCCAGACCTGCTCCAGCTCGCTGTCCTGAACCGTTACCTCAGGTGAGGTCAGGACCACCCGAACCACCGACCTGCGTGCCACCAGTTGATATCCGCTCGTCGCTTCTTTGGCGTGTTTGCCGTGGGTGCGGATAATCTCGTCCACCTGTTGACGGAACGCATCCTCATACATCACAAGGCTGATCGGCAAATACCTGCCCGGTGCGATCTTACCCGATGCAATGGCGGAAAAACGGACATTGTCCATAGTGGGCGGCGTGACAATGGGCGGCTTTCCTTTTTTGGTCACCGCAGTCTTTTTCCTGCGTCCAAACAGACCAAGCAATCCCCCCGCCCTGTTCGGTGTTCTCTTCGGCACCCTGTTCGGCGCCATATTCGGCGCGCCCTTCGGCATCCGCCTCTGCGCTGTATCGACCCAATCATCGGTATCCCCTACCCGAGATACAAGCGGCGGCTGGGGCCGCGAGCAGGCCTGCATTGGATGTTTCCCACTCCCCTCCGGAACAGAGAAGCTGTTTCTTGCCTCGGACAGCTGCCGTCCCCCGCCGAAGCCACCCGTGTCGCCGAGCAACGCAGATGCATCGGAGTCAGACCAATCGATTCCGTCATCGCCACCGAAACCAAACCCGGACGTTTGGTTGTCATGAACCGCACCGGGCAACGCTCCCACAAGGGCACCTTCTGTCAGAAACAGGTACGCCTTACGGGTCAGCAGGGAAAAATCATGGGACACAAGGGCCATCTGCAGCACATAAACCGGAGTCCCACGGCACAAAACCGCAGTCAATTCGTCCCTGATTTGTCCGGACTTCATGGCCTCCGAGGTCAGCACAAGCAGGTATGCCACCGCACGGCCCAGCCGTTCGGCAACCATTTCGTCCCGGTCGCTCCCGACACGCAGGGCGCTTTCATCCCAATACCGAACGTTCTCCTTGTCCAGCAGGGACTTTATCCGCTCCGCCTGCCGCTCATCCTCCGGTGCATACCGCAGGAACACGTAGGGCGCTCTGCCCTCATACCAACCGCCCATGCTTTCACCCCCGTACGATCATCATCTGTTGTGATGGTCTTTTCCTCTCTTGGTTACTGCTTCTCGATTTTATACCCCAGCTTGACAATCAGTTTCAACGTCTGCAGTGCCGTGCTGCGGTCATATTCCTTCTCCTCTTCGGGCAGCTGGGAATATGGCACCAGACACGGCGTTATTCTCTTGCTGTCATCGCGGGTCTCACCGTAACTCCACCCATCGGCCACCCGTCCGGCGGCCCAACGCTCGTGGACATCCTGGGCTATGGTTTCCGTAAGTTCAAGAAGCTCGACCGGCAATTCAACGTCGCCGGTATCCATTGGATTCGGTTTGTACACAGCAAGATCCCTCCCACTTAAAAAGCTGACCTTTGGTAGTCATACCGCCTTGGTAAGGGCCTGCTCGATCTCCGCACCGTTCAAATGGTTCTTGGCCATCAGTTCGTCCACCAGAGCGTCGATTTTGTCCCTGTTCTCGGAAATCAGCTTAACTGCCTCACTCATCTGTTCCTTCAGGATGCGGTTGACCGCGGCCCTGACCTCAGCCGACATGGCACCGTTGGTCGCGGCCTCGCCCGGGATCACAGAAAGGCCAAATTCATCATCCATACCGAAGGAGCACACGATCTGCTGCGCCATGCCCGTAGCGGAGGCCAGGTCACCGCTGGCACCGGTGGAGATTCCGTCACGGCTGCCGTAGTAAACGATTTCCGCAGCTCGACCGCCCAGAGAGGTCCGAATGCGGGCCAGCAGTTCGTCCTTGGTGTAGATGGCCTTTCCTTCCTGATCGGCGTGGCGCATATAGCCGCCGTGATTACCACGGGCAACAATGGTCAGGTAAGAGGGCGTTTCGCCGCCCAGCCAGCAGAGCAATGCGTGCCCCGCCTCGTGTCTTGCCACACGCTCCAGCTGAGAGACGTCCCACTTTTTCACCTCACCGCTGTTGAAGGTTTCAAACGCCTCCTCCAGGATAGCATCGGTCACCTTAACGCTGCCCTCCCGGATGGCAGAACGCAGCGCAAGCTCAACCACGGAGTCCAGTTCCGCCAGACTCATGCCGGTGCTGCGCATGGCAATGTTGTCGATCTGCACCTGGGAAATATCCAGAGCACGGTTTTCTGCGACCTTCATATTCAGGAATTTGATTCTGTCTTCCTTGCCGGGCAGATCGATGTACACCCGTCTGTCAAACCGGCGCATCAGAGCCGGATCAAGACTCTTGTCCTTTCCGGGTTCCACATCGAAGTTGGTAGCCGCAAGAACGAATACCGGCTTGGAGGAATCGTTCACAAAGCCGTCCATCTCCGTCAGGAAGGCTGTCAGGGTCGCTTCCACGCCGCTGGAATTGTCACCGCCCTTACGCTCCTTGCCGATGGCATCGATCTCATCAACAAAGAGGATGGCGGGGGCATACTTGCGTGCGGTTCTGAAAATCTCGTGCACCTTTGCAGCGCCCTCACCCACATACTGCTTTAGGAATTGGTTTCCTTCAGCGGCAATGAAGGTCACATCGGCCTCACAGGCCATGGCCTTGGCCAGCATGGTCTTACCCGTGCCGGGAGGGCCGTAGAGGAGCACGCCTCTGGGTGCTTTCACACCGGTTCCCATGTACTTCTTGGGGTCCTTGAGATATTCCACGAAGTACCGCAACTCCTGTTTGGCATCACGGGCACCGATCACGTTATCAAAACGGACGTTTGGCTTGGACACAGCGCTGAGAATATTCTGGGCATCCTCGGAGTCCACCGCCACGGTCATCTTGAAATCATACAGCCGGATCTGCGCCTGCTTTCCATCTTCGGAAATGGTTTGGGCGGTTTCAAAAGAGACCAGCTTGTTTGCCTTGGCCAACTTGACCATGCTGGCCTGCTGATACAGATTCAGGGCAATGTCGTCCAGGCGGGCCACAAATTCTTCCCCGTCAGTGCCCACATTCAAGATGCCACGCACACCCTGCCGGGTAAAGGAGACCTTCTCCTCGTCGTTCAGTGCACCGTCCTGCATCTCCAGCAGGTAAACGGGCAGGTCGCTCTTCTGCTCTCGGAGGAATTTGAAGAAATCACGGGCAGGAGAATCCACATCCTCGATGTTCAGGCTGTCCTGCACCACCGCATGTGCACCGTGCTTCATATCCAACAGGGCAAAATCGACACTCTGCTCCTTCATGACCTTCACTGCCGCCACAGCGTCCTGAACCTCGATGAAGTCAATATCCGCAACCTTGTTACGGCAGAGTGCAACGGTCTTCTCATCGGCAAATACCAACGCCCTGTGCTTGTCCTCAGGGACAAAGAGACCGGGAACCTTCTCCTGGGCACAACTCAAATCCACATCGATCCGGATCTGCTCGATGGATTCAATGTTGGCCTCAACCTTATCGGACTCGATCAGTCGGAACAACTCATAGAGCTCGTCGTTAAAGAACGCTTCCGCCCGGCTTCGGATGGTTCTGGCATCTGCCTCGCTGCCCTCGGCGAACAAAAGTGCCGTATAGGCACGCTCATCGATTTGGAACCGGATCCCCGTTTCCCTCTCGAAGTTGCCGGCATGCCGCTCAATTTCCTTTTTAGCGATGGAGCGCAGATGGTGTGCACCGATGTGGTTGAACATCACCACGTTGCCGGAAGCAAAGCGGGAGCAAATCGCACCCGGGAAGTAGGGCACCTTCGTTTCAGGATTAACATCCCGCTGCAGCGCCTTGATGATCACCTTGCGGGAAACGCCGGAGAAATCACCGCTTTCGCTCTCCTCGTACATCTGCTTGCCGGCGTTGGTCGTCAGGATGATGATGGTATCGGAGAAGGACACCTCTTCATCCGTGTAGTTGTCACGCAGTCTGCCGGCATCCAACATCTGCAGGAACAGATGAATCACGCACAAATGGGCCTTCTCAATCTCGTCAAACAGCAACACGCACTTGGGGTTTTCTGCCACGAAGCTGGTCACGTTACCGGCCTTGGCGCTTTTATACACCTTATCCGAGCCGCAGAACTCAATATTCGCTTCCTTATCCGCATACTCGCTCATGTCGAAACGCCGGAACGGCAATTTAAGGGCTTTGGCCGCCGTTTCCGCCAGGAAGGTCTTGCCCACACCGGGAGGGCCGGCAAACAGGAAGGTGGCACGGGGGCGCTTTCTTTCCTTGTCCAGCATGGACAGCAATCTGGCCTGAAAATAGCCGCTTGCAAAGGTATTAACCGCATTATCCTGACCGTAAACAGTGCTTTGAAGCTCCGTTCTGATGCGCTTAACGTCAGCCACCAGATGCTCAACTTCCTTTTTTGCCTGTTGGGCAAGGGCAGCCTTCCGTTCCTCCGGTGTCTGTCCGTCAGCTTCCTCGTCGGCATTCTCGTCGGCTTCCATGGAGGCGATAATGGAATCCACCAGCGCCCTCATATCCTCCCGAAACGCCTCCTCGCTGAGGTCCGCGTCATCCGGGTCGGACGGCGCCGCTGCCTCGGTCTCGGACTCCACCGCTGCACCGCCCCCTTTCTCCAGCGCCGTCTTGATCGCCTCGCTGGGTTCCTTTACGATGCACAGAAACAGCGCCGCTGTGTCAATCTCTCCCCGGCCTGCGACAGCAGCCAGCCGCTCTGCTTCCTGCAGTCGCTTCTTCATGTACAGATCGTCAAGGAATGCCGCTCTGCGTTCCTGGCAAACGTGTGCGAGAAGCACCGCCCTGGCCGCTTTCGTGTTGGGAAAGTACTTGTTAACCAGGTTCCGCAACGCACGCAGTTCCTCATCCATGCGCTGGGGAGCGGACGTCTGCACCTGGTCGATTGCCGCCACCAGAAATCGCTCGGCGGTAAACGGGTTGGTCGTTCCGGTTCCGACTTTTCTTGCGCATTCGACCAGTTTATCCATCAGTGTGCTGTTTTTCAGTTCACTCATCTTTATCTCTCCTTGTTAAGCCGTTCCTACCTTACTGTCCTTACGTTTTTCCTCTTCCTGCAGCGAGGCGTAATTAACCAAATCGTGGTGCATCTTTGCAAGATCGTTTCGACTGGCCTTATCCGTGGAGCCGCTGAACACATAGCCCTCGGCACGCATATATGCGTTCCATCGGCGGTGCTCCAGTGTTTCGATTATGCGGCGCTCCTGACTGGTCAGATCCTCTTCCTTTTTATCTGCGCCGGGAACTCCGCACCGGATTCGTGCCTTCATGTGGATGGCAGAAGCCATGGAGGATCTGTAGTTGTACTCATAGGTCCAGAATTCGTCCTCGTTTCCCCACTTCAGATGGCGCCGCAGCGCATCCTCTTCCAGCTCCGAATCAATGATAACATTCTCGGTATAGGACGACTCCACATCGCCGATAAAGCTGATGTCGTACTCCTGCCCCCGATAGTTCCGCAGTCCATCCAGCGCCTTTTTCTGCTGGGAGTTATAGACGATTGCCTGTATCACCGGATGGATCTTCATGCGTTCAAAATACATCCGCAGATTCACGGCGGTATTGATATTGACGTCGTCGTTGCCAAGGGAAACCAGCACATAGGTGGCATCCGTGATTTTTTTGATCTCATTGGCAAAGGATACCGTCTGCACGTCGCAGTCGGAATGGATTGCGATCTCGTACTGGGCCTCGCCCTCAAACTCCTTGCCGTTATAGACCTCCGACATCAGTTCGGGGGCAAGGGCCACAAACTTTTCTTCCGCCAGAGGATCAAGATCAAACGCATGGATCGCAAGCCTGTATCCGTCCATCTGGCCGAACCACGCCAGCGCCTTGACCATTTCGGTGCCGTGGCTGCCCAGTCCCACCACGACAGCAGAGACTTTCTTCTTGCCGTCGTTTTCTTCCCGGGCGTGGTCAAACAGGATGTGTCCCTGCTCATAGAGCACACGGTTGACCAACGACTTAACCTCATTGATTCTGCGCACCTTCACCTTGCCCTTATCAATACTGGCAAGCAGCAGTTCGCTTTCCAGCTTGGTGGAAAACACATAAACATGGGTGTTTTCTCTGTTTCTGTATTGCTCGATCAGCTTCAGCGCCTGATTCAAGTTCTCCGTTTCGTTGCTGCCAATGGCAAAAAAGGATATGGGCTTCCTGGGGGAATGCTTTTTGAAGTCAATCACCAGGATATCCTTCTTGAAGCAGATTGCCCCGTTTTTCTCCGCCCGCTCAATCAGCTCATATATCGTTTCCTGATCGTCCTCAAACACATCGGTAAATAGAATTGCCGCTTTGGGATGCTCTCTCTTGATGTCGATAGCAAGCGCCAACGCCTTTTCGTTCAGCTCCGAAAAGGCATAGACCTCCCTGAAGTAGGCCCGGCAATATTTCAAATATGCCGATAGGTTCTTGAACAGTGACAGAATAAAACCAAAGCTGAAGATAGGTGCCAAAACAAACAGGATCGCCGCCCAAGCCTGATACCAGTATTGGATGCCCGCCGGACAACCGGTCACGCCCCCTGTCACGATACCGAAGTCGCAGCCGATGGCAAACACCTGCATGGAGTGGAATATGGAAAGCAAAACCTCCCGCACGACACCCAACAGATTGGTCTGTGCCGCAACGGTGTGAACGGGAAGCATCATGGTGACTACAGACAAAAAGCCACCCGCAATCAGCGCATGAAGCGGCTTAATTTTGTACTTTTCCCCCAGCTTACTTTTGTTGCATAACCAAGCACCGGGCACCGCCAAAAGCATACACCCGAATGACAGAACAAGACACGTTGTCCACATACGTATACATACCCCCATCTTAAGTATAATGGTACTTTTACAGTATACTTCGCAGCTGCGAACCTGTCAAGTTTCACGGGGATCAACTTATCAAAATATAATGGCGGCAACGCAATCCGTTGCCGCCATTACACCGTTCATTCAGTTACACCAGAAACTCTTGATTTTCTTGGCCAGAGCCGCGTCATCCAGTTCCTGAATATTCTCAACCACACGGATGTTCATGTCCATGGCCCGCTGGCGCAGATATTCCCCCGCCTCCTTCATGCAATCCAGGGCGGTGGCAACCAGAACACGTTTGGAATGCTGACCGCCAAAGCGCTTTGCCACAGCATCCAGCTTGTACAACTCGTCCGATGTCACGGCACCGTTCTTGCATGAAACAAACACCGGGACAACATCGTGCATCAGCAGGACATCCACCTCGTTTTCGGTATCGTACAACGCCTCGGTTTCTTCATCATGGCAGTGGCCGTCCCAGTCTATCACAACACCGTTGAGCGCATCGTCATAAACGGGCACGCCATCTTCGTCCAGCATCTCTTTTGCCGTAACGTACACCTTCATCTCAAGGGCCTGTCCCGCCTTTGTCAGGCACTTTTTCACCTGCTCGTTTTTATACGTGACGGTCATCGACAAGCCGTCCTCATCCTCAAAACAGGTCAGCAAACCATGCTTCAGCAGGCAGGCAACAATCCCTTTCGCCTTTTTGTATTTCGCACCACGCCGCTGCAAATGATGCTCCAGCGCAGCACGGGATGCCACAGTTGTAAGCCCGTCCTCGCTGACGCTGCCCACAGCATCAGCTGCCGCAAAAACGCCGATCTGCGTATTCCAGTATCGCACATTTCCCTTGCAGATATCCCACATGAGCCGGATGTCATTCAGAAAGTCCGGATTCAAATCCCACCGATAGGTTTTCTCTTCATGAATGGCCCCGTACACCACGTCGCCGCCAAAGATCCTGACGTTTTCCTCCACAGAAAGCTTGGGGGGCATATGGTAAACGGTGGTACCGTCCTTATCGTAATCATAAATGGCGTTGGACCGCAAGTTGACCTTGTGGATCTGAATGTTTTTTTCGGGATACCTCGCATAAACGATACCCAGTGCCAGCATCAGAATCTCTTCCCCGCCGGTCACATCAAAAACGCAGTCGTCATACGTTTCCACAAGCTCCGACAGCAGCTTGACCGCATTATCCAGATTGCTTTGGGACATGGTCTTGAACGAGAAGTCAATATCGTAGCCACGAGCTTTGAACACCCTCTGATAGTTTTCAATGTGCCGTTTCATCAGCTTTGCATTGTCGCCGATAAAAACCACCCGATCTGGCACGTAGGTCAGGCACGCCCCAACATTTTTGGTGGCAACCTTGTCAAAAAATTCTATATATGTCATGCTGTCCTCCGGTAAAGAAACGGTCATCGCCCAAGCTGCCGCTCGAAATGATGACCGTCTCAGACTGAAATGATTACTTCACCTTTTCCAGGGTGATGGTCTCCTTGTCGCCGGTCAGAACCAGCTTGCTGCCCGTGAAGTCATAGGTGTACTCCTCGGTGGTTTCGATACCGAGGGCAGAGAACTTCATGACCAGCTTCTTGTCCTCGGTGAAGGAGTAGGTAAAGTCCATAGCCAACACGTTGGAGCGCTTACCGGTTCCGTCCTCGTTAAAGGTATACTCAGTCTCGGTCACAACGCCAAGAACGGTGGTCTGGCTCTTCCAGGTGCCAACGATGGACTTCTCCGCAAGGCAGGAGCACAGGCCCAGCACCATCACAACAGTCAGCAAAAAAGCTACAAATTTACGCATGTTCAATCACCTTTCTTTTTACTTGAATTTGAATTTTACCGTGATCGTCCAGATATTCTTATCGTAGGTGTAAGAATAGGAACCGGGGTTGATCTGTTTGTTCGTTTTGGCAGCGGCCTTCAAAATTTCGAAGCAATCTTTTCCGTCGGCACACAGCTGGGCAACCGCCTGATCGAAAAGAGCCTTTGTCTTGCACTTGAAGGTAAAGGCCTTGCTCTGGTTTTTTGCCGCCGCCAGAGCAATGGTTTTGATTTTGTCCGTGTCATAGGATGTAAGAACAAAATCATTGTGGTAGTAGTAGTTGCCACGGGTGGCAACGCAGGGGGGGACCTCCGTGGGACACAGCTCCTCATCACGAGTCCTGGCCATTTCATCGGTGGTAATGCAGAAATAGTTGAAGCCCATTTCGTTGGATTTCACCGTTTGGATAGTATTGGACCTGTCGTCCCAGGTAGCATCCAGCTGGTAGTAATCCCCATCGATCTTCACAATGTTCCAGGCGTGTGCCCCGCCACGCTCGCCGCTTTCCTTGCGGATGTAGCCTACCATCTCGGCACACTCGATGCCACACTTTTGCAGCAGGTACTGCATGGCCCGTGCATAGCCCTCGCAGACCGCCGTGCCGTTCAGGAAAACACCGCAAATGGTTCTAAGATAATCGATCTTATCATCTGCGGGGCCGCCCTCCTGCTCCTGTTTGTTCAGTGCAATGGTATCATAGTCCACTGCAGCGATCACCTTGACGTGCAGCCGCAACGCCACATCATACGCACTCATAGTGTCGTCAATGCCCTCAAGGTACTTGGGAACGACCTCGTCAATGCGCTTTTGCAGCACAGCCGCTTCCTCGGCAGAGGCGCCATAGTGAAGGATTACCTCCGGTCCTCGCATGGCAATCGTCTTGAACCAGAACAGCTCAGGATGATCGTACCGAATGGCGGAAACCGCCTTTTCCACGTCCTCGAACTTACAGCCCTCAACCATGGTAGTTTCCGTATGGCTTTGTATGGCTGCCAAAATCGCATCGTATGCCTTTTGGGCAGTTTCCGTCAGCCGTCCGTAGTAGAAGTAAGCAATGTTCCCATCCAGTGCCCGGTCAGGCTGTTCCGGCGTATACGGCAGACCGAACTCGCTGGCCTCAATAATTCTGGGAGGCGGCGTGAGTTCCGTCTCATCACCGGAGCCGGACTTCTCAAGCAGATAGCGGAAGGGGTTGTTGTTGAACTGCGGGTTTTCCAGCAGTTCCCGCACCAACCGTCTGTATCCCTCGCCGGAAAGGTTTTCGGTACTTTCGTAGTACGTTGTTCTTACTGTGGCAAGGGACTGCTGGTTCAGGAAGCGCAGGTACTGGATTGCCACCAGGGCAATGTGCCCCTCGGCCAGATCTTCGGAGATCTCGGGAATGTGCTTAAGCTGCCATACGTGGGTCAGCTCACGGACAAGAAGCTCGGACAGGTTGACCGAGGGGATGGAGTATTCCACATGGACCTTCTTCTTGTCGTCGACGTAGGACTTCAGAGGAATGTCCGCACCACGGGTGACCAGTGTCCGGTTCTGCTTCAGGGTATTGGCGATCTTGACCGTAGATTCGAAGCAGAATTCGTAGTCGTCACCCAAGGTGATCCCGTAGGTGCTTTCCAGGAAGATCCTGGCACGATCAAGATGCGCCTTCAGTTCCTTCTTGTTGTTGCCGACCAGATTCTCCGCACAGGCCTTGCACATCTTTCTGCCGTCTTCCAGCTCGGTAATATCGCCGCCCTTGGCGTACCGCTTACCACAGAAGTCACAGACCTCGTACTCCACAACCGCCTCAAGATCAACAAACTTGAGGTCATGCTTGTCATCGCCCAGCAACTTGGACAGCTTATGCAGCGACGCAAAGTCAAAACAGCAAGGCTCGTGATCCAATCCGTAGTAGAGGTAGTTGTTCTTCTCCTCCTGCGACGAATACCACTGCAGATAGTTGAAGATGGGATTGAACAGGGTGTTCAAAACGTCGTCGCCTGCGGACATCAGCACGGAAACCACACCCAGATCTGTGGCACAATCCTCAATGATCATCAGTTCGAAGTCGGCCTGCTCACGCTCGCCTTCGCCCACAAGGGTAATCCGAGGCTGTTTGCAAAGGATCTCCCGGGCTTCCTCGTCGTTCAGCTCTCCATGGAGCACGGGGCACACCACAACGGAGTCGGCTACGGACGGGAACATGTTGGCAAGCAGTTCGTTCAGCATAACAGCCGCCAGGGTCATGGTCTTATCCGCATCGCCGCCAAACTGACCCTTCAGGCGAATGGACATCATCAGCGCACCATTTGCACTGGCCGTCTTGCTCTCCGTCTGGATGATAGAATCCGAGGAATAGACAGGGGACGTCAAGGCACCGTAACGCCGATAGGTCTGCTTGGCCCGCTCGTCGTCGCCGGGGTCGTTTATGCTGTGATACTCATTGTCGCTGAAATTTCGGGCCAGTGTGTGGGGATCGACCTCAAAATAACCGCTGGTCACCACTTCCATGGGCGTTCGGAACACGGAAACGTAGATATCGTTGACGCAAACGTCCTCTTCCGTGCGCTTGAGCTCCACATGCTTGGTGGGGAAAATGGTCTCGACGGGGTCGGTGCCAAATTCAACCCGGTACTCACGGGCCTGAATGTACTCGTACACCTCGTCGTTCTTGCCGCCCACAGCGAGCCGGGCGTGGACCCGGCCTGCCTCGGTATCAATTTTAGTGATATGATAGATATTGCCATTGTACAGCAGGTTCTGTCCGGCGATAAAGTTCTGTGTCAGGCGCTTTCTGGGCAGCGGAAGGATGATATCCTTCTCGGTGGTGGACATGATGACCATATCCCGACCGTTGATCATGTCAAACAGTCTTCCCTGCCGTCTGAGCAGAACCTTATCCTCAGAGTTGTAAACGCCGTTCTCGTCAAAATCCTGAGAAGACGAATACTCAAAATGATCGAACAGATCCAGTCGCTCCGTCTGGGAAATGCCGTAAACCTCCAGCACCCCTCTCAGGATGGAGTTGATGTCACGCTCCTTCACGTATTCATCAAACTGAGGCACTCCGGCCGCCAGCTTCAGAATCTCTTCCTCCGAGATGCCGCCGGCGTTCGCCTTGACAAGGATGCGCTGAGCAACATCCTTCTTGGTTCCCTCTTCCACCGGGATACGCCCCAGTTGGGAGCTGCCCCAAATCTCGTTGATCTTGTGTACGTAATAGTCACGCATCATGTACGGTCTGGAGAACACGATAACCAGCGCCGGCTTATCCGAGACCATAGAAATATACTTTCTCAACGCAGCCGGAAGATCATTGCCCGAATCCATGGCGATCAGCACCGAATAGTCATCGGGGTTATAAAACGGCGTATTCAGGTGGATCTTGCTGCCATCCGCCTTGACGGAAATTCTGCCCATGTTGGAGGCAATGGTTTCCTCAATGTTGGCGTAGGGAATGGCCCCATCCGCAAACACGGTCACGTTGGATGCACCCTTGGCCAGGCACAGCACCGCCATGTTCATCAGTGCGCCAACCTCTTCGTCCGCATCAAAGTACTGCGGGCAGGAGCGGCGACCGTTTTCGTCCGGCTGCCCCTCATAATTATAACAGCGCACAATCGTGCCCGGGTTATAATTCATGGCGTCAACCGAATCGAATTCAACGGCCAGCAGGTTCTTCAGCACCTTATCAAGGCCTGGGGTTCTCGTGTCGTCAAAGCAGATGTATCGGACCGGTTTGGACATATACCGCACGCGGAAGTTCTCGTTGATATTCCCATTCTTGGACATGCGGGCATTATTTTGGGTAATATGCTTCAGCCTTGTGTTGAGCATGGCCAGCTGGCGGTTGTAGGTATTGACCGTTTTCAGTGCGTCCACGAACACGATGGTGTCGATCAGGTGGATGAACTTGCTGTGCTCGCTTTCAAAGTGAGTGGAGCACAGATAGTTCAGAGAGGTTACCAAAATGCTGGTGTCATCCACGGCGGCCTCGTCGATGACATCCGCCTCACCGCTGATTTTGATCAGGCGCCAGATGGGGTCATCAAAATCCACAGCATCGCTTTGGAATCCCTTGCAGTACAGGCTGGACAGTTCCTTAAGGCCCTTTTCCAGATAGCGATAAACCTCGTCGATCTGCGACTCGTTATTACACACGAAGACAACGTTGTCGCCCCGTGCCACGACCGCCGAGAGGTATCGCAGGAAATACATGGAGAACTCCGAAAAGAACGAGCCGTTGACCAGAACGCTCTTGCTGACCTCAATCATCTTATCCAGACAGTTGAGGTAGATTTCCTTGCTCTTTTGGGGATTGCGCTTGTCGTTCTCAATGGCCTGACCAATGAATTTTGTAACCTCGTGGTGGGATGCGGAAACCACCTCTTCCTGCAGCGCCTTGGACATATCCAGATCACAAACGTAATAATCCTTGAACTGTTTGCGAACCTCTTCATCCACCGCATTCAGGTCGACGGCGGTCTTTTTGAGCGCTGCCTCGTCATCATAGAGCAGTTCGGGGCACTCCTCCTCTACCCGCTTGATTCCCTCCAGGAAGAAGAACATCTCCCATAGCGCCAACAGGGTGATGGTGGGGTAGACGTAGCCGGCGCCAAACACCACGGAAATAAAGTCGTAAGGGATCCAGTTGGCCCCGTATACCGCAGGCACCTGATAGAGGATAAACACCACAACATACACTGCCGACAGGACAATGCTCAGCCACTTCAGAATATTCCCGACAAAAAACCAGGTTTCCGTGTGGAAAAACCGAACGACCTTACGCTCCAGCTTCTGTCCCCAGGAGAAGGTTCCGTCCTTTTTTCCGGGGATGGTGAGGTTCTTCTTTTTCAGACCGATTCTGACAAATTTGCTGAACAGCCTGTAAAGGAATCCGATGGCAAAGTTCGCCAAAATAGCAACCAAAACCTTCACACAGTAGACGATTCTTCCGCTGACAGAAATCCTGTTGGCAAGCCACTGAATGGCAGCCAGGCCCTCCAGCCACAGGATAACTTCCTTCAGCAGATATAGTGCCAGAGTTATTGCGATCACATACACAAGGGTGTAGATCACCAGTCGCAGCCGCTTGTAGGATATCTTTTTCTTTTTATCACGGTGGAAGGTGCAAAATTCCAGCACAATGGGCAGGACCATAAGGGCGGTGGTACCAAGGATAAACAGCAGCTTTAGAATAAACTTCAAAAATTCCATTGATTATCCGCCCCCCTTACTTATGTACTGCTTTCAAGAAATGCTTGTCAATTATGGAGTAGAAGTCCCGGTTCGCTGTGCCGGTGCAGAACGAAACGTTGTAATTGATCTTCTCGCTCGTGTGGTTCCGGACCCGCTCAGAAATCTCACTGCGGTCCACCGGCTCTATCTCCAGATCCTCGATGATATTGCCAACCATAACCACCCGATCATGGAGGCGCTGGATGTGATGGGCGATTTTTGCCCTGGCCATCTTGCAGCAGTCCGCATAGAAGGCAACATCAAGCTTATACTCATAGATCCATCTCAAGGTAGGAACGTACACGCACAGCAGCTGATCGTACTTTTCCGCCGCAAGCGCATTTTCCTCCAGCACCCGGTCGGATTTTTCCTTGAATTCTTTCCAGGCCTGACGGAACTTCCTGCGCTGCAGGAAGGCAAGGACGGTCAGTATAACGTAAAGCAGCGCCAGCGGAATGGCCACAGACACCAACGCCACAGCAAGGGTCACAACATTTGCCACGATGGCCTCCCACTGCAAAATCAGGAAGGGCAGATACAGCGCAACGATGGCAAACAGCATACCCAGCGCAACCAGCTTGATCTTTTTCAGGCTTTCCTTGATCTGATGGACTCGGGTAACGAACCAGTTGCACTGTTCCTCAATATCGGTAACCGCAACCGACCGCCCGGCACAGAATTCCATGTAGTCCAGCACAGCCGACGTATACGCCGTTTCGGAAATATCCTCAACGGTTTTCAGCTTTTTCGTTTCTACGTCCTCGCTCCCTCTGTACCGATAATCCCGTCCCATATCGTCAAAGTCTTCTTCCGCCACGCTGACCTTTCTCTTGCGCAGCAGAGCGGGGTCGTTTTCTGCGGAACGACCCGCATAATTGGACAGGCGCTCCGTTACGTGAACCTTCAGCTTATGCAGGTAGTCCAAATGATGCAGGCGCAGTTTCTTCGCCTCGGCAACATACTGCTCGGCCGTGGCCTTGGCCCCCAAAATGCTGTCGTCAAAATCATCACCAAGGTAATCAAAGAGCTGGTATTCCTCGTTTTTGAACAGGCTGCGGCCACGCACATCGTTTACCACGACCGCCTTCCTGCCCTCCGAGCGGACAATCCCCTCTTCGATATCCTTTGCCTCCTGCTCCTCGTCCTTTTTCTCTTCCACGTCAACCACTTCAAGCGTCTTTGCCCGTTTTCCGTACTGGTCCAGGGCAAACCGCTTATGGTCCAGAGCAAACAGGTCGGGAGCAAGTTTCATCTTGGAAAAGCTTTCGGAAAGCTGCTGCGTTTCACTGTGCTTGCGCCGGAAAATGTCGCTTTTGGCACTCAGCTCGATGGCCACCTCTTTCCAATCGACTTCCGGGAATTGTCTGACCTTCGGTCGGTCGTCTTCCGCATTTCGATCGTTTGCATCGTAGATGGTCATGTTCTCAATGCAGGCCAGTATGTAGCAGCTCAGGCGCAGATCCCGGCGTGCCTTTTCCTGCTTGTTGGTTATGCCGGCACGTCGATCGGTCACAAAGGAAACCGATGCCACCGTTTCGGCATCGTCCTTGGCTCGCCTGATCACATCGTCAAGCATATTGGCCAGGGGAATCTTTGTCGTTTCGTATCCCCTTGAATTCTCGTCTCCCTTTACCTCACTGATAAACGTCTCAATTTCATTTCTATAAGCTTCCAGCACCGTTTCGCCCAGGCAGGAGCAGCTGCACCCGGCTATTTCTTCACAGAGCCGGTCGCAGGAAAGGGCCTCGCCCTTCTCCCCTTCGCCGGCATCTGTGTTGCATACAAATTTATCCAGTTCTTCCTCAGCGGGAAGGCCCAGGAACTGTCTGGTATACGTGCGGATCATCTCCTTGCCGCCTTCCGACTGTTCATCCGCATCCCTGGGCAGCTGATTTTCTTCAAAAATCAGCAAAACTTCCTGCGGCGCACGGCCGCACTCGTTCAGTTCCTTAACAAAAGTCTCCTTAATGTAGTGCACCAAAACGGCACGCAACGCCTTCAAACAGGCATGGCGTTCCAAATGCTTGTTCATGGGGATGGAGGTGTACGCCTCGTAAGCCAGCAGATCGATGTAGAGGATCAGGTTAAAATTGTTGTTGATCCCCTTGTAGTTGTCGATCAGCTCACCCATTTTGCGCACGCAGGCCTTGTGGCCCACGTCATCGTCGTTCCATTTGGCAAGAGGGCACGCAAGGGAAACAAGCTGCCTTGTTTCGTGCTGTATTTCGAAAATGTCGGAGTAGCTCCCCAACTCATTTCCGGATGTGTTGATAAAAAAGGTATGCATAAACAACCCTCCTGCCAGGTTAGCCGGCCGGCACAGGAGAGGGTGGTCCCCCTCCTGTGCCGCACCGATTTACGGATCATTCTTCCGCAGTCTTCTTGGTGGTCTTCTTGGTGGTCTTCTTGGTGGTCTTCTTGGTGGTCTTCTTGGTGGTCTTTTTCTCGCCGTCCTCGGCCTTCTTGCCTGCCTTCTTGGGTGCGACGTTCCAGTGCTTGAGCAGGTCATTTTCCTTGTTGCGCATGGTGGACGCATCGTAAATGCGGCCACACAGCTCGTAGGCCTTCTGCTTGACCTTGGCCGCCTCATCGCCCTCATACTTGTTGGCGATCAGCTCACCGCACAGTTTCTCCAACGTGGTGATCAGCATAGCGGTCACGTCGTCGGTATGCTTGGGAGAATTGTGGTATCTGGTGATCATGGTCACGGCGTTCGTCTCGCCCTTGGAGGCCAGACCAACCGCATGCTCGCCGCCGCGCAGGAACGCCGTCCCCTCATAGGTCTCGACATTCTCGCACTCGTTCTTAAACTCACCCTCATACTTTGCAGCCTCGATCATGAAGGAGCCGTCCAGCTTCAGGGCAGCCAGCAGGTCCAGCACGTCCGCCTTGCCCACGGGCTTGCCGTTGTACAGCACGGGTTCGGTCTTTTCGAAGGACACTCCGGTGATTGTCTTCTTCTCTCTTTCGATCTGATACTTGCCGTCATTGCTCATAGTGATCATGCCGTAAGCAATGGCCAGCCAGAACAGGCGGTAGAACTTGGTGTCCTCCAGGATCTGCTTCTCGGGCGTGACATAGGGCAGGAACAGATGCCAGGTCTTATCCAGGTGAGGCGTCTGTACCAGCACCTTAGTATCGCCGCCGGCCACGCCATCGATCATGCTGCGCACGACCTGGCTATAGTTTCTGTAGTAATCACCGTTCTTAATCTCGTTGAACTTCTCCACGTAACCGGCCTGGATACCGTACACGGCACGGTAGCAGTCCAGCTCGTTCTTGGCATACTCGCTGTTTTTCTGCTGCTCCACGTTCACGCCAAGGATCTCGGCCAGATCGGGACAGCTTTCCACCACAGCGGGATGGAAACCCCAGAAGGTCTTGCGCTTTTTGATGGGCGTGAATGTGTCGCCATCTTTGAAGTAGTCAGTGTACACACCGTTGTCAACCAGATGCTCGTCGGGATCCTCAGGCTGCTCCTCGTCACTGATCAGGAAGGGAGCCCCCAGGTCTCTCAGTCTTCTGACAATGTCCTCAAAGGCAGCCCGGTGACGCTGTTGCCTGGAGTTGTCAACCATGTCTTCGCCGGTCTCCATGTTGATATCCAGGCGGGCGTTCGCAGGATCCTCCTTGATCGTCACCTGTTCCTTGGCCGCCTTCGCCTGTGCCTGTTCAAAGGCGATGTCGGCGCTCTTGCAGACGGCAGTGTAGATATCGATATCCACATCTTCCCCGTTTTTCGCAAGAATCAGCTTGCCGTACGTGGAAACGACTTCCCGGAAGAAGGTGTTCACCACGCTTTGTCCCACATACTGTTTGTTGTGGTCGGCCTTCGGATTCTCACCAGCGCAGAACGTGCCATACAGAGCGTTGACGATGATCTTGTTGATGTCGGTATCGCTGTTACCGGTATCGAAGTGCAGGGAATCGTATATTCCTTGCTTCTCCTCTTCGGAGGCGCACACGTAGACCACCTTGTGTCTGATTTCCTTGTTCTTTTGGACATTTTCAGCAATGGCATCCCCCAGCGTGTTGGACACCTTCACAAGATCCTTGAAGAACGTTTCCACCGCATCGATCAATTTCTGCAGCCGCTTGGAAAGAGCCACCGCAACCTTGTACTTCAGGGCAACAATTCCGAACGCACGGCAAAGCTCAAACTGACCACCGTTATGCTGGCTATACAGGGCTTTGAAGGTTTTGATGAAGTTTGCCTCATTCTGCAGAAATGCCTTGCTGTTCAAATACTCAAGCGGCGAGCTCTCGGTTGCTCTGGTTCTCTCGTTATCGAACTCGATGTGCTCTTTTTCGGTGCCATCCGGCATCTTGCCGTAACCGGCCTCCGCACTCCAGCGTGCCTCATCAACAAAGCTGGACATTTTGATTTCCTCAAGTCTGCTCGCCAGCTTATACAGCAGATATCGCACTGCAATGGGATGAACGAAGTTTCTCTCGCCATCACTGTTTGCCTTGGTCAGGAAACCGGCTACAGAAGACAGGTTTTTATTGTTCACATCGCCCATATCGGCAGGAAACACCAAGTCCAAAACGTCTTCCGCATACGCATCCACGACCGTTTCCATGTCGTCGATGAAACGCTTCACGGCGCTTTCCTTGTCTTCAACGGTGCCAATTAGATCCTCTCTGGTCGCATCTTCCTCGACCCACAACTCATCAAGCTTAATTGCGCTCAGTTCACCGGGATCCTTCGTATCAATGGTAGACGCAATCAATTCATCCAGCTGGCCAAGGAAATCCTCAACCTTATCAGTACGTTCGGTCACGACATCGTGACCGCCCTCTCCTCTGACGTACTTATCATTCTTCACATCGTTGGCAATGGTAACAAAGAGCCGTTCCTTACCGACCTGGTCACCGGTCTTTGCTGCCTTGGCCTCAAACAACTCCATATAAGCCGTGCGAGGATTCAACCGCTCGCTCAGGATCGTGCCGTTCTTCTCCCGCTCTTCCTCTTTTTTCTGCTTTGCCTTGATCTCATCATCGATCTTGCGCCAGCCGGAAGACAGGGAGTCCTGGGCCGCCCGTAGGGCACAGTAGTCCACCACATCGTCCTTGGGATAAATGGCCTTGGCGGTGCCGCAGGAGCCGAACACAGGCTCCTTGCTCTTCTCAAAGCGCTTGAACAGATTGTCCTCCTCGGAATACAGATCATTGTGCATGGGGGCATACAGCTGCATGTACACCATGCGGGCCACGACCTGCTCGTACTGGCTCAGCTGGGTCAGTACGGAACCGCCCTCGGAAATGTCATCCACGAAGAAGGCGTAGTCGTACACGGGCAGACCGTCCGGCTGACCCTTTGTGCTGTCGAACAGGTCGTCGATTCTCAGGGGCAACAGGGTGCTTGCCCCCTTGGTCTTGATCTTGGTGATGGCGTTCATCTCACGGATGGCGCCGTAGGCGTTGGCGTACAGGCTCCGGATCTCGGTGGGGTCGGTACGTATGTCCTCCAGGGTATTGATAAACACATCGGGCAGGATGAAAATGCCGCGGATGGTCACCGAGCACTCTCTCTTGGCAAAATACTTTCGCAGCCACAGGGCGGTCTGAATGAACATACCGGAGCCGGTTCCGCCGGCCAGGGAGGACACGATCATCACGCGGATCTTGGCGCCGTCACGGTTGTTGAACAGCTTGTTGATCTCAGTCTCCAGCTTGTGCATGCTCTTCGCAATGGTATCCATCAGGGCCAGGCGGGACTTAGGGCGCATCTGAGCGGCGCCGTCCTCCATATTCTGCTGCAACAGCATCGGAGATTCGGGCATCCATGTGCGCACACCCTTGTTGGCGTACATTTTCAGGTAATCTGCGATGATTCTGGGCTTGCTGGTGCCAATCACCGGGACGCCGACGCCGCTCTTCTCAATCTTTTCGCGGTCATTCCCGTTGGTGTCAAGAACCGCACAGCAGATCTGTCCGTCATTGATGCTGATGCGATTTTTCTTCAGCTCCGCCGCAACGTGGTTCACCACACGGCTGCCGGTTCCGCCCAAACCGAGTAATAAAGTCTGTGCCATAGTTTTTCCCTCCAAAATTTGTTTTTTAATCTTTCATTTCAGAACAATTACCGGTTATTTTTCGCCGGTTTACTGTTGCCTGGTGGAATAACAAATCACAACAGCACTGTCAATTACCTCCATTTTTCCGGAGCCAACTGCAACGTGTGTGACCTTAGCCTTAATTAAATAGTAGGTGTTTTGCGAAAGCTTCTTATCCTGTTTGCTCATAACGGAGGTCGGCAAAATTTCTTCCACTGCCAGTTCAGACCGTCCGCAATGCGCCATAACGTCTCTCGGTGTCGAAATCCTAATGGTCTTGTCTTTCGGTCTCAAGCCACCGGAATACCACGGGAACTTTTCGTTGCACAGGACCTTACCGCCCTTTGCCGCCGTGATGCTCACGCCATTGGCCGATACGATAAGCTCCTTAAACGGATTCCACAGATACTTAAACTTATTAAACTGGCCAAGTCGTATCTCTTTGAGCTTGATGCGGTGTCCGCCCTCTTTCCGGATTCGGTTGGCCCTGCCCACATACAGTACTGCGTTGGGCGCAAACCTCGGCTTGGTGAAATAACGCACGATATAGGCGATAACAGCCGCCAGCAACAAAAGCTCAAGCACCAGTGGCAAATACACCCAAAGAATCAGATACTTGGCTCCGGCACCAATCACGTCCAAAGTGCTGTCCGCCGAGCCGTATGCGTGGTTCAGCGAAACCGTGATGTCCGAACTCTCCAGTCCGAAGTAGTAGGCCCACTCGGTAAACCAGTTCCGTTTGTGCTCCACATCACTGTAGGGTGCAATGGAAATGGTGCCGTCAGGGGCCACGCTCACGTTGGTCTTGAGGTCGGCGTGGGCATCGTCCAGCGATGCGGAGATCTGCTGCTCCACTGCGGCCTTATCCAGCTTTACACCGTCCTTGGTAATGTAGAAGGATGCGGCCACCGGGTTGTTGAACAGTTCGTTGCGCCGGATGGTCTGTGTGGTATCCTCCGCCATCACCTCGTAGGTTGCCAGCAGGACGGTGTAGGTCTCTGTGGCGGTGAGGTCCTCGCCGATGGTGCAGGTGACGTCAACGTCAAAGCTGCCTGCGTTCGCCGGCGCCGCACCTGCGGCCTTGGGAGTGAAGACGATCTTGCCGTCGGCAGAATAGGCCACGTCACCGCTGTTGCCCTGGGGCGAAACGGTGATCACGGGGTTCAGCGCCTGCACGGCGGCAGGGTCCGTAATGGCAACGCCGTCGGCATACACCGTAAAGCACACCGACAGGTCCTGATTGCCGGCAATCTGGTCACGCTTGACGTGCTTGATGTCGCTGCCGAAGGCTGCGCTCATGGTGTAGGTCACTCTGGGCACGTACTGTGTGGGCTCCAGCTTGATGGTGTAGTCAATGGGATTGAATCCCTCGATGACCGCCGCTGCGGTTATCTCCGTTTCAATTTGCTTCAAAACGTAGTCCGTCAGGGTCAGCTCTTTTCCGGATTTTTGGTCCACCACGGTTCCGCCTTCGGAAACGGTCACTTCAAACTTTGTGCCCGGAGGCATCAGGGCGGGGTCAATTTCCGTGTCCGTGCCGATCTCGTAGATCTTGCAGGAAACAGAGATTTTATCTCCCTCCATGGCGTTGTCCAACTCGTCGAGATCGGTAATCTCCGTTCCGTTCATGGCGATGGTCATGCGCAGCTCCAGTGCCGGCTCGAACAGAATGATCACATCGTCCAGGTCCACGTCCTGGTCAAAGGTAATGACGTATTCGCCGGCACCGATCACGGTTTTCGAGTCGCCTAACAGGAATGCGCCGCCGACCAGATCCGGATAGCCGGGGTAGGATAGCGATGCGTTCCGGCTGATGGGGATGTTGTATTCGTTGTTGCAAACGGCACCGGTGACCTTGGCTGCAGAGCCCTGACCGAACACCACAATGTTCAGCAGCGGAATGGTGGAGGAGACCCGGATGGTCCGGCTGTCCTCCTGCCTGACGTCATTCTTCTGCAGGCGGGTTCTGCCGGAGATCCGGTCCGCCATCTCGGACATGGCACCGATGATACCGGCGGCATCGGTTGCGGAGTAGGTGTAAATGCCCTTGCTCGGATCCTCGTCGGGCCGGGCAATGTCACCGCCGATGCCCAGGAAGGTGACCTGCGGCTTGGTTCCGTTGGGCATGGTGCTTTCTACGTAGTCCTTGAAGTTATCGTTCAGGATCCTCGTCTTTTCTTCCTTGGCCCTGCTCCCATAGTCATTGAAATCGCCGTCGGAAATGACCACCAGCCAATACTGGGTGTTGGGATTGGAGTCATCGACACTCTTCAGCTTTTCATACGCAGTTTTCACCGCAGCGTAGGGGGTATTGCCTGTTTCGGTATGGTTTCGGATCGAGTCCACCGAGTTCTGAATGCCCCCCGCAGACAAATCGACCTTTTCCGGATCGTATCGACTGTTTTGCTCCGCAGCGCTCATATAGGTAATGAAAAGCTGGTCATCACTGTTGAGCATACCGCAGAAGGACTGCATGGCATAGTTGGCATACGCCCACTTGTTGGCCGCCTCCATACTGCCGGAATCGTCGTACACAACGGAAACGATCTTACGGATGTACAGGGCTTCGGCTGAAGCCGGAACCGGTCTGAATCCCGGTATAGATGCCACCAGCATCAGCGCAAGCAACATCGAAAGTATTCTTCTCTTCATGTGATTCCCCTCTTCCCGAACAAAGCTTCGCTTGCCTGCGGTGCGAAAACAGACACCCCACAGCAACACCATAAGCCCCGAACCGTTTTCGGGGCTTATAGCTGCAAATATTATTTCTGTGCAATAAAGTCGGCCAGGCTGATCATTCCCTTGTTCAGCATCAGGAAACGATCATTGTACTGATCCACCGTTGCATAGGCAATGCCGATCATGTGTTTCAAAAGTTCCTTGCCGATCATGCGGCCCTTAAAAGAGTTTGTCATACGGAACACGATCATGCCATCGGACAGATCGTACTCAAAACAGCCTTCAACGAGCGAATAGGTAGCTACACAGGTGGCGACCGCACCCTCCATCCGCTTGTCTTCACTCATGTCGAAGGGCATGGGAGATCTCAGGCGAACCAGCTGCCGCTCCGCATCCACATCCAGGATCAGCCGCACAGGGACGTCTTCGCCGCTGATCTCCAGGTGCACCAGCAGATCATCTTCCACCTTGGTGTAGCGCAATTCAAAGCTGTCCAGTGCGCTGCACAGGTTTTGATAGACCTCCCGGGCCTGCTGCATCTTCTTCTCGTCAACCATGGTTTTTACCCTCCTTTAGTCCAGCGCTTCAAGGAACTTCTCAATGGAGATCATCCCTTTTGCCAGCATCAAAAGCTTGTCATTAAACTCATCGACCACATGGAAGGCCCCCAGCAGCATCACATCAATGATTTCCTCGCTGACCTGGCTTTCAATGAAGCTGTTTGTCATGCGGAAAAACACATGGCCGGACTCGATGCCGTAATCGAAGTTGCCGCTGACCAGTCTGTAGTTGATGGCGCTGATCGCAATGGCCATATCCAGACGTTTGTCCTCCGCAACGATAAAGGGCAGGTGAGAGAACAGCCGAACGACACTTCTGTCGGCATCGACCTTAACGACCACATCCATGGGCAGGTCCTCGCCTCGTGCCGTGCACTCAACAGTCAACTCCTCTTCTTTCTTCTGGTAGGACCATCCATGGCCTTCGATGGTCTGGCAAAGAGTTGCAAATGCTGTTTTCGCCTGTTCCAATTTGTTCTGTTCTGTCATGATCCATACTCCTGTTCCTAATTATTATGGTTTCGTCGGCCGGTAATCGAATCACCGCAATCCGTCGATCTCATTTGGTGCAGATGCTGCCGCAACCGGCGTTTCTGTTCTGATTTCCGAAAGATTGTCCGCAATAAAATTCTTAAATCCCCCGTCCAAATCCAGTCGGGCGAACTCGTCGTAAAGCATTTGAACCGACCTGACAAGCTTCAGGCAGGCATCACATTTGCGAATATGGCCGTTTACCGTGGTAGAGAGCTTAATTGACTCGCAGTTCAACTCTGTCATGGAAACAAACTCCAGTATTTCATCCATAGTCAGATGTTCCATGTTCGCCTCTCCTTTCTAAGTTACTGATTATCCGGGGCGCTTCCTCCCCGTTTTTTCTTCGGGCCGCCGGGTTTGTGGTCCATTCCTTTCCGAATCACGCAATTCAGGCGGTTCACCCAGTCACTGATGGACTTTTTCCCGCAAACCTCGCCGTCGCGCTTCATAAAAAACTCTTTGTATTTCGTTTCACCGTACGAAACGCCCCCGGCCCGTTTCTCCCGCAGCGCACTTATAATTCGTTCGTTTTGCAGCGGGTCGATGGAAAGCCACGGAATTCGTTTGGAGGCAACCAAAAGCATATCGTACATTTCGTACAGTGTCTTTTGCTCAAACGCAGCCAAAATCAGTTCATTTGATTGTTTTTTCGTTACATCCTGATCCAAAATAAAGATAAGCTGTGCCAGCCAAGTCAGCACCTTGTAGATACCGGCATTGGCCCCGAGCACGGTGGAAAGGGCCTGCTTCAGCCGGTCGATCCGTTCCTCACGATCGTAGTCGCCATCCTCCGGCACGGGCCGCTCCGGTAGCCTTTCAATATCCTCCGTCCGGAAATCTCGGTTGCGGACCCTGTTGGCAAAATCCCGTTTCAGGTTCTCGGCAACCCGGAACATCCAATCCTCAAACCCCTCTGGGTCGTTGTTGCAAGGGCTGCCGACTCCATTTCGAAGCAGGAAATAGGGAACGGTGGTATTCATCAGCCGCAAAAGAATATCCTGCATGAGGTCTTCCTCAAGCCCCCGCCCACGAAGACTGTCTTCTGCACTGCACCAGCGGAGGACAGAGGACCGCAGCGTTTTCTCCGCAATTCGACACAAGGTCTCGAACGAAGTTGTTTCTGCATATAAAAGTTCGTAAACCATTGTGTCAAATTCCGCTGCGGTGAATCGCACCTCAATCCCCCCTCTCAGTACTTTTACCCCATTTTACAAAACACCGTATTTGTAATAACATATCACATTTTGTTTTCGGGGTCAACGCAAACCTTATCGAATTATGGGGGTTTTTGTAAGAATTTGCAAGCATTTGAGCAGTCAAGACTCCTGTATTTCAGTTGTATCGCAAACTTGTCAATGCGCAATCGCCCTCCCTCTTCCCTTTTTCGTGTTTTTCTGCTTTTTTCTCCCCGTTCATTTTTAGAAGGGCAGGTTTCCCATCGCATGGAAATCAAACTCGATCCCTTCTTCCGGGTCTTTCTCCTCGTCCCAGTCCAGGTGAAAGCGCTTGGCCCACATCTGTACTGTCTCCAGCAGGACTGGGTCATACTCCAGCGGTCTGTTTTCCGGCCCCCGCGCCTGCACAACGTGCCCTCTGTGTACCTCGATGGCAGCCACGTATCGACCCTTTTGATGAACCCCGACAACCGGTGCATTGCACGTCTGCCATCCGCCCAGGCAATTCTGCAGCTGCCTGGCCGCCTCGGCATAGTCATTGCTGCTTCTGAGCCAGGTAAAGGTGTACCCCTTGATGGTACAATCTCGGATCGCTTCATCCGGTCTGCACAAGGGCACCGAATACGTCCGCTCAAACAACCGTGCGCCATCACGCTTTCTCCGGCTGCCCCAGCTGTGTTGGGCCTCCAGGCGCATACGGGGTCCCATGCAGCAGTAGTCAATGGCCTGAGTTTGCACTCGCTCCCAGTGCCGTTCCATATCAGACAGCAGCTGTACCCCTCCCTTCACCATGCTGTAGTCACGGATATACTCCAGCACGCCGGGCCGCATATGTATGGACGAGAGGATCTCGTAGACTCTTTCGCCGGACAGGAATCGAGATACCAAATTGCAGTCGCCCACCGCATCCCAAATTCCCCGGATCTCCTCCACATAAAAGAACAGTCCCGGATTGGAAAACAGGATGCGTCTGACCGACTTAGCCGGCGGAAGCCCCCCTTTTTGATATATATCATTCAAATCCCGGGCAAAATGCATCTGCCTTGCCCGGTTGCTGAACCCCCTGTCGATCCGGAAGGAGTTTTGCACGTAAGGGATGCAATCATAGAATCGTTCGGGGTAGCCCACAAACATGGTCATCTTGAACAGTGCCGACAAATCAAGCTGCTTCCAGGTGTAGGGCAGCGGTTCCTCCCAAGCATCCCGAAACAGTCGTTTCAGGTTCCGCAGCGCTACCTTGTTGCAAGTCAGCACCTTGTGAACTGCGCCTCCCTTCAGCCGATCCGGACAGGCAGAAACATCCCGCTGGCAGAGGATATTCCCTTGCGCATCCTCCACCTTGACGTGCACCCTGCCGCTTTGGCAATCGAAGGTCAGCACCTCAAACACAGGAAAGCAAAGGCTGATTTCCCCCTTCTTCACCCACTCAAGGGCCAACAGCTCGTCAAGCTGTACCACCTCGCACCGGACGGATATCCGTTTTCGCTCAAGGGTCAGCACCACCTGCCGGCTTGCCGAAGTGTCGTAGGACACCCGCTCACACTCCGGACAGACAAACTCTCCCGGCGACTCAACCGGCGGTGCCATCAGAAGCTCCTCGTTTTTTCGGTCCTCGAACAGCGAAATCTGCATGGATGCCCAGTGGGCGATTCGCCCTTTGGACGGTCTGCCTGCGTAGAGGCGGCCGCCGTAAATCGCCTTGTTGAATATGGCCGCATTGGCATTGGCCACAGATTGCTTGCCACAATATGGACAAACCAGCCATCGGGAGTGCAGCTGCGCATCCGTGTCATGCCTGACCGCCTTGGTGTACCGTCTCCCTTTTTTAGAAAGCAGGATTTGCTCCGCTTCCCACACATTTGTGTATTCAACTTTGTCTTCCAACCGGTATCCCAGCGGAAGGTTCAATTCAATTGTTTTCCTCACATTTACCACCCTTCCTGACAGGTGTGTTTCTGTTTATACTCCGCACAGTAAAACGTGGGTCTTCTCCTTTTTTCGCAAAGAGCGGTAGAATATCTCACATCCCACAGCATCGTCCGTCAACCCCCCCCACCCGGAACAATAATCGCATGTTGGCTTACGGACGAAACAAAAAACGCAGCGCAGGTCTTGCACCTGCGCTGCGTTTCCTTTTTGGCGTATCCGCATTCACGACTGCCCTAACCCGGCCTGCTTTCGATACTGGTAGGGCGCCATGCCGAAGAAGTTGGTAAACTTGCGGGAAAAGTAGAACTGATCACAGAAGCCGAACCGCTCGCTGATGTCACGGAGATTTTCATCACTGGTGCGTAAGCACTGTTCCACCGCATGCATTAATCGGTGGGTGATATATTTGCTCACGATAACGTCCATATCCTTGCGGAAGGTTTTCCGCAATCTGCTCGGCGTAACCTGCAGCGCCTTGGCCACCTGTTCAACCGTCAGCCCACAGCGCAAGTTCTTCTCGATATAATCAATAGCCTGATACGTCAGCTGGGTGTACACTTCCGGAGCGCCCAAATCAATGTCGGCCCGCTCCAGCACCTCCAGCATCAGGCTGTGCAGGTGCGCCTTCAGATACAGCATGCTGTTCATATCTGCCGCCACCACGTGCCGGCACAGGCGTTCAATCTCCTGCTGCCGGCCTGTCAGCACGACGCATTCCTTCACCCGGTTAAACAAATCGTATCCGTTTCGCAGCAACATACCGACGTGGATGTACAGCTTTTCCATGTATTCCTCACAGTGGTAGCTGTATGCCGCCCCGGCCGGAAGAAAGTAGATGTTCCCGGGAACCAGTCGGTAGCACTTGCCATTGCACGTCATCTCCGCCCCACCCTTGGTAATGTAGTAGATTCGGGATTCGGGTGCGGTAAAGGGCGCATCGTGGTGCCAGCGGCTGTCCAGCTTGACATAGACCAGTTCGGAAATGCGGGGCGAAATCTCATTAAAACTGTCAAGCATATCCTGAAAAGTTGTTTCTATCATGCAAACCTCCATGTTTTTCCGGCTAATCTCCATGTTTTTCCGCCGTTTCCCGTGTTATAATGGTAAAAAAATCGAAAGGACGTGTTTTTCTTGTCAAGCTATCAGACCAAAAAAACTCCCGGTGATACCTCCTGGTTCACCCTTGACCGGTTCGGCATGTTCATCCACTTCGGTCTTTATTCCGTGGCTGCCCGTCACGAATGGATCAAGACCAGAGAGCTGATTTCCGAAGAGAAATACGACAAGTACTTCGACCACTTCGACCCCGACCTGTTTGACGCTAAGGAACTGGCCCGTTTGGCCAAGGCCGCCGGCATGAAGTACGCCGTATTTACCGCCAAGCATCACGAGGGTTTCTGCCTGTTCGACAGCAAATACACCGACTACAAGTCTACCAATACCCCTTGTGGCCGTGACTTGGTCCGGGAGTACGTGGATGCCTTCCGTGCCGAGGGCCTGCGCATCGGCATTTACTATTCTCTGCTGGATTGGCACCATCCCCAGTACACCATCGACCGCAGCCATCCCCGCCGCAAGGATGCCAACGCCGAGGAGCTGGACCGTGGCCGCGACATCCGTGTCTACGCCCAGTACATGCGTGATCAGCTCACCGAGCTGATGAGCAATTACGGCCAGATCGACATTCTGTGGATGGACTTCTCCTACCCCAGCGAAAGCAGCTTTACCCCCTCTTACAGCGGGCAGAACTACTTCCCCTGGATGCAGGCCCGTGGTCTGAAGGGCAAGGAGCAGTGGGAATCCGAAATGCTGATTGAAACCGTCCGTGCTCTGCAGCCCAACATCATTATCAACAATCGTGCCGACATCGAGCAGGACCTGTTCACCCCCGAGCAGTTGCAGCCCACCGAGTGGCCCCGCCACCCCAAGACCGGCGAACTGGTCACTTGGGAAGCCTGCCAAACCTTCTCCGGCTCCTGGGGCTACTTCCGGGACGAGATGACCTGGAAGGATCCCGAAACCCTCATCAACCTGCTCATCAACACCGTGGCGCTGGGCGGCAACCTCATTATGAACGTGGGTCCCACCGCCCGTGGCTGTCTGGACCGCCGGGCAGAAAACGCTATGAAAGTCTACGCCGACTGGATGCGGCTCAATGCCCGCTCCATCCACGGCTGTACCATGGCCGAGCCGGAGTTCAAGGCCCCCAACGGCACCGCCCTGACTCAGAGTGTGGGCGGCAAGCGCCTGTACATCCACCTGAAAGAGTACCCCTTCCCCGTGCTGACCATGCCCGGTCTGGTGGATAAGGTGGAGTACGCTCAGTTCCTGCACGACGGCAGTGAATTGAAGTATTACGCCGGTGGCACGCGCAACCGCGACATCCTGGATGGCGAGCCGGACGATGCCAATTGCCTGTACTTCAATCTGCCTCCCATGAAGCCGGACACTCTGATCCCCGTCATCGAGGTGTTCCTGAAGTAAATCACCCCAACCGGTCAAGGGCTGTGCCCCTTGGCCGGTTTCCTTTTTGTTGGTGCTATTATAGCACACCTCTCGGGCGCTGGAAAGAACTTTCCGTTTGATTGTTCACTTTTACACAAAAAACGCCCTGTCCTTTCCTGACAGGGCGTTTCACTTTACAGTTCAATTGTTTCAAAGCCTTGATTGGTAAAAACAACGTGTTCACGAAACCCGATCTGTCGTGCCAAATTTACCGATTGTTCAAATCCGCAATCCAGCTTGGCGGCATCGTGGCAGTCGGAATTGATCATGATGGTTCCGCCCCCCTCGTAAATCATCCTCAGAATATCCGGATGGGGATAGGGCGTGGTGCGGTGTCCCCGAGCCATGGCACCGGTGTTGATCTCAAAGGGCTTACCGTAGGGCAGCAGCTTCTGTACCGCTCCGTAGGCGTAATCCAGAAAGTTGGCCGTGGGCCGATACCCTTTCTTCTCGCAGTTTTTCATAATCAGGTCGATGTGTCCGATGATGTCTGCGTGGGTCATCTCCAACACATTGCCCACCACCTCAAAGTAGTCCTTGGCAAAGGCATCGAAGTCGCCATCGTACCACGTGGTCAGCACCTGCCCCTCCTGCTCCAAAGAACCATCGGTCATAGGGTAGGCATCGTTTTTTTCCACATGGTGGACAGAACCGATGAGATAGTCATAAGGCCGCTTGGGCGGGGCAGAATAGCAGTCCTGCTCCAGGCCGCAGAAGATGTCGATTTTGCCCCGGTACTGCTCCTTCAACGCATGGATCTCATCAAAGTATCGCTGCTGATCGGCATCGTCCATAGCAAAGTCCCGGTCGATCTCAAGGTAGCTGTGACCTGAAAATCCAAGGGCTGTAAAGCCTTTCTCCAGTGCAGCTTTCACCAGTTCCGCCGGGGTGTCTTTTCCATCGCAGTAGATGGTGTGGGTGTGGAAATTAGTTCTGATCATCGCCGGTCATCTTCTCCTGCTTGACCTTGTGGTCGATAACGTGGCGGCCGGCCAGCTCCCGACGCACGTCGTCCACGGAAATGCCCATCTCCACCATCATCACCATGACATGGTAGGCAAGGTCGGCAATTTCATAGACAGTTTCCTTTTTATCATTGGCCTTGCCGGCGATAATGACCTCGGTACACTCCTCTCCCACCTTCTTCAGGATCTTATCGATACCCTTCTGGAACAGGTAGGTGGTGTAAGAGCCCTCGGGCAGCAATTCCTTTCGAGACACCAGCAGGTCATACAGGCCGTCCATAGAGAACTCGCTGCGTTCCTCACTCTGATAGACGGGGTAGTTGAAGCAGCTGTCGGTACCCAAATGGCAGGCCGGGCCGTCCTTCTCCACCATAACCACCAGTGCGTCCTTGTCACAGTCGGCGGTGATGGACACGGTGTGCTGGAAGTTGCCGCTGGTCTCACCCTTGAGCCAAAGCTCCTGACGGGATCGGCTGTAGAAGCAACACAGTCCCTTCTCCATGGAGATACCAAGACTCTCCCGGTTCATGTAGGCCACGGTGAGCACTTTTTTGGACAGGCTGTCCACCACCACAGCGGGGATCAGGCCCTTGTCGTCAAATTTCAGTTCGTCAATGTTGATCACGGTATTTCGTCCTTTCCCGTTTATAGTCTTACCACGATGCCGGCTTGGTGCAGTTCCTGCTTCAGGTCGGCAATTCTCACCTGACCGAAATGGAAGATGGATGCCGCAAGCCCGGCGTCCATGTCCGGGATCTCTCGGAACAGGGTGATGAAATCCTCGATACAGCCGGCGCCGCCGGAGGCGATGACCGGCACATCCACCGTGTCCTCCACGATTTTCAGCAGTTCGATGTCAAAGCCACCCTTGACCCCGTCGGTGTCGATGGAGTTGACCACCACCTCACCGGCGCCCCGGGCCACGCAGTTCCGGATCCAGGAGATGGCCTCCATGCCCGTATCCTCCCGGCCGCCCTTGGCGAACACCCGGAACTGGCCATCCACACGCTTGACGTCCACGGACAGCACCACACACTGACTGCCGTACTTCTCCGCCGCCTGCGTAATGAGTTCCGGGTTCCGGATGGCACCGGAGTTGACGCTGACCTTGTCTGCACCGCACTTGAGTACCCGGTCAAAGTCCTCAATGGTGTTGATTCCGCCGCCCACGGTCAGGGGGATGAAAATCTGTTCGGCCACCTGACGGAGAATGTCGGTGAACAGCTTTCTACCCTCGCTGGAGGCGGTGATGTCGTAGAACACCAGCTCGTCCGCACCGCAGTCGCTGTAGTACTTGCCCAGCTCCACGGGAGAGGAAACGTCGCTCAGGTTTGCAAAGTTAACTCCTTTGACTACCCGTCCGTCCTTTACATCCAGACAGGGAATGATGCGTTTGGTGATCATTCTGCCACCTCCAAAGCCTTCTTCAGGTCAATGGCACCGACGTAGTACGCCTTGCCGATGATGGCGGCGGACATACCCATGTCCCGCAGGGCGATGACATCCTCCATTCCCGACACGCCACCGGAGGCGGTGAAGGAAATATCAAACTGCCCGTTCAGCCGGCGGTACAGGTCGATGTTGGTACCCTGCATGGCACCGTCCTTGGAGATGTCGGTGCAGATGATGGTCCTGACCCCGATGTCCTGCATCTGCTGACAGAAGTCAAAGCAGGTGTACTGGGACTTCTCCAGCCATCCCTTGATGGCCACGTAGCCGTCCTTGATATCCACGCCCACGGCAATCTTGCCGCCGTAGCGTTCCAAAGCGGCCAGCAGAAAAGCCCGGTCGGTGACGGCGGCAGTGCCCAAAATCACCCGGTCCACTCCGGCCTCGATATAGGCCTGCACCGTGTCCAGACTGCGGATGCCGCCGCCGATTTCGGTAAACAGCGGGGTTTCTTTCGCAATCTGCTCCACAATGGGCAGGTTGGGGGTGGTGCCGTCCCGGGCGCCCTCCAAGTCCACAAGATGGACGTTCTTTGCCCCGCATGCAACGAAGTCCCGGGCAATCTCAATGGGATTTTCGCTGTACACGGTCATATTGTCATAGTCGCCCTTGTAAAGGCGAACAGCCTTACCCTCGTACAGGTCAATGGCGGGAAACAGTTCCATACTTATACCTCACAAAAGGCCTTTAGAATATTCAATCCCACGGTGCCGCTTTTCTCCGGGTGGAACTGACAGCCGAATACGTTTCCACTCTGCACGGCGGCGGTAACGGGTCTGCCGTACTCGGTGTCGGCAATCAGGCTGTCAGCACAGCCTTCGGCGTAGAAGGAGTGGACGAAGTACACGCAGTCCCCCTCCTTGATGTACTTAAACAGAGGACTGTCCTTCTCAAACCGTAGAGCGTTCCAGCCGATGTGGGGGATTTTCAACCCCGCAGGCAAGCGGCCCTCCATGGGAACAACCTCGCCCTTCAAAAGTCCAAGGCCCTCATGCTCACCAAACTCAAAGCTCTTCTCAAACAACATCTGCATACCAAGGCAGATGCCCATCAAAGGCTTCCCCGTGGCGGCGCACTCCAGCACCACCTCTCGCAGGCCGCTGGCGTTCAGCTTTTCCACTGCGTCACCGAATGCGCCCACACCGGGCAGGATGACCCGGTCAGCACAGCGGATAACGGCAGGGTCATTGGTTACCTCCGCCTGCTGTCCGATGGCCCGCAGAGAGGACACCAGTGAAAAGAGGTTGCCCACCCCGTAATCAACGACGGCTACCATTACAGCACTCCCTTGGTGGAAGGCACCTCGTCTGCAAAGACCGGGTCGATGGCAACCGCTTTTTTCAGGCTGCGAGCCACAGACTTGAATGTGCCCTCGATGATGTGGTGGGAATTGAACCCCGCCAGTTGGCGCAGGTGCAGGGTCAGACCCGCTTCTCGGGCAAAGGCAACGAAGAATTCCTGACACAGCTCGGTGTCGAAATCCCCCACCTTCTGCGTGGGAATATCCAGTGCGTAATAGCAGCCGCCCCGGCCGGAGAAGTCCACAGCGGTCAAAATCAGGCTCTCGTCCATGGCAAGGGTGGTATCGCCGTAGCGGATGATGCCACGCTTCTCACCCAGCGCCTTGGCAAACGCCTTACCCAGGCAGATGCCGACATCCTCCACCGTGTGGTGGTAGTCCACGTAGATATCCCCCTCACAGGCCACCCGCAAATCAAAGCGTCCGTGCTTGGCAAACAGGGTCAGCATGTGGTCCAGAAAGCCGCAACCGGTGGCGATGACACTCTCTCCGGAGCCATCCAGATTCAGCTTGAGCTGAATGTCGGTTTCCTTGGTCTTTCGATTGAGTTCAGCCGTTCTCATACTCATTCTCCTAACAGTTCGCGCACCGCATTCACCAGCGCCCCCATCTGTCCCCGGGTGCCGATGGTAATGCGGACAAAATCGGAAATGCGCATCTTATCAAAGTGACGCACCAAAATGCCTTTTTCTTTCAGCTGCAAATACAACTGCTTGCCGCCAATGCGATTACTGCGGCAGAAGATGAAGTTTGCCTTGGAGGGAAGCACTTCAAACCCAAGCCCCTCCAACCGCTCCACCGCAAAGGTGCGGTTGTCCATGATTTTGCGGCAGTTGTCCATGTAGTAGCCGTCGTCCTCTATGACCGCAAGACCGGCCACCTGAGTCAAGCGGTTGATGTTGTAGGGGTTGGTGGAATACTTGATCTTCTCCAAATCGGCAATCAGCGCCGGGCACGCAAAGGCAAAACCCAGCCGACCGCCCGCAAGACTGCGGGACTTGGAGAACGTCTGGCAGACCACCAAATTCTCATAGCGGTCAATGAGCCGATAGCAACTCTCGCCGCCGAAGTCCACGTAGGCCTCGTCCACTACCACAACACTGTTGGGGTTGGATCGGACGATGTCCTCGATGACATCCAGGCCCAGACACAGGCCCGTAGGTGCGTTGGGATTGGCGATGACCACCAGCTTGTCCTTGCCCTTAAATGCCTCCACATCAAGGCTGAAGTCATGCTTCAGGGGGATGATTTCCGCTTCGACTCCGTGGAGCTTGGCAAACACCTCGTAGAAACCGTAGGTAATGTCGGCAAAGGCCGCTCCACGGCCGCCGTAGGCCATGAAGCAGAAGTTCAGAATGTCGTCCGAGCCGTTGGACAGAAAGAGGTTATTCTCTCCCACTCCAAACCGTTGGGCCATGGCTCGCTTGAGCCTGGTGCAGTCCGGATCGCAGTACAGCCGCAGGTCACAGACCTGCTCAACATTCACCGCCTGTACCACCTTGTCCGAGGGGGGGAAGGGCGACTCGTTGGTATTCAGTTTGATATACTGCTTGTCCTGGGGCTGCTCGCCGGGAGTGTACTCCTTCAGGGCGGCAAACCGTGGGTCAAGGAATTGGCTCATTTGTCTTCACTTCCCAACCGGATGGTGGCGCTTCTTGCGTGGGCGGACAAGCCCTCCTGCTCAGCAAAGTAGGCAATGTCCTCCGCCACACGGAACAAAGCGTTCTTGGTATAGTAGGTATACTGAGTCTTCTTCACGAAATCGTCCACAGACAGGGGCGAGGAGAACCGTGCCGTGCCGGAGGTGGGCAGGGTGTGGTTGGCGCCGCTGTAGTAGTCGCCCAGCGCCTCCGGGCAGTAGCGGCCCATGAAGATACTGCCGGCATTTTCCACCTTGTCCAGATAAGCAAAGGGGTCGTCCACGCACAGTTCCAAGTGTTCCGGGGCAATTTCGTTGGCTACGGCGAACACGTCGTCCAAATTGTCCGCCACGATGATTTTCCCGTTGTTATCGATGGAGGCACGGGCGATGTCCCGCCGGGGCAGCTGCTCCAGCTGCACCTCGATCTCCTGTGCTACGGCATCTGCCAGCTTGCGGCTGTCGGTGACCAGCACGGCGCTTGCCATCTTGTCATGCTCGGCCTGGCTGAGCAGATCCGCCGCCACAAAGGCAGGGTTGCTGTTGCCGTCAGCAATGACCAGAATCTCACTGGGGCCGGCGATCATGTCGATGGCCACCCGACCAAAGACCTGCCGCTTGGCCTCCGCCACGAAGGCGTTGCCGGGACCCACGATTTTGTCCACCTTGGGTACGCTCTCGGTTCCGTAAGCCAGGGCCGCCACCGCCTGTGCGCCGCCCATCTTGAAGATACGGTCCACGCCGGCAATTTTCGCCGCCGCCAGGATAACGGGGTCGATTTTGCCGTCTGCCCCGGGAGGGGTAGCGATGCAAATTTCTCGGCAACCTGCCAGCTTGGCGGGGATGCTGTCCATCAGCACGGTGGAGGGATAGGCCGCTGTGCCGCCGGGGACGTACAGACCCACCTTTTCGATGGCAGTCACCTTCTGTCCGGTGACGATACCGTCCTTATCATTGATGATAAACCCGTTGCGGATCTGCCGCTTGTGGAAGTGGCGGATGTTGTCCGCAGCGGTACACAGGATGTCGAGGAACCTGCGCTCTACCACATCAAAGGCCTCGTCGATTTCCTGCTGGGTCACCTCAAGAGTGGAAAGCTCCGCCTTATCAAATTGCTTACAGTAGTCCAGCACCACCCGGTCGCCGCCGGTACGAACCTTTTCGATGATATCCGCCACAATGGCAGACACGTCCACGGCACTCTCCTGCCGTGCGAAAATCTCGTCCCGGGAGAGCTGACCGTATTCCATGATCTTAATCATTTGTCTTTACCTCCCGCTGCAGACCGGCACGGATGCGCTCGATCTGCTCGGTCTTAAAATTATAACTTGCCTTGTTGGCGATGAGCCGCGCACTGATGGGCACGATGGTCTCGAAGGCCTGCAAGTCGTTCTCCACCAAGGTCTTGCCCGTTTCCACGATGTCCACGATGACGTCGGACAGGCCCAAAATGGGTGCAATTTCGATGGAGCCGTTTAGGTTGATGATGTCAATATCCCGGGATCGGGAAGCATAGTACTTGCGGGCGATGTTGGCAAACTTGGTGGCCACGCGCAGGGTGGATGAGGGGTCGTCCACAAAGTCGGCCTTGGCCGCCACTGCCATGCGGCACTTGCCCATATTCAAATCCAGCAGTTCGAACACGTCGGGTTCGTACTCCAGCAGGATGTCCTTCCCCGCCACGCCGATGTCCGCCGCGCCCCGCTCCACGTAGATGGCCACATCGGAGGGTTTGACCCAGAAAAAGCGCAGGCCCAGCTCGGCATTTTCAAAAATCAGCTTGCGGTTGGGCTCCCGGATGGCTTCACAGGGGAACCCCGCCCGCTCAAACATATCGTAAACCTTTTCACCCAAACGCCCCTTGGGCAGGGCGATGTTGATAAACTGCTTATTGCCGGCAAACTCGGGCTTGCACAAGGGCTGCTCGATGGCGTCGAGATACACGGCAAAGCCGATGGCACCGGCGCGCTTGCCCATCTTACGCATGAGCATATCGTACCGGCCTCCGGACAGCACCCGGGAAGTGATGCCGCTGACAAATCCCTTGAAGATAATGGAGCTGTAATAGCCCGTGGCATTGACCAAGGAGAAATCCAGCCGGATGTTGTCGCCGTAACCGATGGAGCGGACATAATTGCAGATATCCTCCAATTCGCTCACCGCTTTGGCAGACGCCTCCCGCCAGGCGAAATTCCGGATGGCAGCCACCGCCTCGTCGGTGGTGGTGTAGGACTTGACCAGACAACGCATGACCTCCAGCTGACGCTCGTTACAGCAAGTCTCCAACAGACCTTCGTTCTTCTCGGTCAGGGCCTGCAGCACCTTGTCACGCACAGGCTGGGCAACTTCGTACTCCTCCATCAGGGCCTGCACAAGGCCCACGTGGGACAGGTCCAGTACGAACTCATCCCCCACGACCTCCAGACTCTTCAGAGCCAGCTCCACCACGGTGAACACGTCGGCATCGGTGATGTCGCCAATGCACTCTAGGCCGGTCTGCATGATCTCCTTATAGCTGCGGGAGTTTTCCGACACGCGGTAGACGTTCTCGTTGTAATAGTACCGCTGCACGCCGGCCTCATCCACCATGTTGTTGATGATGGACAGGGTCACGTCGGGCTTCAGAGCCATGAGCTTGCCGTTGGTATCGGTAAAAGTAATGACCGAGTCGGACACCAAAAAATCCTTGTTCTTGGAGTACAGGTCATACTCCTCAAACTTGTTCATCTTGAACTGGCGATACCCCTGACCGGTGTACAGGCTGCGCAGGGCGAAAATGACTCGCTCTTCGCTTTTCAGAATGCTCTCGTCAAACATACTCATCCCTCCTTGGCGCAGCGCTCCAGCACGGTGCGGTAGCCGCCGTCTCCATAGTTCAGGCTTTTGCTCACCCGGCAAATGGTGGCGGTGCTGGCTCCGGTCAGCTGGTTGACCTCGGCATAGCGCTTGCCCTCAAACAGCTTCTTTGCCACCTCCAGCCGCTGGGCCAGGGCCTCGATCTCGGGGATGGTGCAGATGTCATCAAAGAAACGCTTGCACTCCTCCTCCGTTTCAAGGCACAGGATGGCTTTATATAAATCGTTTGCGTATCGAATCTCATTCTTCGGCATAAGACATGTCCTCCTTACGGAAATTCGCTTCATCATTTTAGCACATCACTTCGGTAAAGTCAACGGCATTTCTCCGGGTTTTGTTTCTTTGGAAAAAGCGCGGACCGAAGCTTGCCAGCTCCCTGCCCGATTGGGCAAAATATCACAAAAGGCCCGGACCTGCCAAGCAGATCCGGACCGTCTGTATTTGCATTTACAGCATCATGCTCTCCCGCATGGATACCATGTCATCGTCGCAGAACACCACATGGTCCAGCAGTTCAATACCGATGGGTGCCAGCACCTGCTTGAGGTACTGGGTGGTGGACTGGTCCTCTCGGGAGGGCAGGGCCAGCCCGCTGACGTGGTTGTGGGCCAAAATGATGGCGCTGGCACGCAGGCTCATGGCCTCCTCCGTGATGCGGCGGGTGGTCACCTCGGCGGCGTTGACCGTCCCCTCGGTGATCTTGCGCACCCCAAGCACCTTGTGCTTGCCATCCAAACACAGCAGATAGACCATCTCGTTGCGGGCGCCAAAAAAGTAGGGTTCCAGCACCTCCCGCACCCGGGTGGAGCTGTCCACAATGCCGTCCAGGCGGCTGCGACTGGCCACGTAACGGCCACACAGACCGGGTATCATGCGCAGCAGCAGGGCGGTATGTTCCCCCACTCCGGGCACGGCGCACAGATCCTCCACCGAGGCGTCCAGCACACCGGAAAGGGACCCGAACCGCTCGATCAGTCTGTGGGCAAGGGCGTTGGTGTCCCCCTGAGGAATGGCGTAGAACAACAGCAGTTCCAGCACCCGATGCTCGGGCAGGG
>JAZSAQ010000069.1:0-5679 GCA_045601985.1 Lawsonibacter sp. | reverse complement strand
GCATGGTCTGATGGAAGGCGGTGTCAAACACGGCCACCATGGGGGTGGAGGGCATCAGGGACTGGCAGGCCTTGGTACCGATGATGTTGGCGGGGTTGTGCAGGGGAGCCAGGGGGTTGCACTCCTCGATGGCGGCCATGACCTCGTCGGTGATGAGGACGGACTTGGCAAACTTCTCACCGCCGTGCACCACACGGTGACCCACAGCGTCCATCTCGACCATGGAGCCGATCACGCCGTTATCCTTGTCAATCAGGGCGTCCAGAACGGCCTTGATCGCCTCGGAGTGAGTGGGCATGGCCACGTCGGCCTCCTTGATGGCCTGCTTGCCGTCGGGCTTGTAGGTGAACTTACCGTCGATACCGATACGCTCGCACAGACCCTTGGCCAGGACCTGCTGAGTCTCGGGATTGAGCAGCTGATACTTCAGGGAGGAGCTGCCGGCGTTGATAACCAGAATGTTCATGTAATTTTCTCTCCTTCAAGCGATGTTTTTATTGCCTCAGCGTGAGGAATATATTAAACTATTTACAACTAACCATTTTAATCCTTTTTTGCAAAAAGAACAACCCGGTTTTTGACATTTTCTCATATTTTTTTCTTTGGAGTGAAATTTTATGAAAGTTGCCGGAATTGTGGCGGAATATAACCCCTTCCATACAGGACACGCCCACCAAATTGCAGCGACCCGAGCCCAACTGGGGCAGAACTGTGCCGTGGTGGCGGTGATGAGCGGCAACTGGGTACAGCAGGCCGACTGCGCCGTGGCGGACAAGTGGGTCCGTACCCGTCTGGCCCTGATGGGGGGGGCCGACCTGGTGCTGGAACTGCCCACGGTGTGGGCGGTGTCCTCGGCGGAGTCCTTCGCCCGTGGTGCGGTGTCTATTCTCCATGCCTGCGGTGTGGCCGATGCCATCAGCTTCGGCAGCGAATGCGGCGACGCAGATAAGTTGTGCCGTGTGGCGGCCTGCCTGGACAGTGAGGCGTACCGTGCCGCCCTTGCGCCCTTGCTGGACAGGGGAGAGAACTTTGCCGTCTGCCGGCAAAAGGCAGTTACACAGCTGTTGGGCAAGGGATTGGGTGGACTGCTGTCCGGAGCGAACAACAACCTCGGCGTGGAGTATATCCGTGCCCTGAACGCCCTTGACAGCGGCATCAGACCTATGACCGTACTGCGGCAGGGAGCGGGGCACAACCAAGTGACGAATGAAACCGAATTCCGTTCAGCGACCCAGTTGCGAGGTGAACTTACAGACGGGAAGTGGGGTGAGGTGGCGGACTATTTGCCCCGCGGTGGCCTTGGGGTGCTGAAAGGGGCGGATCGTCCGGACTTTTTGCGAGCCGAGCGTGCCATTCTCGCCCGCCTGCGCACCATGACAGCGGAGGACTGGGCGCTGTTGCCCGACTCCGCCGTGGCAGAGGGGTTGCCCCAGCGGTTGGAACGGGCGGGGAGGACCTGCATCGACCTTGCTGATTTTTTCGAAAAGGCCAAAACAAAACGCTTTACCCACGCAAGACTGCGGCGGCTGGTGCTGTGGGCCTACCTCGGCCTGACCGCTGCCGACGTACCCGAAACGCCGCCCTATATCCGGGTGCTGGGCTTCAGCGAACGTGGCAGAGAAGTGCTGGCGCAGATGCGTAAGCAAGCGACTCTGCCTGTCATTACCAAACCCGCCCACGCCAAGCGGCTGGACGAGGAGGGGCGGCGGCTGTTTGAGTTGGAGTGCCGCTGCACCGATCTCTACGACCTGTGTTTGGACAGCGTTCCCAACCCGAGAAGAGAGTGGCTGTGTGGGCCGGTGTGCACGGAGGAATAAAACTGGGGAAACTCATGTGCATCGGTTGCTTTTTGAATAAAATAGGTATATAATACCTTGTTAGTGTCCCTGTGAGGAGGTCTGTTATGAAAAAACAGATTTGGCTGCCTGCCCTTGCGTGGGTGGGTGGCATCGTGGGGTTTGCCCTGCGCAAATGGGAATGGAATATTGCGTATGACCCTCGAACCCACCTGATGAGTACCACCCGGCCAAGCATACTGCTGGCGGCACTGATGGCCGTACTGGCTGTGGTGTTCATCTTCAGTTGCGGCAGAATGGGTCGCCGCAGTGGGCGGGATTGGCTCTATGCCCCCTCTGTCGGCTATGCCATGGTAGCCCTGACCGGCGGACTGGTTCTGCTGATTGCCGGTGGCCTGAGCCTGTGGCAGCTGTACGCCGGCGGAGAGCGAAACATAATGGCGCTGTTGACTGCGGGCCTGTTGGTGCTTGGCGGCGGCGCTGCGGTGTCTGCGGCCCGTAGCATATACCGGGGATGCTGGTCCGAGAGGGTGCCCGTGGCGCTCATGGGGCCGGCCTTTGCCGCACTGTTGTGGCTGATTTGTATCTATCAGCAGCACGCCCGCCAGCCGGAGGTGCAGCTGTACGCATGGCAGGTGCTGTCCGCTGTGGCTATCGTGCTGGCAATGTACGCCCAGGCCAGCCTTTCACTTGATAAGGGCGGCGCCGGCCGTACCTGTGTGTATGGCCTTTTGGCTGTAGCGCTGACGCCTGCCGCCCTTGCCGACGGCGTGGGCCTTGGCAACGCCTTGGTATGGCTGGGCAGCGCTGTGTGGCTGACCGCACAGAGCTATATGCTGCTGGCTGCCGCTTTTGGCCCCGATCGACCCGAGCGAATGTGTCCTGCCGAGCAAGAGGAACAGACAGAAGAAACTGAATTGGAGGAACCCGACAATGGCCAATAAATTCTATATCACCACTCCCATTTACTACCCCAGCGACAAGCTGCACATCGGCCACACCTACTGCACCGTGGCTACCGACGCCATGGCCCGCTACAAGCGGCTGACCGGCTGCGACGTGCTGTTCCTGACCGGCACCGACGAGCAGGGACAGAAGAGCGAGGACAAGGCCGCTCAGGCGGGCGTGACGCCACAGGAGTTCGTGGATAACATCGTCAAGGGCGAGCGGGGCATTTTGGACCTGTGGAAGCTGATGAACATCTCCAACGACCGCTTCATCCGCACCACCGACGACTACCACGTTGCCGCCATTCAGAAGATATTCAAGAAGATGTACGAGAACGGCGACATCTACAAGGGTAGCTACAAGGGCAAGTACTGCAAGCCCTGCGAGTCCTTCTGGACCGAGAGTCAGCTGGTGGACGGCAAGTGCCCCGACTGCGGCCGCCCCGTGGAGGATGCGGAGGAGGAGGCCTACTTCTTCCGCTTGTCCAAGTACGCCGACCGGGTGCAGGACCTGCTGGAGAATACCGATTTTCTGGAGCCCCGTTCCCGTGTGAACGAGATGGTCAACAACTTTATTAAGCCCGGTCTGGAGGACCTGTGCGTGTCCCGCACCAGCTTCACCTGGGGCGTGCCCGTGGACTTTGACCCCGGTCACGTGGTCTACGTGTGGGTGGACGCCCTGTTCAACTACACCACAGCCCTTGGCTTCCTGAATGACAAGTACGACGATTACAAGGACTACTGGCCTGCCGACGTCCACTTCGTGGGCAAGGAGATCGTCCGTTTCCACTCCATCATCTGGCCCGCCATGCTCATGAGCATGGATATGCCCCTGCCCAAGAAGGTCTTCGGCCACGGCTGGCTGCTGCTGGACGGCGGCAAGATGAGCAAGTCCAAGGGCAACGTGGTGGACCCCTACGTGCTGGCGGAGAAGTTCGGCGTGGACGCCCTGCGTTTCTTCCTGCTGCGCACCTTCCCCTTCGGTTCCGACGGTAACTTCTCCAACGAGAGTCTGATCGGCACCATCAACGTGGATTTGGCCAACGATCTGGGCAACCTGCTCAGCCGCACCGTGTCCATGGTGGACAAGTACTTCGGCGGTCAGCTGCCCACCGCCCGCAAGACCGATGCTTTGGATGAGGAGCTGGTGGCCATGGCCTCCGGTCTGCGTGCTCGCTACGAGGAGCAGATGGAGCAGTACGCCTTCCAGAATGCTCTGACCGAGGTGTTCAAGGTCATCGGCCGTGCCAACAAGTACATCGACGAGAACGCCCCCTGGGCCCTGGCCAAGGATATGGACGCCAACGGCGACCGTCTGGCTACCGTCATGTATAACCTGCTGGAGTGCCTGCGTATTTCCGCCATCCTGCTGACACCCTTTATGCCGGACTCTGCCGCCAAGATTTTGGAGCAGATTGGTACCTGCCAGTGCTGCTCCACCTGGGACAGCGCCGCCGTATACGGCTCTTTGAAGGCCGACGTGAAGGTGTGCCGTGGTGATAACCTGTTCCCCCGCATCGACGCCGAGAAGGCCGTTGCCGAGCTGGAGGCCATTGCCGAGGCGGCCAAGAAAGCGGCTCTGCCCGACCTGGAGCTGGAGCCTCAGCTCACCGAGCACGTGGACTTTGACACCTTCTGCAAGTCCGATTTCCGTGCCGTAAAGGTCAAGGCCTGTGAGAACGTGAAGAAGAGCGACAAGCTGCTGAAGTTCACTCTGGACGACGGTACCGGTACCGACCGACAGATTCTGTCCGGTATCGCCAAGTTCTACAAGCCTGAGGAGCTGGTGGGCAAGACCCTGATGGCCATCGTCAACCTGCCTCCCCGCAAGATGATGGGTCAGGAGTCCTGTGGTATGCTGATTTCCGCCGTCCACACCGAGAAGGGTGAGGAGAAGCTGAACCTGCTGATGCTGGACGACAAGATTCCCGCCGGCGCCAGGATGTGCTAAAAGGTAAAAACACGCTGCGGCAAGGCTCCCTGCTGGTAAAACAGGAATTCGCAATTTTCTTGGAACAGGCATGATTTCGGTCATGCCTGTTCTGCTTTTGTCAGTACATCCACGGGAATAAAGCCGATGAGATCGTAGGAGATATGAATCTTCTGCTTTCTCTTGCCGCTGGACTTGTCGGGTGCTTCTTCATCAACCGCCCATTCCTTTGGATTGTCGGGATTTTCTTTGTACCCATAGGGAATGTTGGACGTCAATCGCTCGCCTCGTTCTCCCTTTGCCTTGTTGACCGCACGGATTTTGCGACTGGCATCTTTGGCAAAAATTCGTTGAACCAGTTCTTGATACCTGCAATATCGTTGTCCTCCTTGTTGGTAGGGGCAACTGTCTGAACAGGATTGGAATCTTGGATTATATCAAAAGAGGTGTCGTTGTTCATTCGCCATCCTCCGTGATACCTCATTCATCATCGGCAGTACGGAATACACAGTAACAGGCAGCTACGATGGCGAGGAAACTCTCGACAAGAAGCTCAAACGCATTATGGAGCAGAACGCCGCCAATGCGGCCTATTTCGTCCACGATTTCAACCTTGGGCAACCAAAAGGCGGACTCATTTCGTCAAGCCTCCTTTTCATTCATTCGTTTCGATTCGTATCTATCAAATCTCGCAGAGATAGCAAAACGGACGAACGCTGTCAACGGTCAAGATGAACGGCTTCGCCGCCATTGACAGCGTCCGTCCGTTTCGCTTTTGGACAGACAAGGCGGCGGTTGCCGCCGATTTCCATTTAGGAAATGGCACTTGCTATTATGAGGAACGACGAATAGCAAGCACAGCAGGTGTATGTACACTCTGCAATTTTTGGCAAAATCAGCTTCGCCGATTTTGTCAAAAAATTTGAAATCTACGATTTACTTGCTAAGATGCAATCATCTGTAGCAAGCAGGGCACGACGGTACCCACTTGTGCGTACTTGTTGGG
>JAZSAQ010000068.1:0-5326 GCA_045601985.1 Lawsonibacter sp. | reverse complement strand
GCCACGGCCTGCGCGGCGGCTGCGGCCCTGCCGTATCCCGCTGGGACAACGCTCTGTTCGACCGGGCCGACGGCAGCCTGCTGCAGCTGGACAAGGACGAAAGCCTGCGGTTGGGCTGGTGTTGGGGTTGCAAGCACTATACCTTTACAGCCATTGATAAAATTGGCGTACAGGTGTTTCTGCACTACTTCGAAGATCGTTTCTGCGTCCCCTACAAGCCTCTGTGTAAGACCCAGTACCCCACACCCCCTGCCGGCTGGATGACCTGGTATGCCGTCAAGTTCGATGCCTGCGAGCAAGCGGTTTTGGAGAACAGCAAGTTGCAGAAAGAGCTTTTGGCCGACTACGGCGCCGACACGGTTTGGGTAGATTGGGAGTGGTATCACAATGCCTATGGGGATAACCGTGAGGGCGAATTCAAGGTCGGCTTGAACGTCTTTTCCCCCAACCCGGAGGCCTACCCAAACGGCCTGAAGTACGTAGCGGACGAGATTGAAAAGCTGGGCTTCACACCTGCCCTTTGGATGGCTCCCACCCACGAGCCGACAGAAAACGACTACGTAAACGAAAACCCGGACATCGTTCTGTATGACAAACCCCATTGGTGCGGTCGCTACTTCCTTGACATGACCCACCCCAAGTTCCTGCAGGACTATCTCCCCCGGGCGGTCAAGCAGATTTCTGAGTGGGGCTATAAGGCCATGAAGTGGGACGTGCTCCCCCTGACCTGTATGTACACCAGCCGAAACCACGACAAGCTGTACGATCCCTCCAAATCCACCACGCAGGCTATGCGCAACGCCGCACGCACCGTGCGTGAGATTTTGGGCGAGGAGTTCTATATGCTGTCCTGCTGCGGCGGCGGTGAGTACACCACCCTGCTCTCCAGTGATATCTTCGATGCCGCCCGTATCGGCGCCGACATCTTCACTTGGGAAGAGCTAAAAACCAGTTTCGTACAGCGCATCCTACGTCTGTACCCCTTCCATAACACCCAACTGTACTGCGACCCGGACAACGTGGTTCTGCGTCCGGAGTACAATGACCTGTACCAGGCACAGACCCGCATTACACTGGTTTCTCTGTTGGGCCTGCCCACCACCTTCGGCGACGATCTTCGTGAGCTGCCTATGGAGCGAGTGGAACTGCTGCGCCGGGGCTTGCCCACTTTGGACATTCATCCTATGGACATGCGTGAGCTGACTTTGGACCGGGATGAACTTATCACCAATTTGGTCATCAATCGTCCTTTTGAGTGTTGGAATGTGGCCGCCGTCACCAATCTGGCGCAGGAAGAGCGCACCATCACCGTGGACTTCCGGGAGGATTTGGGTTTGGAGGATGGTGAGTATCTGGTCCACGAGTACTGGACGGATACCTTCCACGGCGTAGTCAGCGACAAGCTGACCCTCACCCTCCCCGCCTGCGCCACTGCGGTACTGTCTGTGCGTAAAAAATCCGGCATTTTGCAGCTGGTGTCCACCTCCCGCCACATTACTCAGGGTGCGGCTGACCTGCTGGATGTCACCTGCAAAGACGGCGTGCTGTCCGGCCGCTCCAAGGTGGTCAAGGACGATCCCTATACCATCAAAGCTTACGACCCCAAGGCCAACCGCCTTGTGGAAAAGACCATCCTCCCCACCGCCACCGGCGAGCTGGAGTGGACGTTGGATTAATTGCAAGACAAAAGGGATGTCCCGTTGGGACATCCCTTTTTCTTATACATCGCTACTATTATAAATACACTTGCGCTCGCCATCATACAGGAGCACACCATAGCCACGACCAAAGCCTCCTCCGTTTTCGATGTAACGAAGGAAATTGCGGCGCAGGGTGGTGTCACAGGGCAGTGTCTGTCCTTCCTCAAAATAGGCAGGGCCAAACACCCGCCAGCCGTCATCAAACACGTCAATTTCAGTCCGACTTACCACGTCAAACAGATCGGCAAATCGGCGTAGATTGGAGTTTGGCGGGAATACCTGCTCTACATAGGGCGGATACAGAAGCCAGGTGTTGCAGGTAACCGGAAGAATTCCGCCTTTCAGCTTGTCTTTGAGGAACTGATAGGCCCGGTCCAGCGAATCCATACACAATTCCTGTGTCAGCGGTCCGGCCGTCGGAATGTGGCATGCATAGACAACATCACCGCGTTCCAAGCGGTAGTCCTTCCAAGTATAGCTCTCCTCCGGGAAGGTGACTACTTGGTACTGAAGTCTACCCAGCGCCACCAGCTTCCACTCAAACATCAGCGAGTACCACATCGAGGCCACACCGCACACACCGAAACGAGTCTTGCACTCCTGGATCTTATAGGAAAAGTCGGTCATGGACTCCCAAAAGATTTCGGGCGCAATGCCAAACTCCTCATACCGCTTTTGCGCCATGGGAACACAGTGCAGCCAAAACAGCAAGTCCGCCATATAGGTCGTTTCGTGCCCCTCCCGGGCACGAGCTAAAAATTCATCTCGCCGGGCGTTGGCAGCAGGGCGCGTCCCCTCGGGGTACGGCACAAAATAGTCCCGGGGCACACCGGCCATATACTCTTGCGCCAAGTGGTGCATCCGTTCCCCGTGCAGTCGGTCGTATTTCCGAATTTCTGCTATATCCGCATCGGAAATTCCTAGTTTCTCCAACCACTCCATGGTACTGCCCTCCCGCCAAAATCCAAAATGTAAAAATAAAACGGACATCCGTTTTTGGATGTCCGTTGGTGGAGATAATCGGGATCGAACCGATGACCTCTTGAATGCCATTCAAGCGCTCTCCCAGCTGAGCTATACCCCCATATTCGGCGCATCATTGGCTTTCGCCTCAGCGCAAGTAATATGTTACCACACTACCACGTGCTTGTCAATTCTTTTTTTCGCTTTTTTGCTGTTTTTTCAACACAAGAAAACTGCGCCGCAACAATTGTTGCGGCGCAGTTTTGCGTCTTAGTAGAACTTCTTGCGGTTCTTACGGGCAGCCTCGGACTTCTTGCGGCGCTTGACGCTGGGGCTCTCGTAATGCTCACGCTTACGGACCTCGGCCAGGACACCGGACTTGGCGCAGCTACGCTTAAAGCGCTTCAGGGCGCTTTCCAGAGATTCATTTTCACGAACACGGACTTCCGACATTGTATATCCCTCCCTCCGATATTGAGGAGTAAACTCCATAAAAGGGCCATAGATATGGCTTTAACAGTAAACTATTATATGCAAAATGATGCCACTTGTCAAGAATGGTTTTGCAAGAAACTTATGAATTTTTTCAAAAGTTTTTCAGTTTCTCTCTTCTCCCATAGTTTCAGGCCTGCGGCTTGAAAATCAAGCTCACCAATTTGCCCTTGACCACGATGGACTTGACCAACGTCATGCCCTCGGCCAGCTTGGCAATCTTCTCGTCAGCCAGAGCGGTAGCCACAATTTCCTCGTCGCTGCTGTCGGCAGGTACCACGATGTTAGCCTTGACCTTGCCGCTGACCTGAACGGCCATCTGCACGGTATCGGCCACAGTCTTGGATGCATCGTACTCGGGCCAGGACTGCAGACACACCTGACCGCCGTAACCGGCCATCTCCCACAGTTCTTCGCACATATGGGGGGCGAAGGGGGACAGCATCAGCAGCAGAGCCTTCATGTCGCCGCGGCTGGCACCGTTGGCATAGAACTCGTTGACCAGCGCCATCAGGGCAGCGATGGCGGTGTTGAACTTCATGGCCTCGATGTCCTCGGACACCTTCTTGATGGTCTTGTGGACCAGCGCCTCGTTGGCCTTGGAATACTCGTCGCCGGTGTGCTCCTGCTCGGTAGCCAGGTTCCACACACGGTCCAGGAAGCGCTTGCAGCCCTTCACAGCGTTGTCAGACCAGGCAGCGGCCTTCTCAAAGTCGCCGATGAACATGATATAGGTGCGCATGGTATCGGCACCAAACTCGGCAATCACGTCGTTGGGGTTGACCACGTTGCCACGGGACTTGGACATCTTGATACCACCCTCGCCCAGAATCATACCGTGAGAGGTGCGCTTGGCGTAAGGCTCGGGAGTGGACACCACGCCGATGTCGTACAGGAACTTGTGCCAGAAGCGGCTGTACAGCAGGTGCAGGGTGGTATGCTCCATGCCGCCGTTGTACCAGTCCACGGGACCCCAGTACTGCTCGGCAGCCTTGCTGACCAGCTCGTCATGGTTGTGGTTATCCATGTACCGCAGGAAGTACCAGCTGGAGCCGGCCCACTGGGGCATGGTATCGGTCTCTCGCTTGGCCTCGCCACCGCAACAGGGGCAGGTGGTCTTGACCCAATCATGCATCTTAGACAAGGGCGACTCGCCGTCATCGGTAGGCTCGTAACTCTCCACGTCGGGCAGCAGCAGAGGCAGCTGATCCTCGGGCATAGGCTGCCAGCCACACTTGTCACACCAAATCATGGGGATAGGCTCGCCCCAGTAGCGCTGACGGGAGAAGACCCAGTCACGCAGCTTGTAGTTGACCTTGGCCTCGCCGATACCCTTCTCCGCCAGCCACTTGGTGATGACAGGGATGGCGTCCTTAACGGTCAGGCCGTTGAGGAACTCGGAGTTGACCATGATGCCGGTATCGTCCTTGGCGGTAAAAGCGGCCTGCTGCACGTCCTCGCCGCCGGAAACCACCTCGATGATCTCGCAGCCGAACTTCTTGGCAAACTCCCAGTCACGGTCATCGTGGGCGGGAACGGCCATAATGGCACCGGTACCGTAGGTGGACAGAACGTAGTCGGAAATGAAGATGGGAATCTCCTTGCCATTGACGGGGTTGATGCCACGCACGCCGTTCAGGCACACGCCGGTCTTCTCCTTATTCAGCTCGGTACGCTCCAGATCAGACTTGGATGCGGCGACCTTCTGATAGTCCGTGACCTCGTCGGCGTTGGCCAGCTTGCCGGCGTCCAGCCAGCCCTTGACCAAGGCATGCTCGGGAGACAGGACCATGTAGGTGGCGCCGAACAGGGTGTCGGGACGGGTGGTGAAGACCACGATCTCCTCGCCGGTGGTGGCCTTGAAGGTCACTTCGGCACCGGTGGAGCGACCGATCCAGTTCTTCTGCTGGAGCTTGACACGTTCGATGAAGTTGACCTGGTCCAGATCGTCGATCAGACGCTGGGCGTAGGCGGTGATCTTCAGCATCCACTGGCTCTTCTCCTTGCGGATAACGGGGCTGCCGCAGCGCTCGCAGCCGCCGTCCACCACTTCCTCGTTGGCCAGCACGCACTTGCAGCTGGTACACCAGTTCACGGGCATGGTGGACTTGTAGGCCAGACCGTGCTTATACAGCTGCAGGAAGATCCACTGAGTCCACTTGTAGTAGTTG
>JAZSAQ010000067.1:0-2159 GCA_045601985.1 Lawsonibacter sp. | reverse complement strand
AAAAAACGGATGTTCCCCCAGTAACTTGTTGCAAATTCCAAAATATGTGGTATAATAGCCTCCGGACCTATCCAGGTGTAGCGCAGTTGGTAGCGCGCCTGCTTTGGGAGCAGGATGCCGCGAGTTCGAGTCTCGCCACTTGGACCACGCAAAGAGACCCGCCCCTTGGGGGTGGTTCTCTTTGTGTTTTCCTGCTGCTGAGTTGGAGGCTGCGGCATCCTGCGAACAAAGCAGGTTTCCTGCTTTGGGGGAGCGAGGGGAGCGCCGCCGGTGGCGGAGCCAAGCGACCCGAGTGAGTGGCAGCGGTCTGTGTGCAACGCAGCCGCAACAGCGTCAAGGCGCACACAGGGCACCGCAACAGGCGGCGAAGCCGAGGATGCCACGAGTTCGAGTCTCGCCACTTGGACCATTCATCCAACGGTCGCCCTTATAGCAAATTAACTTCACTTTAGTGATCGGATGTGCGTATGCGAAACAAACGCACAAGTGGACACGGGCTGTAAGCGCAGTCTGTCCGCTGTGTTTCCTGTTGCCGAAACAGTTGACAATCGCGGAAAATTTACATACAATGAGAACATTCTAATACAGAATGGGGTATTATGATCATGAAAAAAACATTGGCAATTCTCTGCTGCCTGATGATGCTGCTGAGCCTGGCGGCCTGCGGTGCTGAGAAGGAAGTACCTGTCACTACTGCTCCCGGCGTGGTTATAAACTGGCCGCAGATCAATCAAAAGCTGACCTGGGACGCAATCAACGCCTTCCCCGTCAAATCCGAGGATATGACTACGGAAGAATTGCGGGATCTGTGCGTAGATTTCTTCTATTTTTCCAAGACCGCCCTTTGGATCCCCGATGAAAGCTGGAGCTACACCATTGCCTCCAGCGGAAACCCCGATTCCATGACTATGGGATGGGTCTACGGTGGTCTGCCTTACATCACCAGTGGCGGCGGCAATGTCTACAGATTGATGGACTACATTGACGAGAGCACCGGCGTTGTGGATATGACCGAACCTATGGCTAACCCTACCCTATTTGGCAACCAGTGCTCCTATGGCTCTTACTGGGGTTGGGCCAGGGTAATCAACTCCGCTACATTCTCGGACACCTCCCGTATGATTCACCGCAACGGCTTTCTGCGTGTTGGCCCTTATACCTATGACGACAGTCAGCAGCGCTTCCAGGCAGACATTTGGGACACCAAAACGGTGATCCGGGAGAACGGATCTGAAATCATGTGCCAGTCCTATGCGGAAGCCAAACACGGTGACGGTCTGGTGCGTGGCGGCTCGGGTGGCCATGCGATGATGATCAAGACAGACCCTGTGGTGGTGTATACCAATGACGGTGCCATTGATCCCGCACAGAGTTACCTTTACATCCTGGATCAGCACGGTGCCTGGACGGAAGATACCAACGAGGCCGGAGACACCTTCACCCACAAGAACTACATCAACAGGAAATTTACCTTCGCCGATCTGATGGCGCAGGACTACATCCCCTTTACCTTTGCGGAGTTTTTGGGTACCGATCCGGTGGAGCCTACCCAATGCACCTTCAGTCACGCCGGTGACACCATTCGGATCGTGGAGTTGAACGCAGGCAGCGTTACTGCGAATTATGGGCTTTCTGATATCTATGCCCAACTGAAGGATAAGGACGGCAATGTGATCCTGAATGTTCCCGGCCGTCAGAACACCCCCACGCAGACCCTGAATTTCAACCGGCTGATCCAAACAGCTGAATGGTCACCCTACACCACCGGAGAATACACCGTCGAGGTGGTCTGCCAACTGGCAACCGGCGAGCGGCTGACCGTCTATACCGGCACCTTAGTCAACTAAACGTTTGCCTTACTCCCGGTTAGCACGGCGGTCTCACATTGCAGCAAATTCTCTCCCGCATGAAATAATGCATACTCCCCGGAGAATCCTGTAAATTTCTCCGGGGAGTATTTTATACTGCGCGGGGGCTTTCACCGCAAGGATGCCGCGAGTTCGAGTCTCGCCACTTGGACCAAAAATCGACAGGTTTCGACCTGTCGATTTTTTATCCATTGCGAAAGCAATGGTATATCATCACGCGCAAGCGTGCATCTCATCACCGAAGGTGTATATCATCAGCCGCAGGCTGCATTTCTTTTCGCAATGATGATA
>JAZSAQ010000066.1:0-7485 GCA_045601985.1 Lawsonibacter sp. | reverse complement strand
CTCTTCCGCAAAATGCAGGGTGAGATCCAGCGGGAGATTTCTCCCCAGGAGCGCAAGCAGGAACAAAACCGGCCTGCACGGTAAGGAGGAATGTGATATGAAAAAAAGAGTATTGTCTATGCTCTGCGCGGTCATGATGCTCTGCTGCATGGCCGGTACCGCGATGGCGGCAGAAACAGCGGAGATCGTTCCGGAAGAAACCAAACCGCTGACGGAGCTTCTGGAACAGGAAGCACCGGAGGCCGCACCTACGATTTACCCCGCAGAGGGCCGGGCCGGTGAAGAAAACGGCATCCCCCGTCTGGAGAAGGTCTATTATCTGACCGCAAAGGACGATCCAGCTTCCATTCCCACCGGGGATTTTGAGCGCGAGGGCCGTGTGTATACGCTTCTGGATGTTCTGAAAAACGACCAGACCGAAACGGATACCATCGACCACATCGAAGTCATTACTCAGGAGAGCAAAACCAAGGATATGGCTGAAATCATCAAGACACTGGAACCTGAACTGGAGATCAGCACTGAGGACGGCTATACCGGTATCCTTGCGCTGGACTACACCACCATCGCCGTGGAAGCAGCTGGCTATAAGACCAGCAGCCGCACCGTTTCTGCCACCCGCACCTATCCCAACCTCTCCGATGCCGATGTATCTCTGATCCCCAAGAGCGTGGAGGAAAATGGCAGAACTCTGACTCTGGCAAATGTGGATTGGCAGGAGGCCGCAGCCGATCACGCGGACGGTTACACCCTGGCTCTGCGCTATAACGCCGTGGCCACCTACACCGGCACCGCCACCAGCAAGTACGCCACTGGCTACACCGTGACCGCGGAGTACAAGGGTGAGATCACCAAGACCAGCTGCGACACCATCATCTACACAGCAGTTTTCTCCAGTATGGATGCCGTGGAAGTCGCTGAAGAGGACACCGGGAATACCGCAGAGGTCAACTGGCCCCTGATTCTGATTCCTCTGGGCGTTGTTGGTCTGGGTGCTGCCGGTTACTTTGGCAGAAAGGGTTATATCCACTATCAGAACAAGAAACGGGGGTATGAATGATGAAAAAACGCCTTTCCATGCTTCTTGCCGTATGCTGCCTGATGGCAGCTTTTTCTATGCCCGCGTCGGCATTGGAATACACCTTTGAAGCGCCCAGTGCAGGTCTGTTCGGTACACCCACTTCGGATAACACCATCTATGTGACAACGGCTGCACCGATCAACATGGACCGCAGTAAGAGCGCCGCTTATGTTCCCCCTGTCTTTGGAAGTGCCACTTCCTATACCCTCAATGCCGGTGAGCTGCTGACGCCCAATCTTGTGTCTCAGAACAGCAGCTATATTCCCGGCACTTCCGGTGGTGGCGTGACCATCGTGCCGCCCTCTTACGGTGGCACCTCCAGTCCCAGCCAGGACATTGGCGCAGGCACCAAATACACTTCGGTTACTTCTGACCTCTACTATTCCGGTGGGCATATCGGCACTCTGAAAATCTCTGCCATCGGTCTGACTGTGAAGGTGTATCAGGGAACCGACGCGGCAACGCTGAAAAAGGGGGCTGGCCATTTTGAAAACACCAGCTTCTTTAACGGCAACACCGCCATTGCAGCGCACAACCGTGGCGTGAACAACCACTTCGGTAAGATCCACACGCTGGATCTGGGCGATACGGTGAAGCTGACCACCAAGCTGGGAACGAGGAACTATGAGGTCTATTCCATTGCCAAGATTTCCAGCAGCGATTTGACGGTTCTCAATGACAGCAGTGAAAACATCATTACGCTGATTACCTGCGTGATGAACGAGCCGGACTATCGCTGGTGCGTACAGGCAAAGGCTGTTTGATTTTTTGACAGTTTTTCATTCCTCCGATATGCTGACCATATCAAGAAATATAAGGAGGAGCATCCAATGAAAAAGAGTATTCCAAGTTTTGTTGTCGGCCTGCTTTGCGGCATGACCCTGTTTGGAGGAAGCGTTGCTTACGCCGCTGGCGTGATGGCTACGCCCTTTGCGGAAATGAACCAGAACCTGACTTTGAACGGACAGGCCATTGAACTGACCGGCTACAACATCAACGGCAACAACTATTTCAAACTCCGGGACATCGGAGAGGCAGTCGGCTTCTCCGTGGAATGGAACGGCGCGACCCGCACCGTGGAGATCGACACCACGAAGGCATATCAGCCGGAAGCTGCTGTAAAAGTAACTGCCGCAGCCCCCGGTGCAGTCACACGAAATGTCCCCAAAGTGGGCGATGTGATTGACTGTCCCGACGGCACCAAATACACCATCACGGATGTCAGCAGATACGACAAGAATATGTTTGCCAGCGGACCCGTGGGAGAGCTTCCTGCGGCCACCTGCGACTGGAGCAGTTTCCCGGAAGTGGACCTGCCCGACGAGGAAATCCGTCATTTTAAGACGGCTGGCGGCGACTACCTGTTTGTACGCAACCGCTATGAGAGCCTGCGTATGCAGTACACCCTCCAGAACCTTGCCGGCAACCATCCGGACACCAGCGAAAACGGCAAGCTGAAGTACGGAAGCAAAGGCACCCCCTCTGTCCGTATCTGCCTTTCCATCCCTTCGGAGATCAAAGCACATTCCTTCTGGCCGTGGCGCGCAAGTGAGATTGAAAACCTGTTCAATTCCTGTCCTCCCGGAACCTACTACATGGAGGCTTTTGATGTGTATAAGGACGGCGTGTTCCAGCGCACCGAGTACAGCATCCGGGCCATCTGACAACTACAAACGCGCGAAAGCGGTATGCAGCAGCATACCGCTTTTCTTTTCCCCAAAACCATATTTCAAGGAGGTTATCTGATGAAGAAACGGATTATTTCCCTGCTTCTCGTTTTGATTACGGTGTTGGGAATGTTCCCCACAGCCGCCTTTGCCGCAGCTACCGAAGAAGAGGCATTGGGCGAGGTGGACATTTACAATGGCGGCTACCGACTGTCCTATCTGTCCATCAACGGACGCATCCGTGAGCAGATCTACACTTACTACAACTATGTGAACAGCAAGGGGCAGACAAAAGAAATCCCCGCCTACTGTGTCAACCCCAACACCAAGGGCGTTCCCCAGAGCGTGGAGGAGGGTGAAAGCATTGAATATCTGGCCGAGGAAATTACCAGCGATCCCAAGGTCATGGGTATCATTGCAAACGGCTACCCTCATCGCAGTTTGGGCGAGCTGAAGCTGGAGAATAAGTACCACGCCTACTATGCCACGAAAATGGCTCTTTGGTGCTACCTGCTTCCCAACTGGGACATTGCCAATCTGAAGGTCAATCCCACCCTGACCGGTGTGGAGATGGAACGGGCGCAGAAAATCCTTGCTGCCGCAAAGAACATCTATCAGCGCGGCACCGCATGGAGCACCGTACAGGCTCCCAAGCTGACCGCAACCCCGGACCGCGATGAAGCCTATGCCGTAACCATCAATGGCCGTCAGTACAAACAGCAGGTGTTCACCATCCACAGCGAGACATGGGTGTGTGATTATGACATTGCCGTATCCTTTGCCAATCCCGATGAAGTACCCGAGGGCACCCGCATCGTGGATATGGAGAACAACGATATTACGGCGATTACCACCACCGGCACCGGGCAGGGCTATGGCGCAAAGTTCAAAGTGCTCTATCCTGCTGACGCTGTTGCAGGCAAGAGTGGCGGTGTGCAGCTGGCCTTCTCTGCCGATGTCTACAAATACGCAATTTACTACGCTGTCTGTGCCGAAACAGACAAGTACGGCAATCTGCAGAATTATTTGTGCGACACGGACCCCACCACTCCCATCCGTCTGTCTACCTACAGCTATTATGGCGACGAGCCGATGGAGGAGATGGAAACCGGTCTGCGGATCGTAAAGTATCAGGCAGGCACCACCATTCCTCTGAGTGGAGCGCTGTTTGAGGTCATCACTCCCAGCGGCGATACTCTGGGAACCTTTGTCACCAACTACAACGGCGAGATCAACATCCCCCTGACCATTACCGGCAATTACACAGTCATTGAGCGTGAAGCACCCGAGTTTTTCCTGCTGGGTAAAGATACCACGCAGAATGTCACCGTAAAGTATGGCGAAGTGGCAGAGGTTGCCTTTGAAAACGAGCCTTACGGCAATCTCCGCGTCGAGAAATACTCCAACACGGGTATGAAGCTGCCCGGAGCTGTCGTTACCATCAAGCACATTGAAAGTGGCGTCACCTACACGGGAGAAACCAACTTCAATGGCTGTGCCATCTTTGAGGAGATCAAACCCGGTGCATACGAGATTGTGGAACAGACTGCTCCGGTTGGCTGGCTGAAGGACGATACCGTTCATACCACAAGCGTTGCTGCCGGTGATACCAACGTGTTCTCCCTCATTAACGAGGAATTGCCCGGTCTGCGCATCATCAAGTACGACCGCAAGAACATGGTAGCTATGCCCGATGTGACCTTTGAGGTGTTCAAAGACACCGTATCCCTGGGCAAGTTCCGTACTGACGAGTTTGGCGAGATTCTGCTGACCGATCTGGAACCCGGCACTTATCTGGCCTACGAGGTGGATACCGGCAACGATGGATACATTCTGGACACCACACCTCAGCAGGTGGAGCTGACTGCTGGAGACGGCATCCGTGAATTGCTGTTCTTCAACGATGTAAAACCCGGCCTGCGGTTGGTGAAGGTGGACAGCAATGACCCCAGCAAGGTCATTCCCAATGCTGTCTTTGAAATCAAGTCCGTTGCCGGTGATTACGGCCCCGAAGAGTTTACCACAGACGAAAACGGCGAAATCGACCTGAGCAAGCTGCCTGCCGGTGCTTATGTGGTAACGGAGAAGTCCTGCCCCGGCTATGTGATTGATGAGGCACAGCGCATCATTCAGTTGGACCCCAATGAAGATGCAGAGTTTGTGTTCACCAATTCCATCAAGCCTACGATTGAGATCATCAAGCTCAGTTCTGACGGTTCCCGTCTGGCTGGCGTCACCTTCCGTATTGCAAAAATCAAGGATGGCAGTCACTATCTGGACCGCACCACCAATGCACAGGGTGAAATCAGCATCAGCGATTTGGAGCCGGGTGTGTACTCCGTGAAGGAAACCGCAACCACCGCTGACCACATCATCGACCTGCGCGAATACCATGTGGAGCTGTTCCCCGGCAAGACCAGTACCCTTGTAGTGGAGAATCAGATCCGGCCTAACCTGTACGTCTATAAGCACGATGCAGACACGGGAGAACCCATCGCCAATACCGTGTTTATCGTGCGCGCCGCAGATGGCCACAGTGTAGATGAGATCAGAACGGACAAGGACGGCTGCGCGGAGCTGACGAACCTGCTGCCCGGTGTGTATGAGATCACCGAGAAGTCTGTTCCTTCTCCCTATCTGCTGGATGCTCCCAGCCAGCTTGTGACGCTGTATCCCAACCGCGACCATACCATCTACTTTGAAAACCACAAGAAACCCAGCCTGACCGTCAACAAAATCTGCTCTGTGACCGGCGATCCTCTGGAGGGTGCAAAGTTCCAGGTCATCTATGCTTCTAACAATACCGGCAGCGGCGAGATCAACGATCTGGGTTACTTCTACACCGATGAAAACGGCCAGTTTGAGCTGACCGGCCTGAAGGACGGCTGGTACAAGGTGACGGAACTGGAGAGCGTCCCCGGCTACTCCATCAAGGAGGCTACTCAGGAGGTCTACATCCAGTCCGGCACCGGAAAGGTGCTGACCTTTGAGAACATCCCTCTGTCCGCTTTGGTAATTTGGAAGTTTGACAGTGTAACCCGCGAAGCCGTGGAAGGCGCGGTGTTCCAGGTCAAGTATCTGACCGGCACCAGCGGTACGGGCGGCACCGTCATTGGCACTTATAAGACTTCCGCCAACGGCAGCTTTACCGTCACCGGCCTGACCGAAGGCACCTATATTGTAGAGGAACTGGCCAGCGACAGCGGCCATGTGATCGACACTGCACCCCAGACCGCCTATATCTCCGGCAAGGATCAGGATGTGGTACAGCTTTACTTTGGCAACGCGCCCAAGGGCAGCTTGCTCATCAAAAAAATTGACAGCGTGACCCGTGAGCCGCTGTCTGATGTAAAGTTCTTCGTTACCACTTCTGACGGCACTGTTGTGGGCAATGCCAACGGCTATTTCACCACCGACAGCGCAGGCAGCATCCTCATTGAGAACATCAACCCCGGCACCACTTTGGTGGCAAAGGAAACCACAGCAAAACCCGGCTATGTTCTGGACGATACGCCTCAGACCGCCCGTATTAAGGCAGGCGAAACTGTGTCCCTTGAGTTCCGCAACCAGCCCAAGGGCACTCTGGTGATCGTAAAGAAGGACGCTGTCAGCGGCACACCGTTGAAGGGTGTTCAGTTTACTATTACCACCTCCAACGGCTCCTTTGTCCCTGATGCAGAGGGACAGATCTCCAGCAACGGCATCTATTACACCGACGCCGCAGGACAAATCGTGCTGAAGAACCTTGCACCTGACACCTATGTGGTCAAGGAAACGGCCAGCCTTCCCGGTTATGTTCTGGACAGCACACCCCAGACCGTCGTTGTGAACTCCAATGACACCCAGACTTTGACCTTCACCAATATGCCCAAGGGCGGATTGGTGATTGTGAAGAAGGATGCCGTCACCGGCAAGCCGATGGAGGGTGTGCAGTTTACTGTTACGACCTCTGATGGTGCATACGTCCCCAATGCAGGAGGCCAGATTTCCAGTAACGGCATTTATTACACGGACTCTGCAGGTCAGATCCTGCTGAAAGACCTTGACCCTGCCACTTATGTGGTCAAGGAAACGGCCAGCATCCCCGGCTATGTTCTGGACAGCACACCGCAGACCGTAGTTGTCAATGCCAACGATACCCAGACCCTGACCTTTACCAATCAGCCTGTAGGCGGACTTGTCATCACCAAGAGCGACGAAGATAGCGGCAAGCGCATCTCCGGCGTTCAGTTTGAGGTCCGCAAGATGAATGGCGAAATCATCGGCACCTATACTACCGACCGAAACGGCGTCATTCAGCTGCCTGCTCTGGAAAGCGGTTGGTACTATGTGACCGAACTGAAGGCAGCTTCCGGCTATATTGCCGATGCAACGCCCCAGCAGGTGGAGGTTAAGGACGGCCAGACTGCCACTCTGGAGCTGACCAATAAAAAGGCTTCCGGTATCCTGCTGCACAAAGTGGACGCAGACACCGGCGAGGGTATCTATGGTGCCGTGTTCCTGCTCTACGACCGAAACAAGAACCCCATCGGCCAGTATGTGACCGATCAGGACGGATACATCTATGTGGATGAGGGACTGGAAGATGGCCGCTACTATCTGCGCGAGATCAAAGCCGCTGACGGCTATGTGCTGGACAGTAAGCTGAAAACCATCTACATCGAAAACGGCTCTACAACGGAAATCGAATGGGAAAACACCGCTGTCAGAGGTCAGATCCAGATCATCAAGAAGTCT
>JAZSAQ010000065.1:0-6620 GCA_045601985.1 Lawsonibacter sp. | reverse complement strand
GCTCTCGCCGCCGTTGACGGACAGGGTAGCGGCATCCTTTGTCAGCTCCAGATCGAAGGTCAGGGTGTTCCAGCCGTCCTTCAGCTCGCCAATGGCCTTGTAGGAGTTGTTCATGTACAGCTTGCCGTTTTCCACACGCAGACCGATGGGCATAGCCACGTCGCCGTAGACGTTGCTCAAAGCGCTCTGCAGCTCCAAAGTGAAGGAGGCATTGGCAGGGGCGTAAATATCCATGGACACGGTGCCGTTCTGCAGATAGGGAACGGAACGGGTGACAATGGAATTCTTAGTGAGCTGCATGGAATACTTGTCACGGGCGTTGTCGGTGGACACCGAGACGTCGCCCTTCACGGTGACCCAGCCGTCGCCCATCAGGGTGCCATGCTCGAAGTTGTCGTAGCCGCCGCGGGTGCGGGTCAGCCACTTGTCAAAGTCCTGCACGAACATGGAAACGGAGGCACGGTTGATGTCGCCCAGGTCATGGAACGTAATGTAGGCATCGCCGTCATTCCACTTGACGATGAAGGGGTTGGTGTAGCGGAAGTTGCTCAGGTCATAGGTCTCCATCTCGGACTCGAAGGACAGGTTCTGAATGTTGCGGTAGGTCTCGCTGTCGTTGGTGGAGATGGCAACGTTCAGGGGGGAACGGGAATAGCTGCGACCACCCAGAACGGTGTTGCCGGACCACAGGGACAGGTCGGCGGTTTTGCCGTTGACCTCCATGTCAAAGATGGTGGCCTGGGTGTTGGTGGTGTACATCTTGGACAGGACGCACTCTTCCGTCCAGGTCACGCCCTGGTCCAGGGAGTAAGACACACCGAAGTTGTCGGTTTCGGGATCCTGACAGCGGGTATACAGAACCAGCACGCCATCGTCACGCTCCTGGATCAGAGCCTCGGAGGTGCCGTTCTCGGAGTTGGTGGCGATGTCCTTGTAGGTAATCTTGCTCTTGCTCAGCTGTCAGGTCTTGCCGGCATCCTTGGTGTAGGCCACACGGACGCAGAAGCCGCCCAGGCTGTTGTACTGGGAACCCATGGAGAAGACGATGTCCGTGTTGGGACCGTCGCCGTCGTAGCAGTCCAGAACGGTGCCGGTGTTGTAGGTAATCATGTAGGCAGACTGGGGATCGTTGACGATGTCACGGGGCAGGGTGTCGGCCAGATACCAGGTCTTGCCGCCGTCGTCGGAGGCGATGACCATGGTCTCGGCATAGGACTTGGTGATATCGGTGGCGTTGAACGAGCTGGTGACCCAGTAGCAGTTGAAGAACATCCGGCCGGTGTGGGGATCGAAGGTCCAGCCGCCACTGCCGCCGATGCGCTCTACGGGAGGCTTGAGGAAAGGAGGACAGTTTACGACCTTGGAATGCTCGGTCCAGGTGCGGCCGCCGTCGGTAGAGATGTTCAGCTTGTAGCCCATGGCGTAGATGGTGTCCTGCGACAGGGTGGTACCGTTGGCAAACTTGGTGCCGGCGGGCAGGGACATGATCCAGCGTTCGCTCTTGCCGAAGGGGGTGGCTTCACGGCTGCCGTAGGTGATCTCATATACATTTTCCTTGCAGGAAAGCTCGATACCGGAGGAAGCCTGCTGCACATACACCTTGTCGTTCTTGCCCAAAGCCAGCTCGGGGAAGCGGACGATGACGCTGTTGCCGTCTACATAGTGGTACAGGAGGGTTCCGTTCTTGTCAAACACACGCAGGCGGCCGAGATCACCGGTCAGACCGGGGATGGTCAGGGCGGCGTCGTACTTGACCGTGGTGTCATTGGTGACGGTGTACTCCTTGGCAGAGCCGCCCTTGACCATAGAGCTGTCATAACCGGCGGTAATCATGGAGCCGAGGGCACCGTAGAAGGAGGTCTGTTCATCACGGTACTGGGTGTAGTGAACTTTGATGTACTGGGCACGGGCATCAAAGCCGTACAGATACCAGTTTCTGCCGATATGGATCAGCTTAAAGTTGCGAATCTGGGTGTAGGTAGCGTTGTCGTTGCTGTACCACAGAGTCAGGGACTCGGCATTCAGGCGGGCCTTGTCGTCACCATCGGTCAGGGTGACCAAATTGACCTGCTCAGCCTTGTCCTGCACGGCGATGATGCTGTTGTTGGTGCGGTCGAAGGTGAACAGCGGCTCGGTGGCGCTGATACCAACGCCGTGGGCGGGATCCAGATCGTTCTCCAAATACAGCACCTTGCTGCTGTCCATTTTGTTGCCCAGTACCATGACCTCAAAGGGTTTGCTCTCGCCGTCGATGGCAGCGGTCAGGGTGACGAAGGCGGCGCCGTTCTGGGGACGGGACACCACGCCGGAGGTGGAGATCACGCTCTCGTCCGAGCTGGTCCAGGTGACGGGATAGGTGTTATCCATCAGACCGTCGGTGATGGTGGTGGTCAGATTCAGATTGGAGGTCACCTGATCGGGGGCGGGGTTGCTGCCGGCGATGTCCTCAAAGTCCAGACGGGCCAGCAGGCCGTCGCCGGCGTAGGTGCGGCCGGCGGAAATGTTGCTGACGGTAATGTCAAAGTTGTCTTCGGGGGATTCGGCGCCGGGCGCCTCGGGATCACGGATCAGGTTGAAGCAGACAGACTGGTCGGCAACGCCCGTTTTCCACATGGACACCTCGGAGAACGTACCCAACAGCACGCCGTCCACGTAAACATCCAGGGTGTCGTCCAATTTCCATTCCATAGCCAGATGGAAGGTATCGCCAACCTGCTTGTTCAGGTTAATTTTGTGTAGAGCACCGTTGTGCAGGACAAAGGCCAGACCGTCTGGGGTGTTGATGATACCGCTGGTCACGGCCCACCCCTCTTTAAGAGCGTTGCCCTTGGTGCCGAAGCTGAAGCTGATGCCGTAGTTGGACCATGCACCGCCGGTGCCCCGATCGCTGTCGCCGGAGCCAACGGGCAGTGCGGAGGCAAGGAAGTCAAACTCCACTCGGGTACCAACGGTGCGGTCGTCAAAGCCGGCGTTCTTGTAGAGGGTATAGGTACGCACGCCCTTGGGGTTGGTGCCGGTGGGGTTGTACAGGTCGAACATACGCCAGCCGTTTTCGTACTTGGTGGCGCCCTGGAAGCCGGCTACTGCGGAGTGACCGGTCACACGGATCTGGCTGCCGGAGCTGGCGGAGGGGCTATTGTTGCGGTTGATGGACATAAACCAAACCGTGTCGGTCAGAGTCAACTGTCTGGCAGCGCCATCGATGCCGTTAACGTTGACATGGATGGGAAGTGTCACGTCGTATTTGGAAATCTTGTTGCCCATGCCGATGGCGCCGAAGGGCAGGGACAGTTCCAAAGCGCTGTCGCCCACAGCCAGCTTGGCGCCAACAACTTCGGCACCGTTCTCCAGCACCTTGCCGTTTTCCACGGTGAAGGTGTGGCCGTTGAAGGTCAAAATCACGGGGGCGACAGACTCCACAAAGTCAACGGCGGCGAACAGGTGGGTCTGATTCCACTGGAAACCGTATTCGGCCATCAGCAGGCCGTTTTCACTCAGGATGCGGCCGCCCATACGCCAGCCGGTTTCGGTCGGCACGCCGTCTATCGTCACGGCGGTCTGGGCGAAAGCAGCGTCCGCATAGGTGGAGGAGGCTACGCCGGTCTCAGGCCCCTTGACTGTGACGGTAAAGGACTTGGTCTTAGTGGGGTCGTTGGTCAGTCGTGCAGTCAGGGTAACAGTCTCGTCCTTCGTCACCTCGCCCAGCTTACCGTCGGTACCGATGACGGCGGGGTTGCTGCTGGACCAAGTCAGAGGAATGGTCAAGGGACCGGGGACGGAGTCGGGCAGCACCAGGTCGTGATAAATGGCGGCCTGGGACTCGTTCTCGCCCTTGATGGTGTTAAAGTTCAGGGGATTCAGCTGGGTGGCGGGATCCATCACCTTCTGGGCGCCGATGGTCAAATGGGAAACGGTGATGTCGAACTCGTTTTTGCCGCTGTAGACAAAGTCGCTGCGCGTGTACGCGCCGATCTGAAGGATAGCGCCATAGGTGGGATTTTTGTAACGGAAGGGGTTGTCGTATTCGGCGTTCTCGATGCGGCCCTTGAACACGTCGTCCACGAAGATGTCAATGGTATCCTCGGCGGCGTTGTAGTTCAGGCGCAGGTGGAACTGCTGCCCCACGGTCTTGCCCAGAGGGATGGCCAGGGGGTACTGCAGCTTTTCGGCGTAGACGTCACCGTCCTTGAAATCGGTGGCACGCAGGGACAGAGTTAGACCCTCATCCGTATTGGTGATGCCGAAGGTCATACCGGCAGTGTCGGTATTGGCCTTTTCGCCGTCGGTGTTGACGTTCTTACCGCCGACGATGAAGTACAGACCGGGACAGACCTCTTTATGCACCAGAGAGGTGTAGTGCCGGCTGAACACGGGAATCTTGTCGAAGCGGACGTCAAACTCCAGAGAAACGGGGGGCTTGGCAGGGTCGATGATGGTGAACGGTTCGCCCAGAGTGGCGTTGTAGACGCCGGACTTGTCGCCGGCAAAGCCGTTGTAGCGCACCAGCGCCGTACCATCACCACCTATCAATTCAGCCGGGGTGGTAAAACGCAGGGTGTCGGAGGCTTTGTCATAGTCGACCCGGGCGGTTTCGGTCTTGGATGTGGGGAACTGGTTGACCGCAGTACCCTCCACGGAGTCGAACACCAGAGTACCGCTCCACGTGGCGCCGCCTGCGGTGACGCTGAGGGTGGTAAACTGGTCGTAGTCGGAGATGGAGATACCAACTTCGCTCAGGGGAATGGCGATCTCACGGGTAGTGCCCATCGTCTTGCCGGCACGGGTCACGGACTTTCCGTTCAGCGTGATAACTGCGGGGGCAGCGGGGGCAGAGGTGCCGGCGAAGCCCAGGTACAGATTTTCTCTGTCCCAGATGGCACCGAACTTCACGCCCTCGGACAGGGTGATGTTCGTCTGCCAAACGGACTCCGTCAATGCGCCGTCCTCGGCGGCGGCGCCGGAGTACTTGGCATACAGGATCTTGTCCCCCGCAGCGTGGGACGCCACGGAAAATGCAGCCGACCCTGCGGCCAGGGTGCCCGGGACCATGCTCAAGGTCATAGCCAGAACAAGAACCAGGGAACACAGTTTCTTCATTGTTTTCATCGTTTCTTCCTACCTTTCCAAAATTTATTATAATAAGACTTTTGTTGTTTTGCGTTATCGTTAACGGTAGATAGATTTTACGGCAAGAATTCCGGGATGTCAAGAGACTGGGAAAAAATAAGATTAACCGACAATATGATATCAGTTTGTTGCGGGGCGTTCCAGTCAAATGTTTGAAAAAACTGGCCAAATATTGCGGGAATTTAGACGGGCGGAGCGCAAAAAACAGGGCGGAGACCCTGCCTCCGCCCTGTCGGTAATTTATATTTATGATTGAGTATACTTGGATACCGGGTCCGGCTCTTTGAGATCGGCAGTTTTGTACTTGCTGCGATATTGGGCAGGCGAGACACCGTGATGCTGCTTGAAATTGGTATAGAAGGTGGGTTCGGAACTGTAGCCTACCTGCTTGCAGATTTCCGAGGTACTTTTCTGCGTGGTACGCAGTAGCCACGCAGCGTAATCCATCCGGGTGTCCAGCAGTTTCTCACGGAAGGTCATGCCGTACAGTTCGGGAATCAGGCGGCACAGCTGGCGCTTGGAAAGATGTAAGCTATCAGCAAGCTGCTGCATGATGCCGTAATTTGCCATATGATTCACAAAAAACGCTTCGATCGTCAGGATCATTTCGGCCGTATTCTTCGAAAGCCTTTTACCTGCGTTCGGTCTGCCTTGGCCCCCGTTGTTTTCCAGCTGTGAGAGCTGCCGCAGCAGGAACACCAGTAGCAGCCCCAGCTGAAAGTGCAGGAGATTTTCTTTGTACAGCGATTCGCTGCCATATTCCCGCATGATCGTGCTGCACAGGCTGCGCAGTTCCGGAGGGGCTCCGAATCGCACGCATGGGGTGATGACCGAGCGGAGATCGGGAGTGGCGGTAGGGTCGGGAGTGGAAAAGGTCATAGTAAACCGCTCGAAGGGACCGGAGTCTGCCTGTGCTGCGTGATACACGCCGGGGGCAATGATGAGGGTGTCGCCTGCGGACAGGGAAAGGGTGTCTTCCTCCACCTCCACCGAGCAGGAACCGCGGAGGATGATGTGCAGCTCGTAATTCACATTGCTGTGGCGCTGGGAGTCCCAGCCGTAACGGTGGTTCAGGAAGTTGGGATTGAACTGGAACAGAACACGGACCTGTTCCACGGTCAGGTCAAACTCATGCTTTTCCACGGCAATACCCCTTTTCGTAAGTTTTTAGTCTGCTTGTAAATGCAATTATATGATATTTCGGTTGTGCCGTCTATTTTGCAAAATGACAGAAAGTTCGGCGATTTGGCGCAATTGGATAATGTGCGATACCGCAATCGTGATCTTGCGGACAGAACGCTGCTGGCCCCGCAGCATATGCGGGGGGGCCGGCTGTCTGGGTTTAGGTCAGGTAGTTGGTCAGCATCTGTGCGGTTTGGGCACGGGTGGCCTGCTCGGTGGCGTTGGTGAAGGGCACGTTCTCAAGGATGCCCTGCTCCACCGCCCACTTCAGGGCGTCGGCTGCCCAGCTGCTGTGGTTGCCCACCTTGCTC
>JAZSAQ010000064.1:0-4252 GCA_045601985.1 Lawsonibacter sp. | reverse complement strand
GTTCTCGTCGCCCACGGTCTCGAAGTCCACGGTGACGCAGTAGGGAGTACCGATCTCGTCCTGACGGCGGTAGCGCTTGCCGATGGAGCCGGCATCGTCGTAGTCCACCATGAAGTACTTGCTCAGCTCAGTCTGGATCTCACGACCCTTGTCAGCCAGCTTCTTGGACAGGGGCAGCACGGCCACCTTGAAGGGAGCCAGAGCGGGATGGAAACGCAGAACCACACGCACGTCGTTCTTCTCGGCATCCACCACTTCCTCGTCATAGGCCTCGCACAGGAAGGCCAGGGTCACACGGTCAGCACCCAAAGAGGGCTCCACCACGTAGCGGATGTAGTGCTCGTTGGTCTCCTGATCGAAGTAAGTCTGATCCTTGCCGGAGGTGGTCTGGTGGGCGTTCAGGTCAAAGTTTGTACGGGAAGCAACGCCCCACAGCTCGCCCCAGCCGAAGGGGAAGACGAACTCGAAGTCGGTGGTGGCGTTGGAGTAGTGGCTCAGCTCCTCGGGATCGTGGTCACGCAGGCGCAGGTTCTCCTCCTTCATGCCCAGATCCAGCAGCCACTGCTTGCAGAAGTCCTTCCAGTAGGCGAACCACTCCAGCTCGGTGCCGGGCTTGCAGAAGAACTCCAGCTCCATCTGCTCGAACTCACGGGTACGGAAGGTGAAGTTACCGGGGGTAATCTCGTTGCGGAAGGACTTACCCACCTGGCACACGCCGAAGGGCAGCTTGCGGCGGGTGGTGCGCTGGACGTTCTGGAAGTTAACGAAGATACCCTGAGCGGTCTCGGGACGCAGGTAAACGGTGTTGCGAGCATCTTCGGTCACGCCCTGGAAGGTCTTGAACATCAGGTTAAACTGACGGATGTCGGTCCAGTTATGCTGGCCGCAGGTGGGGCAGGCAATGTTATGCTCCTCCACAAAGGCCTTCATCTCGTCCTGGGAGAAAGCGTCCACGGGCTTGGGCAGAGTGAAATCATTCTCCTTGCACCAATCCTCGATGACCTTGTCGGCACGGAAACGCTCCTTACACTCCTTACAGTCCATCAGAGGATCGGAGAAGCCGCCCACGTGACCCGAGGCGACCCACACCTGAGGATTCATCAGGATGGCGGCGTCCAGACCCACATTGTAAGGGTTCTCCTGGACGAACTTCTTCCACCAGGCCTTCTTGACGTTGTTCTTCAGCTCCACACCCAGGGGGCCGTAGTCCCAGGTGTTGGCCAGGCCGCCGTAAATCTCGGAGCCGGCGAAGACGAAGCCGCGACCCTTACACAGGGCGACGATTTTTTCCATAGTCTTGTCGATGTTTTTCATATTGAAACTCCCTTTCTTTCACTTGGCTCGGGCATAAAAAAGCGCCCAAAGCCGCAAATTTTCGGCTCAGGGCGAACAAATCAATGTCTGTCCGTGGTTCCACCTGAATTCGCATCTGGCTGATGCGCACTTCCTTCCCGGTAACGGCGGGGACCGGCGGGCCATTTCCTGCCCACAGCGACAGAGCGCCTTCTCCATGCGACTTCGAAGGGCTTTCACCAACCGCCCTCTCTCTGAACCCCATCGCACGGGTACTGTTCTCCGTTAAGCTTTTCGGTTATTCTACTATACCAAACACCTTCCGTCAAGAGCCTTTTTGCGGTATTTTTCCCGTTTTTCGAAACTGTTTTGGGCGAAAAACAAAAAATTCGAAAAAATGTTCGAAAAAACTCTTGACAAACTCGAACGGATGTTGTATTTTTAACTCGAACAATCGTTCTGCTTCCCCCGAGCCCCCGTGCCTGGAAACAAAAGTCCGTCTTTTGGGACTTTCTTTCGGATATACTACAGACATCAACGAACAGGAGGTACTCCTTATGCAGACTATGTATTACACCACCCGCAATTTCATCCGCCATACCGATAACGTGGTCGACCTGACCGAGTACCGCCGCCGCCTGGCCCGGGCTCAGCAGGAGCAGACCCTGGACTTTGACGTGGATTACGACGACGCTCCGGTACAGACCGCCGTTGCCGCCCCTCACCGCAGCACCCTGCTACTGGAAAACTGCGCCAGCTTCGGCATCATTGTAATGACCCTGGCCTTCACCGTGCAGGTATTGTTCGGCTGACACCCTTTTGTGTACTTGTTGGTCATACGCCTTCCATTTTTCAACCGCTGCCATAACGGCAAACGCAAGGGCCGCCCATTGGGCGGCCCTTGCGTTATATGAATTGTTACTTGTCCAGTCGCTCAGCCACTTCTTCCAGATAGTTCCGGGCGACCTCTTCCACCCGGCCACCGTCGCAGGCCTTGGCAAGGGTGGGGTCGATGGGCAGGCGGGCCAGCACGGGCAAGCCCAGCTCCAGCGCCACGTCGTCCAGGTGGCTCTCGCCGTAGATAGCATGGCGCTTGCCGCAGTCGGGGCACTCAAACCAGCTGTAGTTCTCCACCAGACCCAAGATGGGAATGTTCATCAGCTTGGCCATGTTGACTGCCTTGGTCACGATCATGCTCACCAACTCCTGAGGGGAGGTGACCACTACGATGCCGTCCACGGGCAGGGACTGGAACACGGTCAGAGGCACATCACCGGTGCCGGGAGGCATATCCACAAACATATAGTCCACGTCGCCCCACACGGTGTCGCTCCAGAACTGGGTGACCAGACCGGCAATGACGGGACCACGCCAAATAACGGGGTCTGTCTCGGTCTCGGTCAGCAGGTTGACGGACACCACCTTGATACCGGTACGGGTCTCTGCCGGGAGCATACCGCCGTCATCGCCCACCAGCGGCCCGTGGATGCCAAAGGCCTTGGGGATGGAGGGGCCGGTAATGTCGGCATCCAGCACACCCACCTTTTTGCCACGGCGTGCCATGGCCACGGCCAGACCGGCGGTCACAGTGCTTTTGCCCACGCCGCCCTTGCCGCTGACAACGGCGATGACCTTCTTCACACGGGAGCCGGCATTGGCGGGCGCCCGCAGATCCTGAGGATTGGTGCGTTCCCCGCAGTTGGCACTGCAGGTGGAACAATCGTGTGTGCAATTTTCTGCCATAGTATCTCTCTCCTTATAATTTAGACTGCGGCAACCCGCAGGTTTGTTCATAAATGATTGCCCATTCGTCAGGGCTCCTCGATTTGAGGTTCGGGCTCAACCGCTGCCCCCGCTTCCGGGTTCTCTTCTGTTGTTTCTCCTTCGAAATACCACCGGAAAATGTCTGCTGCCACCGCACCCAGCTCCGAGCCGGTACCACCCTTCTCCGCCACAATGGCAACGGCGATCTCCGGATTGTCAAAGGGGGCAAAGCAAACCAGCACGGCGTTGGACTCCTTGGAGCTTGCGCTGACCTGAGCCGAGCCGGTCTTGGCACCCACTGCCACGGGCAGGTCCTTGAAATATGGCGCCAGTGAGCCTTCCCGGGTCAGGGCCAACATACCCGCTTTTACCGCATTCAGGTTCTTGGGCTCCAAATCCAGGGTATCCAGCACCTCCGGCTGATATCGGTGCAGGATCGTACCGTCTGCCCCAATCACACGGTCCAGCAGATGCGTTCTGTACCGGGTACCACCATTGACTAACGTCGCCACGTAATTGGCCAGCTGGATGGGGGTAAACTGGCTGCTCTCCTGTCCGATGGCCACAGACAGCGTGCTGCCGGGATACCAGGTTCCACCCAGGGACTCCGTATATTCCGGCCCGGCCATAACGCCCGCCCGTTCGGAAAGCTCCAGCCCCGTTTTTTCACCAAGGCCGAACATGGCTGCATAATCCTGCAGCACCTCGATACCCAGCCGGCGGCCTACGTCGTAGAAAAAGATATTACAGGAATTCTTGATGGCATCGGCCACGGTCTGCTGACCGTGTGTGCCTCCGTTTTGGTTGTAGATCCAGCACCGGGGCCCGTTGTCGGTATAATACCGGTACACACCGGTGTCTAAAATCTGTGTGCTGGGCGTGATCAACCCTTCCTCCAGTCCCGCAATACCGGTGACCATTTTGAAGGTCGAGCCGGGTGCATACGTACCCAGCAGCGCCCGGTTGTACAAAGGCTTGAGGGGATTTTTTGCGTTCTCATTGTAGTCTGCGGAATAGTTGGCCAGATCAAAGGTGGGGTAGGATGCACAGGCCAGCACGCCGCCATCCGTCACATCAATAATCACCGCCGCCGCACCTTCGGTATTCTTACCGGACAAGCCTGGGATCCGGCGGGCCAAAGACTCTTCCACCGCCTGTTGCAGGCCGATATCAATGGTCAGCGCCACGGTGCTGC
>JAZSAQ010000063.1:0-10872 GCA_045601985.1 Lawsonibacter sp. | reverse complement strand
TCGCCAAGATGGCTGTCCTCCTCCTCACCAATGGGTGTTTCCAGAGAAACAGGTTCCTGGGCAATCTTCAAAATCTCACGGACCTTGTCCACAGGCATGCCCATCTCCTTGGCTGTCTCCTCGGGACTGGGATCGTGCCCCAGCTCCTGCAGCAGCTGGCGCTGGACACGGATGACCTTGTTGATGGTCTCCACCATATGGACGGGAATACGTATAGTCCTGGCCTGATCTGCAATGGAACGTGTGATAGCCTGACGGATCCACCAGGTTGCGTAGGTAGAGAACTTAAAGCCCTTCACATAGTCGAACTTCTCCACCGCCTTGATCAGGCCCAGATTACCCTCCTGAATCAGGGCCAGAAACTGCATGCCGCGACCCACATATCGTTTGGCAATGGACACCACCAGTCGCAGGTTGGCCTCGGCCAGACGCTTTTTGGCCTTTTCTCCCTTCTCGATCATCTGCTTCAGGGGGGCCAGCAGCTCCTCGGGGATCTCCTCCCCTGCTTCCGTCATCTCGGCCAGCTGGCGGGCAGCCTCATCACCGGCTCCCATGTTCTGAGCCAGTTCGATCTCCTCCTCGGCGGTCAGCAGGTTGACCTTACCGATTTCCTTGAGGTACATACGAACGGGGTCATCGCTGCCAAAGGCGTCCATCATGGCAGCAGGATCCACCATGTCCTCCTCGCTCAGCTCCTCGATTTCCTCGGCAGGAGGCATCTCCGCCTCGTTCAGGTCGGGCATATAGTCTTCGCCCACGGTGTCGATACCCAAATTTTCCATGGTATCGTAAATTTTGTCCATCTGCTCGCTCTCGAGGTTCATTTCCTCCAGCACTTCCATCAACTCACCGGAGGACAGGTTGCCCTTCTTCTTTCCACGCTCCAGCAGCTCGCTCAGCCGCTCGGCGCCGGGCATACCCTCTACGATTTTCAGCATTTCCGCCTTGCTCTGCTCGGCAGCGGCATTCTTGCTGTCCTGCATCTGCTCAGACTGATTGGTCACATTCTTTTTCTCGCTCATGTTGTTTCTCCTCCGTAAGCTTTGGCTTTTTTGTGTTTTTCCATTGCCGCCCGCAGCAGATCCTCGTCCGACCCACTTTGGCGCTTGATCCGCTCCATGCGGATGATGTTGATATAGTCTGTCAGCGACTGCTGGCTGTGCCCCAGGCTTTCCGGCTTGTCTGTGACCCGTGCCATGTGGCTCATTTCCTCTGCCGTTAGGGTCCCGGCAAGTCCACCCAGCTGCACGCTGCGCCCATCTGCGTGACGGTCACGCAGCAGGTCGAACACCTTGCCCAGCAACGGCGCCGAGAAGTCCGCCCCCGTCAGGCCGTCCACCCGATCCAGCAGAGTGGGCTCCAGCAGCACAAGCCGCAGCACCCCCTCCTCCGCCATGGCGGAACGGATATTTTCGTACCTCAGCGCCCGGTTCTCCGGCTGGGCGTTGGCTGCCGGTGCCAAATTGCGGCGCTCCTGCTGTTTCTTTTCCTTTGCAAAGCGGCGCCGCAGTTCCTTCTTGACCTCCTGCATCAGGGCATCCGCCGAGATGCCGGCGGTCTGAGCCGCCCGCCCGCCGTAGACTTCCCGCTCCACTGCGTTGGGCAGCGAGGCCAGCAGACCGGTGACCTCACGGATAAAGTCCACCCGCTGGGCGTCATCGGTCAGGTCAAAGCGGGACTGGATCTGCTGCATACGATACTCAATATGGTTTTCACTCTCGTCCAGCAGTTTCGCAAAGGCATCTCTGCCGTAGGTCTTGATAAACTCGTCCGGGTCCTTTGCCCCCCGCATACGCAGCACCCGCACCTTCAACCCAGCTCGCTCCAACAGCGGGATGGCCCGCTGGGCGGCAGCCACACCGGCGCCGTCACCGTCGTAGGCTATGACCGCTTCCTTGGTGTAGCGGGCCAGAAGCTGGGCGTGGTCAGGAGTAAGGGCTGTGCCCAAGCTGGCAACTGCACAGTCAAACCCCGCCTGGTGCAGGGCGATGGTATCCATATACCCCTCCGTCAGGATGATGCGCCCGGTCTTGGTCTTTTTGGATATATTCAGTGCAAACAGGTTGCGGCTTTTGTTATACACCAACCCCTCCGGAGAGTTGAGGTACTTGGGTTTGGAGTCGTCCATCACACGGCCGCCAAAGCCGATGACCGAACCACGCACGTCAATGATGGGAAACATCACCCGGTTGCGGAACCGGTCGTAGATCCGGCCCCTGTCGTTGCTGACAGCAAGGCCCGCTTCCAGCACGGTTTTCTTGTCATAGCCCTTCTCCGCCAGGTGGCTGAGCAGTCCGTCCCAACTGTCCGGGGCAAAACCCAAGCCAAAATTGGTCAACGTAGCCTGTGACAGGCCTCGCGACCGCAGGTACTCCAATCCCGCAACACCAGCAGGAGCATAAAGCTGGCTGTGGAAGTAGCGGGCCGCCTGCTTATTGATTTCCAGCAGCAGTTCCCGTTTTTCCTTGCGACCGGTATCGTAATCGCTCTCCGGCACGGTCATCCCCGCCCGCTGGGCCAAATGGCGCACCGCATCCACAAAGGTCATATTCTCCAGTTCCATCACGAAGTTGATGGCACCGCCGCCTTTGTGACAGCCAAAGCAGTAGCAGATTTGCTTGTCCGGTGACACAGAGAAGGACGCTGTCTTCTCACTGTGGAAAGGGCACAGACCCCAGTAGTTATTGCCCTTTTTATTCAATCGGACGTAGCTTCCAACCAGGTCCACCATATCGGTGCGGCTGACCAATTCGTCAATAAACTGTTCAGGAATCGCCATATGTGCCCCTCCTTTCACAAGATAGCAAGCGTTATCACTTCACAGTCCACCCCATAGGGATAAACAGTTTTTCAAAGGTTTGAACGGCAAAAGGATCCGTCATGCCGGCGATGTAATCGCACACGGCCCGCTCCACGCCCTCCTCCATGCGGATGTTCTGGAAGTCCGAGGGCAGCTCGTCCGGATTCTCGCAGTAATAACCAAACATCATGCGCAGCATCTCCTGCGCTTTCCCCTCCTCCCCCTTGGCAAGGGGATTGGTGTAGACGCTGGCGAACATGAAGTCCTTCAGCGCCAGCATAGCCTCTCCCACCTCGTCGCTCTGACGGATGGATTCTTGCTCCCAGCTGGCCTCGATGGCATCGGCTACCAGACGGTTAATGCGCTCACCGTGGGTAAACCCCAGTACGTGGGATATCTCCAGCGGGATATCCATGGGGTAGATAATACCGCCACGCAGAGCATCTTCAATGTCGTGATTAATGTAGGCGATGTGGTCGGCAAGGCGAACCACTTGCCCCTCCAGTGTTGCGGCAGGCTGTCCCTTGGTGTGGCAGAGAATGCCGTTGCGCACCTCCCACGTCAGATTCAGGCCCTCGCCATTCTTCTCCAGCCGCTCCACCACACGCACAGACTGCTGATAATGTGCAAAGCCGCCGGGCATCACTGCGGCCAGCAGTCGTTCACCGGCGTGGCCGAAGGGAGTGTGACCCAGATCGTGGCCCAAGGCGATGGCCTCGGTCAAATCCTCATTCAACCCCAAAGCACGGGCAATGGTGCGGGCGATCCGGCTGACCTCCAACGTGTGGGTCATGCGGGTACGGTAGTGATCGCCCTCCGGCTGCAGAAAGACCTGAGTCTTATGCTTCAGGCGGCGGAATGCTTTGCAGTACACGATGCGGTCCACGTCCCGTTGGAAGCAGGTACGCACGTCGCACTCCGCCTCGTCCCGCTGGCGTCCCCGTGAGTTGGCAGCGGCGCAGGCGCGGGGCGACAGCAGACTTAATTCCTGCCGTTCGATTTGTTCTCGCAGCGTCATACAGGATCCTCCCGTTTTTTCTTTGTATCTGCTTTATACGCAGCAAAATTGAAATATCCTGCAAAGCTGACAAAATTTTTATTTAATTTTATTCCCGGTCATGGGATAAAAAGGCCCCGCTCCGGTTTCTCCGCCGGAGCGAGGCTTTTTTCAAATTCCATATCGGGGCTTATACTTTCTAATAAAGGTCAGCGACACGATGGCAGACAATCCCTCCGCCACGACGACCGCATACCAGATACCCTCAATATCCCAGAAAACCGGCATGACCAGAACGGTCACCGCCTGGAACAGGAACATACGCAGGAAGGAGATCACCGCCGAAACCACGCCGTTGTTCAGTGCTGTGAACAGTGCCGAACCGAAAATGCCAAACCCACACAGCAGGAAGGAAAATGCGTTGACACGGAAGGCGTGGGCGGCCATCTCGCAAAGAGCCGCATTCTCGCCAACAAACACAGCTGCCACCGGGTTGGCCAGCACGTAGGCCAGCGCCGTCAGTACCACACCGGCCATGGCCACGAATTTCATACTCTTCTCAAACACGTTTCGCAGTTCCTCATGATTCTCTGCGCCATGGTTGTAACCGATAATGGGAGATACCCCGATGGAATAGCCCAGGAAAATTGCCACGAAGAAAAACGACACGTACATGATCACACCGTAGGCTGCAATGCCGTCCTGCCCGGAGTAAGCCATCAGCTGCACGTTATAAAGCATACCCACCACGGACATGGAAACATTGGTCACAAACTCCGACGAACCATTGCCGCAGGTCTGCCCAAACGCTTTCCAATCCAGCTCCGTGCGACCAAGACGCAGGGTGCTGTCGTTGTTACGGGCAAAAAACAGCAATGGCAACAATCCGCCAAAGGTCTGACTCATGGCGGTTGCCACAGCCGCACCGGCAAGCCCCCATTCGAAGATGATAATCAGCAGGGCGTCCAGCACCATGTTCAGAACGCCGGCACACACCGTCACTTTCAGGCCCAATTTAGGGCGTCCGGCGGTGACCAAAAAACTCTGGAACATGTTTTGCAGCATAAAAAAGGGCAACGCACACAGCACAATACGGGCATACACCACGCACTGATCCAGCAACTCTCCCTCCGCCCCCATCAGCGCTGCCGCCGGACGGACCAGCAGACTGCCGGACACCGCCAGCACCACACCGAGTCCAATGCCCACGTACACCAGCATGGAGAAAATCTCGTTGGCCTTTTCCTGCCTGTCCTCCCCCAGTGTCTTCGCCACCAGAGCACTGCCGCCGGCACCCAGCATAAAGCCGATGGCACCAAAAACCATCAGCACCGGCATAATGAAGTTAATGGCCGCAAAGGCAGTCGTATCCACGAAGTTAGATACGAACAGACCGTCCACCACACTGTAGATGGACGTAAAAATCATCATAACCACCGACGGCAGCACAAATCGTGCCAGCCGCCCGGCATCAAAATGATCGGAGATTCGGATGTTCATAGGCGCCTCCCAAGGAACAAAATCAAACATCGGGATTGTAGCATACATATTAAATTAATGCAATCTATTTCCGACCTTCGGCATAAAAAAGAGTGGATGCGGAATACGCATCCACTCTTTATGTGCTTCGTTTTAGCCTATGGTGGCCAGCACGTCGCCGGTAGCAACGGCAGAACCGGCGGCAGCCACGACGGACTTGACGGTGCCGGCACAGGGTGCAAACACCTCAATCTCCATCTTCATAGCCTCCAGCACCATCAGCAGGTCACCCTCGTTAACAGCCTGACCGGCAGAGCACAGCACCTTCATCACAGTGCCGGGCATGGGGCTGTTCACCGGAGTCTCGCCGGCGGCAGGGGCAGCAGGAGCTGCAGCGGGCGCAGGTGCAGCAGCAGGGGCGGGAGCCGCAGAGGCATCGCCCACCACACCGGTTACGGCGTACTGGTTGCCGTTGACGTTCACTACGTAGTTGAATGTGGTTCCCACGGCAGGAGCAGCGGCAGCCTCCTTCTTCTCGGCCACGGGCTCAGCCTTCTTGGGGAAGCCGGCCTCACGGTCCTTGAAGAACGCAGTTGCGACCTGAGGGAAAGCAATATAGCTCAGCACGTCCTCATCACAAGTAGCAGTAGCGCCCAACTCGGCCTTGGCAGCCTCGAAACCGGGCTCCAGCGAGTCGGCAAAGCGACCCTCAACAACAGGGGCGTTGCCCACGATCTTCTTCTGGATCTCGGGGTCGATAGGGGCAGGAGTACGGCCGTACTCGCCACGGCAGTAAGCCTTGATTTCCTTACCCACCACCTTATAGCGCTCACCAGCCAGCACGTTCTGCACAGCCTGAGAACCAACCATCTGGCTGGTGGGGGTGACCAGCGGAGGATAACCCAGGTCAGCACGGACCTTAGGGGTCTCGGCCAGAGCCTCGTCCAAGCGGTCGATGGCGTTCATCTGCTTGAGCTGGGAAATCAGGTTGGACAGCATACCGCCGGGAATCTGATAGTTCAGACACTGGGTATCGGTGGCCATGGAGATGGGATCCAGCACGCCGGCCTTCAGGAAGTCGGCACGCACACCCTTGAAAAAGTCCGCCATGGTAACCAGAGCCTTGTCATCCAGATCCACCTGGTAGCCCATGTCACGCAGAGCATAGGCCATGGTCTCGGTAGCAGGCTGGGAAGTACCGCCGGACATAGGAGAAATGGCACAGTCCAGCACGTCGGCCCCGGCCTCCACGCACTTGAGGTAGGTCATGAACGCAAGGCCGGTGGTGCTGTGGGTGTGGATGACCACGGGCATCTCAGGCTCGGCATCCTTGATGGCGGCAACCAGATTGTAGGCCTCCTGGGGACCCATGATGCCGGCCATGTCCTTGATGCAGATAGAGGCAGCACCCATGCTCTTCAGATCCTTGACCATACCGACGAAGGTCTCGTGGGTGTGGACAGGGCTGGTAGTATAGCAGATGGTACCGGAGGCGTGACCGCCGTTCTTCACGGTCTCGTCGATGGCAACCTCCAGGTTGCGCACGTCGTTCAGAGCATCGAAAATGCGGATGATGTCGATTCCGTTTTTGATGGAGTGGGCCACGAACTTGCGCACCACGTCATCGGGATAGTGCTTGTAGCCAAGGATGTTCTGACCACGCAGCAGCATCTGCAGCTTGGTATCGGGCATCTTGGCGCGGATCTTGCGCAACCGCTCCCAGGGATCTTCCTGCAGGTAGCGCAGGCACACGTCAAAGGTAGCGCCGCCCCAAACCTCCGCAGAGTAGAAACCGGCCTTGTTGATGGTCTCCAGAATGGGCTCGAACTTGTCAAAGGGCAAGCGAGTCGCAATCAGAGACTGGTTTGCGTCACGCAGCACAGTTTCGGTCAGTTGGACTTTTCTCATGTTGACTCCTCCGTATATCCATGTAGTTTCCGGCAGAAATTTTCCCGCCGGGCAAATTTTCAATCGCTGATATTATACCCCCCAAATGTGATAATTGCAAGACAATTCTTCCTTTTTTCACATTCAGTTTTCCGCTTCCGTCCTGTGCAGTTTTCCCATTATACCCATTTTTATAAGGGGTGTCCCCCAGAAGTGAGGGACACCCTTGCGTCAGCTTTCCAACAGACCCGCAGCCCGCAGAGATGCCAACAAAGCATTGACCGTGCTGATCACATCTTCCAGCGTGGCCGTGGCGGGCAGATCGGCTACCGCCGCACCGGGGGTAACCACTCCGGCAGGACCCTGAGGACCTTCAGGACCAACGGGCCCCTGAGGACCTTCAGGACCGACAGGACCCTGGGGACCTTCCGGACCGGTAGCACCGGCAGGACCCTGGGGACCTTCGGGGCCTACAGCACCGGCAGGACCTTGTGCCCCAACAGGGCCGGCAGGACCTGTAGCTCCCTGGGGACCGGCAGGACCAACGGGACCCTGGGGGCCTGTGGGACCGGCTGGGCCAATCGGGCCGGCAGGGCCCTGAGGACCGGCAGGACCCGCCGGGCAGTTGCAGCAGCAGGACTGGGGGCAGGGCATGGGATAAACCGGTTTCCCGGACCAGCACTCATCCCCGCACCCGTTTGCCTGACTGCAGGCAGAAGCATAGTATTGTTTCATAGCGCGCCTCACTTTTCGTTTCTTTGTGGCAGTGCCACGCTCCATTCTATGCGCCGCCGTTCCATCAAGACACAGAAACCCCCGACGCGGTCAGCCGCATCGGGGGTTGTGTTAACGAAAATGGATTTACAGTTTTTCTTCCACAGCCAGCTTGACCAAAGCGCTGGTACCCAGCCTGTCGGCACCCAGGTTCAGGAACGCCTGTGCATCCTCCCAGCTGCGAATGCCGCCGGCGGCTTTCACGCGCACCTGGGGCGCAACGTTTGCACGCATCAGCGCCACATCCTCCCGGGTCGCACCGCCGGTGGAAAAGCCGGTGGAGGTCTTGATATACTCCGCTCCGGCCTCGGTAACGGCACGGCAGGCAGCCACCTTTTCCTCCTCGGTCAACTGGCACGCCTCGATGATCACCTTCAGCAGGTGACCGCCACAGGCAGCTTTCACCGCACGGATCTCCTCCGTCACGGCAGTCCAGTTACCCTCCTTGACCATGCCGAGGTTGATGACCATGTCAATTTCGTCTGCGCCCTCACAGACAGCCTGTTCGGTCTCAAACACTTTCACCGCCGTGGTGTTGTACCCGTTTGGGAACCCAATGACGGTGCAAATTTTCAGCTTTCCGTTTACATAATTCGAAGCACGTTCCACATAGCAAGGGGGGATGCACACGCTGGCAGTACCAAACCGCATTCCCTCGTCACAGAGCTTCTTCACCTGCTCCCACGTGGCGGTGGTGGTCAGAACGGTGTGATCCACATGGCGCAGAATTTCCCTTTTATCCATTTGGACAGCCTCCTTCGGCAGAGCGGAAAAGGTAGAACCCTCTCCCCTGTCAAGCAAAGATTACGGCAATTATTTTACCCCATTCTCCCCCGAAATGCAACAAAAACCGCCGGGACAATCATCCCGGCGGTTTTGGGTTTTACAGGTTTGCCTTCAGGGTCTCGATGCGATCCAGGCGCTCCCAGGGCAGATCCAGATCGGCACGGCCGAAGTGACCGTAAGCGGCGGTCTGGCGATAGATGGGACGGCGCAGATCCAGATCCCGGATAATGGCGGCGGGACGCAGATCAAAGGTCTTGTTCACCGCATCCTCCAGCTGGGCATCGCTGACAGTGCCGGTGCCGAAGGTGTCCACACGGACGCTGACAGGACGGGCCACGCCGATGGCGTAGGCCAGCTGCACCTGACACTTGTCGGCCAGACCGGCAGCCACCACGTGCTTGGCCACCCAGCGGGCGGCGTAGGCGGCGGAGCGGTCCACCTTGGTGGGGTCCTTGCCGGAGAAAGCGCCGCCGCCGTGGGGGGCGCTGCCGCCATAGGTATCCACAATGATCTTGCGGCCGGTCAGGCCGGAGTCACCCTGCGGACCACCGATGACGAAGCGGCCGGTGGGGTTAACATAAATCTTGGTGTCCCCGTCCATCAGATCGGCAGGGATAATGGGCTTGATGACCAGTTCCACCATGTCGCGGCGGATCTGCTCCAGCTCCACATCAGGGCCGTGCTGGGTAGATACCACCACCGCATCCACACGGGTGGGACGGTTGTTGTCGTCATACTCCACGGTGACCTGGGTCTTGCCGTCGGGGCGCAGGTAGTCCACCTTACCCCCCTTACGGATGCGGGTGAGCTGCATGGCCAGCTTCTGGGCCAGGGACAGGGGCAGGGGCATCAGCTCCCCGGTCTCGTTGCAGGCGTAGCCGAACATCATGCCCTGGTCGCCGGCACCGTTGTCCAAACCGTCGTCCTGAGCGCCTTCCTTGGCCTCCAGGCACTTGTCCACGCCCATGGCGATGTCGGCGGACTGCTCGTCAATAGAGGCCAGCACGGCGCAGGTGTCGCAGTCGAAACCGAACTTGGCACGGTCGTAGCCGATGTCACGAACCACCTCACGAACAGTCTTGGGGATGTCCACGTAGCAGCTGGTGGTGATCTCGCCCATCACGTGGACGAGGCCGGTGGTCACCGTGGTCTCGCAGGCCACACGGGCCTGAGGGTCCTGTGCCAGAATGGCGTCCAGCACCGCATCGGAGATCTGGTCGCAGATTTTGTCGGGATGCCCCTCGGTAACGGATTCCGAGGTAAAAAGTCTTTTTGCCATGGTTTTGTTCTCCTTTCTGTGTCGGGGTACGAAAAAAACGCTCGCAGACAGCGGGCGTTCATAGTTGATGCACCCTCATCTTTCGATACCTACCGCCGGATTTGGCACCTTGCGTTGCCGCAGGTTGCCGGGCTTCATCGGGCCGTTCCCTCCACCACTCTTGATAAGGTTATTCACTTGTCGCAAGTTACCTTGCGGAGGATATTATATCAGCTTTTCGCCGTTTGTCAACGATTTTGCACAAAAAACGGGGAGGTGCAATGCACCTCTCCGTTTTTTTGATTGCAAAATTGGGATTAGCCCATCTTGGCGCCGTTGAGCTTGATGCCGGGGCCCATGGTGGACACGACGGTGCAGCTCTTGACGTACTGACCCTTGGCAGCGGCGGGCTTGGCCTTGACGATAGCACCCATCAGAGCGTTGAAGTTCTCAGCCAGCTTCTCAGCGCCGAAGGAGACCTTGCCGATGGGGCAGTGGATGATGTTGGTCTTGTCCAGACGATACTCCACCTTACCGGCCTTGATCTCGTTGACAGCCTTGGTCACGTCCATGGTGACGGTGCCGGCCTTGGGAGAGGGCATCAGACCCTTGGGGCCCAGAACCTTACCCAAACGGCCAACCACGCCCATCATGGCGGGGGTAGCAACGACCACGTCGACCTCGAACCAGTTCTCCTTCTGGATCTTGTCGACCAGACCCAGCTCGCCGACATAGTCGGCGCCGGCGGCCTTGGCCTCCTCAGCCTTGGCGGCCATGGCCAACACCAGAACGCGCTGGGTCATGCCGGTGCCGTGGGGCAGAACGATAGCGCCGCGGACCTGCTGGTCAGCGTGACGGGAGTCCACGCCCAGCTTCACGTGCAGCTCAACG
>JAZSAQ010000062.1:0-16748 GCA_045601985.1 Lawsonibacter sp. | reverse complement strand
GTTATCTCCGGTGAAGCAAAGATCACCGGCAGAGTAGAAGGTGGCTTTGCCGTTGAGGCAAACGGAACTGTTTATCACGGACGCCGTCTGGCTATTGCCAGCGGCTCCGAGACCGTGGTGCCTCCCGTGCCCGGTCTGAAGGAGGGTATCGCCTCCGGCTTCGTCACCACCAACCGTGAGGTGCTGGATCTGACCGAGCTGCCCAAGCAGATGGTTGCCATCGGCGGCGGCGTCATCGGTCTGGAGATGGCCTACTACTTCGCCAGCGTGGGCGTGCCCGTCACCGTCATCGAGATGATGCCCAAGATCGCCGGCGCCACCGACCCCGAGATCTGCGCTCTGCTGCAGGAAGCCTGCGAGAAGCGCGGCATGGTCTTCAAGCTGTCCTGCAAGGTGCTGGAGATCAAGTCCGGCTCCGTGGTCTACGAGGAGAACGGCGAGAAGAAGGAAATTGCCTGCGATAAGGTCCTGCTGGCCGCCGGCCGCAAGCCCGCTACCGCCGGCATCGGTCTGGAGACGCTGTCCATCGAGATGGACCGTGCCGCCATCATCACCGACCGTCATATGTGCACCAACGTCTCCGGCGTGTACGCCGTGGGCGACTGCAACGCCAAGATTATGCTGGCTCACACCGCCTACCGTGAAGCTGAGGTGGCTGTCAACCACATGTTGGGCAAGAAGGACGAGATGCGTTACGACGTCATCCCCTCCGTCATCTACACCGATCCCGAGGTTGCCAGCGTGGGTCTGTCTCTGGACGCCGCCAAGGCCCGTGGCATGAACGCCAAGGAAGTCAAGCTGCCTATGATGTACGCCGGCCGCTACGTGGCCGAGGCCGAGAATCCCAACGGCTTTATCAAGCTGGTCGTGGATCAGGACCGCAACCGTCTGGTGGGTTGCCACATGGTCGGCAGCTACGCCTCCGAGATCATCATGACCGCCACCATGATGGTGGACACCGAGCTGACTCCTGCCCGCCTGCAGAAGCTGGTCTTCCCCCACCCCACCGTGGCTGAAATCATCCGTGAAGCTATTTTCCACATTTAATTAAGGAGGAGAATTACAATGCCTAACAGTCTGTATGTCGATCCCGTAAAGGTGCGCGCTGCCGGCGAAGTCACCTTCGAGAGCATCCCCGTCAACCAGTACAACAAGTCCATCAAGGACGAGCTGAAGGCCAAGAACTTCACCAAGGCCGACCTGATCCGCATCTTCCGTGACATGACCGTCCTGCGTGAGTTCGAGACCATGCTGAACCTGATCAAGACCCAGGGTTCCTACAACGGTGTCGATCCCACCTATCCCGGCCCCGCCCACCTGTCCATCGGTCAGGAGGCTGCCTGCGTGGGTCAGTCCTACCTGCTGGACGAGAACGACTTTGCCTTCGGCTCTCACCGTTCTCACTCTGAGATCCTGGCCAAGGCCCTGTCCACCATCCAGAAGATGAGCGACGAGGACCTGATGAACGTCATGGAGAACTTCCTGGACGGCAAGTGCCTGCGTGCCACCCAGAAGCTGGGCGAGACCAAGGACGTCAAGGAACTGGCCATCCGCTTCATCCTGTACGGCACCCTGTCCGAGATCTTCGCCCGTGAGACCGGTTTCCACATGGGCATGGGCGGCTCCATGCACGCCTTCTTCCTGCCCTTCGGCATCTACCCCAACAACGCCATCGTGGGCGGCTCCGCCACCATCTCCACCGGTTCCGCTCTGTACAAGAAGCTGAACAACAAGAAGGGTATCTGCGTTTGCAACATCGGTGATGCTTCCATGGCCCGTGGTCCCGTGTGGGAGGCTATGAACTTTGCCGCCATGGATCAGTACAAGACCATTTGGGAGTCTCACAACGACGGCATGCCCATCCTGTTCAACACCTTCAACAACTCCTACGGCATGGGCGACCAGACCCGTGGCGAGACCATGGGCCAGGGCTGCATGAGCCGTATCGGTTCCGGTATCAGCCCCACGCAGTTCCATGCCGAGACTGTTGACGGCTTCAATCCTCTGGCTGTTATCGACGCTATGCGCCGCAAGCTGGAGCTGCTGCGCAACGGCCAGGGCCCCGTCGCTCTGGAGACTCTGACTTACCGCTTCTGCGGCCACTCCGTCTCCGACCAGAACGCTTACCGCACCAAGGAAGAGATGGACGATTGGAAGAACTACGATCCTCTGACCACCTATCCCGCCGCTCTGATCGAGGCCGGCGTGTGCAAGCAGTCTGACATTGACGCCATCCTGGAGGAGACCCGTGAGCGCATGACTCTGATCTGCAAGTACGCTGCCGATCCCGAGTTCAGCCCCTACTGCGACTTCAACAAGGATCCCGCCGTCGTGGAGCGCCTGATGTTCTCCAACCAGAAGGTTGAGAAGATGGACGACCGTGAGCCCGAGTACCTGGTTCCCAAGGAGGAGGCCGAGGGCTACAAGAAGATCAAGAGCAAGAGCCGCAGCCCCATCGGTCCCGACGGCAAGCCCGTTTCCAAGATGAAGCTGTACAACCTGCGTGACGGTCTGTCCGAGGTTATCTGGGACCGCTTCTATGAGGATCCCACCCTGGTCGCCTACGGCGAGGACTGCCGTGACTGGGGCGGCGCTTTCGCCGTCTACCGTGGCATGATGGACGCTCTGCCCCACAGCCGCCTGTTCAACTCCCCCCTGGCCGAGGCTTCCATCGTCGGTACCGCTGTCGGTTACGCTCTGTCCGGCGGCCGTGCCCTGGTCGAGCTGATGTACGCCGACTTCATCGGCTGCGCCGGTGACGAAATCTTCAACCAGATGTCCAAGTGGCAGTCCATGTCCGCCGGCATCCTGAAGATGCCCATGGTTCTGCGTGTGTCCGTCGGCTCCAAGTACGGTGCCCAGCACAGCCAGGACTGGACCGCCCTGTGCGCTCACATCCCCGGCCTGAAGGTCTGCTTCCCCGCCACTCCCTGGGAGGCCAAGGGTCTGATGGAGTCCGCCCTGAAGGGCACCGACCCCGTCGTCTTCTTCGAGAGCCAGCGCATCTACGACGTGGGCGAGCAGTTCCACGAGGGCGGCGTGCCTGCCGAGCGCTATGAGATCGAGTTCGGCGATACCAACAAGGTCCGTGACGGTAAGGATATCACCATCCTGACCATCGGCGCCACCCTGTACCGTGCTATGGACGCTGCCAAGGAGCTGAGCGAGAAGTACGGCATGGAGGCCGACGTGAACAACATCCACTCCCTGGTGCCCCTGGACTACACCAAGATCGTGGAGTCCGTCCGCAAGACCGGCCGTGTGGTTCTGGCTTCCGACGCCTGCGCCCGTGGCTCCTTCCTGAACGACGTTGCCGCCAAGATCACCGACCTGTGCTTCGACGATCTGGACGCTCCTCCCGTCGTTGTGGGCGCCCGCAACTGGATCACTCCTCCCTACGAGTTCGACGAGTTCTTCTTCCCCCAGGCCAGCTGGATCCTGGATGCTATCCACGAGAAGATCGTTCCCCTGACCGGCTACACCGTCAAGAACGGCGTGACCGAGGCCGAGGCGATCCGTCGCTCCAAGGCCGGCGTGTAATCCACCGTCTTAAAACCGCATTAAAAACCGGCGAGAGGGTTTCCTCTCGCCGGTTTTTTGCCATCAAACGCAAGAAGTGCTTTTCTTTTTGGGCCGTTTGCGGTATAATGACTTTGTTAAACCCCTGACAGAGAGGATGTTTTCTATGGCAACTCAGTATTGGAGTTATGAGACTTTGAACCGCCTGTGCATGGATGCGTTCACCAACCCCAAGTTCGGTTTTACGCAGGAGCAGGCTCGTATTATCACCGACGTTCTGCTGACCAGCGACCTGTTCGGCATCGAAAGCCACGGCATGCAGCGCATGGCCCGTTACCACAAGAGCATCGAGCGAGGCATGATTAAGCTGGGGGTGGAGCCTGAGGTAGTCTTCGAGACCCCCGTCTCCGCCGTCATTGACGGTCACGACGGCATGGGTCAGCTCATCGGCCATATGGGTATGCAGATGGCCATTGAAAAGGCAAAGCAGGTTGGCATCGGCATCGTCACCGCCCGCAATTCCAACCACTACGGCATCGCCGGCTACTACGCCAAGATGGCCTGTGATCAGGGCTTGATCGGCATGTCCTGCACCAACACCACCGCCATCATGGTACCCACCTACGGCCGCAAGGCCATGATCGGCACCAACCCCATCGCCATGGCCATGCCTGCCGAGCCCTACGACTTCTTCTTCCACGCCTCTACCACCGTGGTCACCCGCGGCAAGCTGGAGATGTATAACAAGCTGGGCAAGGAACTGCCCGAAGGCTGGGCGCTGAACAAGGACGGCAAACCTTCCTCCGACGCCGACGACGTGCTGAAGAACATCACCGCCAAGAACGGCGGCGGCATCATGCCTTTGGGCGGAGATACCGAGGCGTTCGGCGGTCATAAGGGCTACGGCTTCGGTATGCTGTGCGAGATTTTCTCCTCCATTCTGTCCCTGGGCGCCCCCTCCCACCTGACCACCATGAACAACCGCGGCCTCGTGTGCCACGGTTTCGTGGCCATTGACCCCAACATCTTCGGCGACGCTGCCGCCATCAAAGAGCATCTGTCCAACTACCTGCAGGAGCTGCGCAACTCCCCCAAGGCCGAAGGTGCCGAGCGCATCTACACCCACGGCGAGAAGGAAGTGGAGGCCGTGGCCGACCGCATGAAAAACGGCATTCCCGTACTGGACAACACCATGGTCGAGGTTCTGGATCTGTGCAATTACCTGGGTCTGGACTTCGCCGGCTATTTTGGCGACTATACGCCTCCCACCAGCGATTTCAAGGGCAACGCATTCTAAAAACACAACAAAAAGAGGACTGTGCATAGCACAGTCCTCTTTTTTATGCAAAAACAAATTGTTCCAACGCTTTGGCCACACCGTCGGCGTTGTTTGTGTCGGTGATGTGGTCGGCAAGCTCTTTCAGGCATGGTTCGGCGTTTCCCATCGCCACGCCGATGCCCGCCGCTTCGATCATAGAACGATCGTTGTCCATGTCGCCGAAGGCCATGGTATCTGTCACCGCCACGCCAAGGTGTGCCGCAAGAAACCGGAGCGCCGCTCCCTTACTGGCAGAGGGGACGGTGAACTCGATGTTGTTCACCAGCGACGTACTGACCAAAAGATCGGGGTGCTGCGCCCGGATTTGTGGCAGCATTTCGTTGCGTAGGTCGATATCCGCAAAGAACATCTGGGTTTTCTGTAGAGGCATCGCCTTTTCACGAACAAATCGACGCAAATCGTCCACCGGCGTACGCAGGGTCTTGACCATCTCGTTATCCTTGGGAACCAAGATGAAGTCGTCAATGCGCCGGTAGCTTTCCCGTGCCATCCACGCCGCTCCATCCACGAAGCAATCGTAGATCACAGGCAGTTTATCCATGGCATCAAACAGCGCAAGTCCCTGTTCCACGGGGATCTCCGCCCGATACAGCACCTTGTCCTCCTTCCGGTCCCAGACGTTACCGCCATTGACCGTGATGAAGTATCGCACAAAGGGCAGATCCCGCACCACCTGAGGGATACCGCCGTAAAAACGACCGGTACAGGGCACAATCTGCACTCCCATGGCACTTGCCCGTTCCAGGGCGGCGTAGGTAGCAGAAGAAATCCGCTTATCCGTGGTCAGCATGGTTCCGTCCAGGTCAAGCAGTACAAGTCCGACGGCCATCTTACTCCTCCCCAAGGGTTGCGTTGAGCAGGTTGCGCAGGGCCAGGGCGCTGTTGCGGGTCATGACCAGGCTGGCCACCTGATCCGCCGCCGGCGTGGACACCGCTTCCATGCCCTCTTTGGACAGGGTCATGGCGGTTTCCATGTATTTATAGCTCACGTCCAGGGTGACCTCCACGATGTCGCCATCGGGCGAGGTCACCTTCCGCAGGCCAAAGGTGTTCGCATAGACAGGTTTCATAGGGTTCTTCCTTTCTTACAGACCTACTGCGGACAGCACCGCAAACAGGATCACCGTCACAAAGGTCAGGGCGGACAAGGCAGAGGAAATCTGCGCCCGTTCCGCAGGCTCATCGGCAAAAACCGGGATGACGTAGGGGGGCGGCAGAATGAGCATCAGCATCACAGCGCCCTCAAAAATCATGCCGTTCAGCACCGTGCGGTTCAGGGCGATGACGGCGGCCAGCATGACCGCCATGACACCCAGACGCATGGCAATAAGCCCGGCAGTCTTGCCCCAGGGAATCTCGCGCAGAACGAGGTCATATCCCACGCTCAGTAGGATGATGACCCCGGTGGGGGCTGCCATGAAACCTGTAATAGACTTCACCACATCACCCCACTGTCCCAGGTTGGCATACAGACCGGTTGCGCCCGCTGCCACGCCTAGGAACACCGCCCACAGAACGGGAGAGGTGACCATGTCCCGGCCAACGGCCTTGAAATCCCGCTTGCCGGACAGCAACACCTTATAGAGGGTAAAGACAAACAGCGTCTGTCCCAAGTCCAGAATGGCAAATTTCGCCGTGCTGACTGTGGGAAACAGCATCACAAACAGAGCGTAACCAAGCATCCCCGCCTCAAAGCCGGAGGCAAGGAAGGGGGCAAGGCGGCTCTTACTGCCGCTGACCCGGATGACCAGCATACCAAGTCCCAGCGCCACACAGCACACCGCAAACACCAGCACCGGTTGGGCAAGCGCCTGCAGTGAATACTCCGCCGTAGCAAAGGCGTCGAACAGCACGAAGGGAAGCGTCAGGTTGATGGCCACTTTTTTCAGGGCATCCACACCCTCACGGCTCAGGATGCCCTTGCTGCGGCACAGCATACCCAGCGCCAGCGCCAGAAATACCGGCAGAACTGTGCCAATGACCGCAATCACCCTGTCCATCTTACTTCACAACGCCCTTCTGCAGAATAACGTTGGCGTAGATGGCCGTCTCGCCGGTCTGCAGAATGCAGTAGCAGTCCTTGGCCTGCTCATAGAACTCAAACCGCTCGTAGGCGCCTACGGCGGCCTCGCCCCGGTCATCGTACTTGGCAACGACCTGCTTGTACTCGTCCCACACGGGGATGTGCAGATCCTTGTCGCAGTCCATCTTCTCCATCAGCATAACAGGCGTGTCCACATAGGTGTCCAGGGGCATCACCTGCAGGATGGCATCCAGGATCTCGGGGATGCCGTGGCCGTCGGCACGCAGAAGCACGGCATTCTTGGCCTTGGCCATGGTACTGCCGGGGAAGTTGCCGTCACCCAGACAAATGCGGTCGGAGTGACCCATTTCGGCCAGCACCTTCAGCAGGTCAGGGGAAAGGATGGAAGGAATATTTTTCAGCATAACGGTGTCCTCCAATCGAACTGTGGAAAAGCGGCGGTCAACAGACCGCCGCTTTTCGGTTGTGTGAATTACTTGTACAGGGGGCCGTAGGTGGCACAGGCGCGGTAGTCCTGTCCTTCCTTATCCATACCGAAGGCATTCCAAGCGGCAGGACGGTAGATCTCGTCCTCGGGCACGTTGTGCATACACACGGGGATGCGCAGCATGGAGCACATGGTGATCAGGTCGGCACCGATGTGGCCGTAGGAGATGGCGCCGTGGTTGGCACCCCAGTTCATCATGACCTCGTAAGCGGTCTTGAAGGGGGAGCCCTCCTTACCGTCGCAGCGGGGGGCGAACCAGGTGCAGGGCCAAGTGGGGTTGGTGCGCTCCATCAGGGTGTCGGACACCTCGTCGGGCAGGTTGACGGTCCAGCCCTCGGCGATCTGCAGCACAGGGCCCAGACCCTTGACCAGATTCAGACGAATCATGGTGCAGGGCATCTCGGCCTTGGTGGTGTAGTGGCTGGAGAAGCCGCCACCGCGGAAGTTATCAAAGCCGGCCTCGCACCACACGGTGGCGTCGGTCATCTTCTTGATATCCTCGTCGGTGACCTCCCACCACTTCTTCATGGTAGCGTTGCCGTTCTCGTCGGTACAGACACCGGAGGCATCCAGGCAGGCAGCGCCGGAGTTCAGCAGGTGGATGATGCCGTTGGACTGGGCAGCCTTGCCCTCCAGCTTGTAGCCGGTGACACGCTCGGTCGCCTCACCGGACCAGTAAGTACGCACGTCGGCGAAAATCTGGGCACGGTGGGTCAGCAGACGCATCATCAGCATGCCCATGCCGTTTAGAATGTCGTTCTCAGTTGCCAGGGTAAAGGGCTCACGGGCGCCCTCATAGTCAAAGGTAGAGGACAGCAAGGCCTCGGGGTAGTCGCAGTTGGGCCAGTGGTCGGTCCACTGACGCTGACCCTGGAAGCCGCCGGCGATGGCGTTGTGACCGACCTTTTCCTCCACGAACTGCTCGGGCAAGTTGGGGTTTCCGGCCATCAGGTCCTTGATGATGCAGTACATTTTGACCGTGAATTCCCACTGCTTATCCTTCTCCGCATCGGTAAACTTGATGCGGCGGTTCTCACCCAGGAACTCCACGCTCTCGGGGTTATCGTCACGGCCCTCCTTGCAGTGCTCTTTCGTCCAGGCCAGAGCCTTCTGGAACTCTTCCTCGTTGTAGATGCCCTCTTCCATGCGGCGCAGGATCTCAACCTCGTCCACGGACTCCACACGCATGCCGAAGTAGCTCTCCATCATATCCTGATCCATGATAGAGCCGGCGATACCCATGCACTGGGAGCCGATCTGCAGATAGCTCTTGCCACGCATGGTGGCAACGGCAACGGCGGCACGGCCGAAGCGCAGCAGCTTCTCCTTCACGTCCTCGGGGATCTGGGTGACCTGATCACGGTCCTGTACCTCGTGACCGTAGATACCGAAGGCGGGCAGGCCCTTCTGTGCGTGACCGGCCAGCACGGCAGCCAGGTACACGGCGCCGGGGCGCTCGGTCCCGTTGAAGCCCCACACGCCCTTGATGGTCTGGGGATCCATGTCCATGGTCTCGGAACCGTAGCACCAGCAGGGGGTCACGGACAGGGTGATGGACACGCCTTCCTTCTTGAACTTGTCGGCGCAGGCGGCAGCCTCGGGCACACGACCGATACAGGTATCGGCCATAACGACTTTGACCGGCTCGCCGTTGGAGTAGAACAGGTTCTCCTCAAACAGCTTTTTAGCCGCCTCGGCCATAGCCCAAACCAGGGGCTCCAGAGACTCACGCAGCATCATGGGTCCACGGCGGCCGTCCACGATGGGGCGGATGCCAATGACGGGGTAGTCGCCAACGTAACGATTCTTTGCCATAGTATATTCCTCCATTTTCTTGCCGCAAAGCAGGCGGCAGTTATTAAAATTGTTTCCACACTATATATATAAAAGCGGCTACCGCTTTTATATTCCTGAATCAGTCCGTGATCACACGGCACTCCAGCCGGGTCAGCCGGGGTTGACCGTCATAGCCCTCCAGCCGCTGGATCAGATACTTTGCTGCCGTGCGGCCCAGCAATTGCTCCGGCTGGTGGATGACGGGCAGAGGCGGTTTCATCATGGTACACACGTCCACACAGTCAAAGCCGAACACGTCAATATCGTCGGGGATGCGCAGCCCCCGTTCCCGGGCAGCGGTGAACAGACCGATAGTGATGTTGTGGTTGGTGGCAATGACCGCCGTGGGCGGCTGTTCCAGATCCAACAGCGCCTGACAGCCGTTGTAGCCGGTGGCAAAGGCGTTTTCGTCGCTGATAAACAGGCTGTCTTCAAACAAAATGCCGTGGTCGGATAAGGCCCGCAGGTAACCCACCTGTCGCTCCTTGGCGGTAAAAACATTTTTGGGACCGGAAATCATGGCAATGCGGCGATGGCCTTTGTCAATGAAATAAGAGGTGGCGCTGTACACCGCATCGGCGTTGTCCACCAGCACCGTGTCACTGTCCAATCCCTGAATCATGCGGTCCAGCTGTACCAGCGGGACATTCAGGTTGGCCACCAGCTCGTTATACTCCTCCGCCGACAGATCCTCCGGCACATAAACAAGTCCGTCAATGCCGGCCGAAATCAAAAAGCGGAGATTATCCCGCTCCATGGCGTGGTTTGCATTGTAACAGGAAATCAGGCTGTGGTACCCCTGCTCCCGCAGGCTGCGGTCCAAAGCGGTGACCACTGTACCATAGAAGGGCGCCGAAATATCCGGAAGCAGAATGCCAATAGACCGGCTGTGCTGGGTTTTCAGACTACGGGCAAAGGGATTTACCCTATAATCCAGTTCCCGGATGGCTTCCTGTATGGCCCGGGCATTTTCTTCCCGGACGTTGCCACCATTTATATACTTGGAAACCGTAGCCAAAGAAACACCCGCCACTCGGGCGACATCCTTGATTGTGGCCATGAAACCCTCCTTGTCTCTGTTCCGGCCCGCCCAAAAACGAAACGTTTCGCCCTTTGCGGTCCAACCCTCCTGCGTTTCTTTATTTAATAATATAAAAACATTTTTGCTCTGTCAATATAATTTTTTCAAAAAAGGCTTGCTTTTTTTGGTGAAATTTATTATAGTATAAAAAACGAGCTGTTTGAGCGCCCTGTTTTTGTGCATTTTTTTGGGTTAAGCCGTCCGTTTTACCAGGTTTTTTCGGGGTGAAACGTTTCGTCCTGTGGCTCACAGCTTTTACATTCTATTAGAAAGGTGAGATTCTCATGGGCGAAACTATCCTGAGCATGCAGGGCATCCACAAGTATTTCTCCGGTGTCCACGCCCTGAAAGGGGTCAATTTTGACCTGAAGGCTGGCGAAGTCCACGCCCTGATGGGCGAGAACGGTGCCGGCAAGTCCACACTCATCAAAGTCCTGTGCGGCATCCACAAGCGGGACGGCGGCTCCATTGAATACTTTGGCCAACCGGCGGAGTTTACCCATATTGCCGATTCCCAGAACGCCGGCATCAGCGTCATTCATCAGGAACTGAATATGATGAACGACCTGACCGTGGCGCAGAACATCTTCATTGGCCGTGAGAGTATGCTGGGCGGCCTGATCAATGACGGCGAGATGGAGCGTCAGGCCCAGGAGCTGTTCGACCACATGGGTGTGCGGATCGACCCCTCCGTCAAGCTGGGGTCCCTGACCGTGGGCAAGCAGCAGATGGTGGAGATTGCCAAGGCCATCAGCCGAGACTGCCGCCTGTTGGTCCTGGATGAACCCACCGCCGCCCTGACCCAACCCGAGGTGGAAGAGCTGTTCAAAATCATGAACGAGCTTCGTGACAAGGGCATCGGCATGATCTACATCTCCCACCGTATGGACGAGATCAATCGCATCTCCGATCGGGTCACCGTCATGCGTGACGGCGAGTACGTGGGTACCGTCAACACCGCCGAGGTCACCAAGGACGACATCGTTAAAATGATGGTAGGCCGCGTAATTATGGGCGAGCAAAAGGCCTCCAGCACCTGTCCCGCTGACGCCGACGTGATTTTGGAGGTCCGCAACCTGTGTGCCGGCAAGGAAGTCCGGAACGTAAGCTTTCATCTGCGCCGGGGCGAGATTCTCGGCTTTGCGGGTCTGATGGGCGCTGGGCGGACCGAGGTGGCCCGTGCCCTCTACGGCGCCGACCCCCACCAGTCCGGCGAAGTTTTCCTCAAGGGCAAAAAGGTGCGAATCCGCACTCCCAAGCAGGCTGTCAAGAACGGCATCTGCTACCTGAGCGAGGACCGAAAGCGTTACGGCTTGATGCTGGATAAGTCCGTCACCGAAAACTCCGTCATTGCCTGCGTAGACAACTTCATCACCGCCGGCCTGATCAACGACCGAAAAATGGCCGACGAATCCCAGAAGTTCAACGAGCTACTCCGGACCAAGACCCCCTCTATGAGTCAGCTTTTGAAGAATCTGTCCGGCGGCAACCAGCAAAAAGTCATCATTGCCCGCTGGCTGATGAAGGATGCCGACATCTTCATCTTTGACGAACCCACTCGTGGTATTGACGTGGGCGCCAAGAGCGAAATCTATGCGCTGATGGATGAGCTTGTCAAGCAGGGCAAGTCCATCATTATGATTTCCTCGGAGCTGCCAGAGGTTCTGCGTATGTCGGACCGCATCGTCGTCATGTGCGAGGGCCGTGTCACCGGCGAGCTGGACATCAGCGAAGCCACTCAGGAAAACATCATGCAACTTGCCACCATGCGGGAGGAGAATTAACATGAAGAAGAAACGCACCAACAGCATGCAGAACATTATGATCATCTTCGCCGCCATCGCTCTGTTTGCTGTGTTCACCCTGATCAATCCCGGTTTTGCCAGCAGCGGTAACCTGCTGACCATGACCAAGTCCCTGGTCCCCTATGCTATCCTGGCTTTGGGCGTCACCTTCGTCATCGCCACCGGCGGCATTGACCTGTCCATCGGCACGGTCTGTATCGGCTCCGCCGTTTTGGCCGGTGCCCTGTGTAAGACCGGCGTCGCTGTGGACGAGGGCATCCTGTGGCTGACCATCCCCGTCATTCTGCTCACCGGCCTGCTGTTTGGTCTGCTCAACGGCATCCTGGTCGCCAAGTGTAAGATTGCCCCCTTCATTGCGACCCTGGGTTCCATGCTGGTATCCCGTGGCCTGACCGCCGTCATCGCCGAGGCAACCCGTGGTATGTCTTCCGCCGTCAAGTACCCCTCCACCGGCTGGTTCCAGAAGCTTTTCACCAACCTGAACGGCTTCCCCATCGGTCTGGTGTGGGTGCTGGGTTTGACCATCCTGTGTGCCATTGTCATGTACAAAACCAAGGTCGGCCGCTACATCCTGGCCATCGGCTCCAACGAGGAAGCTGCACGCCTGTCCGGCATCAACGTTGACAAGTATAAGATCATTGCCTACGCCATTGGCGGTGCCTTTGCCGGCATTGCCGCTCTGTTCTACACCGCCGCCAATCCCTCGCTGAACATCGCCAGCGGCAACGGCATGGAGCTGGACGCCATCGCCGGCGTGTACATCGGCGGTACCAGCACCACCGGCGGCTCCGCCACCATTCTGGGCACCATTCTGGGCTCCATGATCCTGGTTATTATCCGTCAGGGCCTGAACCTGGCCATGAGCGGCGGCAGCAGCATCTCCGCCACCAACATTACCTACGCCGTCACCGGTGTCATCGTGGTGGGTGCTGTTATGCTGGACGTGCTGAAGAAGAAGTCCGCTGCCAAGGTCAAGATCCCCCCGACGGAGAAAGCAAAAGCCGAATCAAAAACCTAACCCGCCGGAAACCCCGGTCACCAAACCCGAATTAAAACCGGAAACAAGGTTTTAATTATATTAAAAAGGAGGAACAAAATATGAAGAAGCTTATTTCCCTGTCCCTGGCCGTCGTTATGGCCCTGGGCCTGGTCGCCTGCGGCGCCGGCTCCACCAGCGGCGAGACCCCCGCCGAGGGCAAGACCATCGCTGTTATCGCCAAGGGCGAGACCCACGCTTTCTGGCAGGCCGTTAAGGCCGGTGCCGTTGACGCCGGTAAGGAAGCCGGCTACAACGTGACCTTCCGTGGCCCCACCGCCGAGAGCGAAGAGTTCGTCGGTTCCCAGCGCGAGATGGTTCAGGCCGCTCTGAACAACCCTGACACCAAGGCTATCGTCCTGGCCACCATCGGCCTGGGCTTTGCCGATGAGCTGACCGCCGCTTTCGACAAGGGTCTGCCCGTTGTCGAGTTCGACTCCGGTCTGTACTCTGATGGCGCCGACATCACCGAGGGCAAGGATCCCACCATCGGCTCCGTCGCCACCAACAACAAGGCTGCCGCTGCTGTCGTGGCCGACAACTTCTACGCCTACCTGAAGGCCAACGGCCTGGCTGTTGACGGTTACAAGGTCGGTATCATCCAGCACGACTCCACCTCCACCGGTATCGACCGTGCCGGCGGCTTCAAGGAGAAGATGGAAGAGCTGGCCAAGGCTGACGGCATCGCTCTGGACATCAACGTTCAGGTCAAGGCCAACAACGCCGGCGAGTACAAGCTGGGTCTGACCGCTCTGAAGGATTGGGGCGCCCAGTCTATCTTCATGACCAACGAGGGTGTCGTGAACGAGGTCTTCCCCGAGATCTCCGACAACGCCGCCACCTACAAGGACATCCTGTTCTGCGGCTTTGATGCCGGCACCAACCAGTACAACTGGATGAAGGACGCCGGTGCCACCTACGCTCTGCTGGTTGGCTCCGTCGCTCAGGACTCCTACAACATCGGCTACGAGTCCGTCAAGATGGCCATCGCCAAGCTGGACGGCAAGGACGTCGAGGACGTGGGCATCGCCGGTGTGTGGTACAATGCCGAGAACATCGACGAGCAGAAGGACCGCAACATCTTCTACATGGGCTAATCCTTCCGCAGTACCCTGTAACATCTAATCGAAAAAGGACCGGCGCCACAAGGCGCCGGTCCTTTTATCTGCTTTATTTGATTGTTTTTCCGTCCAGCACGGCACGGGCAAGCGCATCCCCCTCATAGCAAAGCTTCAGCGAGAAGAAGGGAGCCTCCCGCTCCAGCAGACGAAGGAATATTTCGTCCCCTTCCCAGTGGGGAATGACGGTCAGCTGCGACCAGTCCAACCACTCCAGCTCTCCCTCGTCGCACTGCTTCAGCTCACCGGTAAAGCCGGTTGCGGTAAACAGATGCATATACTCGGTTGGCCAGCGGTCGGACACGAAGGTGACTACGCCCCGATAGCGGTAATCCGTCAGGGTCAATCCCGTTTCCTCCCGCACCTCACGCAAAACGCAGTCTTCGGGACTCTCCTTGTCCTCAAACTTTCCGCCGATACCAATCCACTTATCTCGGTTCAGGTCGTTTTCCTTTTTCGTGCGGTGAAGCATGAGGCATTTCCCGTCTTTGAGTATGTAGCATAGACTTGTATTGATCATGTCCGGTCACGCACCTTTCTCCACAGCGCCAAGGCAAGGAATCCCCCTGCCAGGAACACGGCCGCCATAAGCATGGACGCCTTCAGTGCCACCTGTTCAGCTGTGAGGGACAGCTTTTGCGCCAGACCACTTGCCCAACCGGTAACCGACACGGCATCCACCGCCGCCCCCAGCATCTGCGGGCCGGCAGCTCCGCCCAAATCGCCGCAGGTGGCCATCAGGGCATAGGCTGTTACGCCGGGATGGGGGAGTCTCTCCTCCATTAAAATCAGGGTACCCGGCCACAGCATGGCCGTACAGACGCCGGTCAGCATACAGGCCAACACTGCCACCATAGGATGCACGGCAAGGCCTGCCACCAAATAGCAGCACACGCCGCCCACCATGCTCCAGCCAAGCACCTTGCTGATATTTTTTCCGTACTTGGCATACAGGGTACGGGTCAGGGCCAACAGCGCCGCAAAGGCCGCAAGGCCCAGCATATCGCTGGCCGCCTTGGGCAGGCGCAGAGCCTTCTCCAAATAAACACACACCCAGTTGGTCATGGTGCACTCCGCCACTCCGCCGAAGAAAATGAACACGGCGCAAAACAGCAGCTCACCCCGGTGCCTGGCGCTTCGGTTCTCCACACTTTCTCCCCCCAGCTCAATTTCGGGCATAGGGGACAGAAACAGCATTACGGATCCGATAAGGGGCAGCAGGGCAAAAAACACCGTCAAATACGCCCATTTTCCCGTTCCGAACAGTTGGAAATACAGAGCGCTGATGGCAACCACCAGCAGCACACCGTAGCCGTACAGCGAGTGCAGTCGACTCATATCCCGTCCCGGATCATCCGATGGCATGGCCGCAATCAAAGGGCTGAGCAGCACCTCACTGCAGCCGGCAGCCACCGAGAAAATCACCGTTCCACACACAAGCCCCATATAGGCGTACTGCGGGAGCAATGTGGGGACAGCCACATAGACCAGCAGACCCACGGCCGTCAACAGCGGCATGCAGCGGATGATGGTCTTATTGGGAAAGCGCCGACCGAAGAAGGTCAGCACCAGATCAGCCAGCATCTGGGTAAAAAAGTTGACCATCACCAGCGTGCCAAGCAGGGTATAGGAAATACCGTACGTGCTTTGAAACGCCCCAAACAACATAGGCGGCAGGCTGAACGGCGACGCCATGACGATATTCGTGTAATAGCAGGCCCGCCGGGTACGGCGCCAGTTGGTTTGCTGCATAGTTCTCGCTCCCTTTCAGGGTTTCTCCGCTGACAAAATGCCCCGACCGGATGGCCGGGCCATTTTATGCAGGTTAATGATGATTACACCAGCTGGACGATAGCCATCTCAGCAGCGTCGCCGCGGCGGGGACCAATCTTGACGATACGGGTGTAGCCGCCGTTGCGATCAGCGTACTTGGGGCCGATCTCCTTGAACAGCTTGTTGGCCACATCCTCCTTGGTGATGTAGGCCATAGCGGCACGGTAGGAGGCCAGGTTGTTGGTCTTAGCCAGAGTGATCATCTTCTCCGCCACGGGAGCGACTTCCTTGGCGCGGGTGACGGTGGTCTTGATCTGGCCGTTCTCCAGCAGATAGGTAACCATGGCGCGCAGCATAGCCTTGCGCTGGTCGCTGGTGCGGCCCAGCTTACGGTTCTTCAGAGACATAGTAAACTCTCCTTCGACCTCGCGTGGCGAGATCCATTCAAAATTCGTTCTTTCGGCCTTTCGGCCCGGTTCCCCGCAGTACGGACGGCATACGCCGTGAGTGAGGGCGGAACGTTACATACCCCTCACACGGGACCGATATGAGTCATGCCGGCAGGCGGAGCAATTACTGCTCTTCCTTGGCCAGGCTCAGGCCCATCATGTCCAACTTGTTGATGACCTCTTCCAGGGACTTGCGGCCCAGGTTGCGCACCTTCATCATCTCTTCCTCGGTCTTGGAGATCAAATCCGCAACCGTGTTGA
>JAZSAQ010000061.1:0-18268 GCA_045601985.1 Lawsonibacter sp. | reverse complement strand
TTTTTAAATCTCCAAACAAACCGCCCGGGCGCCCCCCCACCCGGGGCGTTTTTTATTTCTTCTTCCTGTAAATCACGTAGGAATACACCAGCGGCACAAGGATCGCTACAAAAAGCAGCGCAAACGCAACCATACGCAGTTGGGTAAAAAAGGCACCGATCGCAACCCCAATGCCGCACACCACCATGCAGATGCCGGCCACCCGGTGCGTCCTCGCCCAGATATCCGGGTCCTTCATAGTCCATGGCACACGAACACCGCACACGCTGTTCACCTGGCACTTTGGCAGGTAGTTTCCAAGCGCCACAAAGACCACGCCCATCACCAAACAAGCCACAAGGCCGATGTCCACGGAAATCTCCAGTGTGTGGGCATACACCGTACCCTCGGCCATCAGGGCGATGGCAGGAACGATCCAGCACAGCAGACCAACGGGCAGCCCCTTCTTCTCACCGCCGACCCGGAACGTTGTCCACAGGCACAACAGGTGAATGACAAGCAAAAACGCAGGAATGCCAAACACTACCACCCACTTGGGCGACCAGCCGTTAGGCACGTTGTTGAAGTCGAAGTGAGTTGCCATGGAGTCGGGCAAACGGCTCCACAAAATCAAGCCTACCACCACCGGCAGCAGCAACGCCGCCGAGGATAACGTCAAAGACCACTTATACCGTTTCATGGTTATCTCCTTTCAAATCTGCGATCCAAAGCATGACCTCCTCCAATACGGAGGCATTCAGTTCGTAGTAGATATACTTCCCGTCCCGGCGGTCACGAATCAGCCCCGCCTGCCGCAGAACCGACAGATGCCGTGAAACCGCCGCACCGGTCACCGGGAACCGCCCGGCAATGTCCCCCGCCGCCATAGGACCCTTTTTCAGCAAGTTCAAAATCTGCCGTCGAATGGGGTCCCCAAGGGCGTGCATGGTATCCTGTATGGGCATTTGTTCATCTCCTTTATTTAACATTTAACTTAATCGTTAATTGTATTGTACACAGGTTTACCCAATCTGTCAACGGGAAATCGTTTCCTCTCGCAAAAAGAATTGTCCGTCCGTGCAGACCGTGCTATAATCGACAAGGATATTGATAAGGAGGCTGTCAATATGAAAGTAACCTTACTGGGCGACTCCATCCGCATGGCCGGCTACGGCCCGTTGGTTCCCGCCCTTTTGGGCAGTGAATTCGAAGTGTATCAGCCCAACGATAACTGCCGCTTTGCCAAGTACACACTGCGAGGTCTGTTTGATTGGGAGAAGGAAATGTCCGGCAGCCAAATCGTCCATTGGAACAACGGTTTGTGGGACTTTTGCGATTTATTTGGGGACGGCCCCTTTTCCACGGAGGCTGAATACAAAGCAAACATTCTTCGTATTGCGGACATTCTGCTCTCCCGGTACGAGAAGGTCATCTTCGCCACAACCACGCCCGTAACAGAGCGTAATCCCCATGACAAAAACCCGGTGATTGTGCATTACAACACCCTCATCGTCCCCCTTTTGGAGAACAAGGGTATCATCATTAACGACCTGCACAGCACCGTTGCCCGGGACATCGACCGCTATATCCGGCAGGACGACAACATTCACCTGACCGACGAGGGTGCCCGGGTCTGTGCCGGGCAGGTGGCCGACACGATCCTGGCTGTTTCCCAAACCATCGACACCGCTCGGCGGGTGTAAAAACGCCTTGCCCACCGACAAAAACCGTGCTATAATTTGCAACTGTGCGTTACTTCTTCCGAAAAGAGGTTTTTATATGCAGGTTCTGCGTGGAGTACTCGCCTTTTTCCGCCGCAATGTGGTCATGACCGTGGCACTGTGTGCGGCTGTCCTCACAAGTCTTATCGTGCCACCGGATGCTGAATACATCGGTTACTTCGATTTCAAGACCCTTTCCTGTCTGTTCTGTGTATTGGCGGTGGTATGCGCTCTGCGCAACATCCACTTTTTCTACATTTTGGCCGAGCAGGTGGTCCGTCGGTTCAAGACTGCCCGACTAAGCGTTCTGGTGCTGGTCTACATCACCTTCATCGGCTCCATGCTCATCGCCAACGATATGGCCCTTTTAACCTTTCTCCCCCTCGGCTACTTCGTGCTGACCACCACCAACACGCAAAAGTACATGGCGGTGGTTTTCATCCTGCAGAACATCGCCGCCAATCTTGGCGGCATGCTGACCCCCTTCGGCAACCCACAGAACCTCTTTCTGTACACCAAATTCAACATCCCCACACCGGAGTTCATGGCCATCATGGCACCACCTTTTCTCGTGTCCATCGCCCTGATCACTGTGTGCTGTATTGTATTCGTCAAACCGGAATCACTGGAACTGCCAAAAAACTACGTCAGGCTCCCTCGGCGGCTGACCGCCCTGTACCTAATCCTGTTCACACTATCCATCGCCATTGTGTTCCGTGGTATCCCCTACTGGGTAGGCTTGATCGTCATTCCCCTGGTACTGCTGTTTGTGGACCGCAAGGCGCTGGCGGCAGTGGACTATCCGTTGTTGCTGACCTTCGTGTTCTTCTTCGTGTTTTCCGGCAACATGGCCCGCATCGACACCGTGCGTGAGGTTCTGTCCGCCCTGCTGGACAAGAGCGCTCTGCTGTTCAGCGTGGTGTCCTGCCAGTTCATCAGCAACGTCCCCTCCGCCATCCTGCTCAGCCAGTTCACCGCCAACTACCCCGACCTGCTGGTGGGTGTGAACATCGGCGGCACGGGCACACTGATTGCTTCCCTGGCAAGCCTGATCACCTTCACTCAGTACACCCGGTACAACCCCGGCAAGGGCGGCTACTACGTCAAGCTGTTCTCCGCCTTCAACTTCGGCTTCCTTGCTATTTTGACTGTATTCATGCTGGTTATCTGATCAAACGCCCTGTCCGGTGGACAGGGCGTTTTCGTTGACAAATCTCCGCCGTTATCTTAAAATGTAGGTATCTTTTGGAAAGGGGATGCAGATATGGACCGACCCCGTGCCCGTCTGTGGATGGGTCTTGCAAGCTTTCTTCTCCCCGGCGTGTTGTTTTTGGTCATCTGCGCCGCCATGGGATTTGCCCCCTTCGGGGACCGCTCCATCCTCATTTTCGACCTATCCGAGCAATATGTGGAGTTCCTGTGCGCCCTGAAGCAAGGGGACGTGTTCTTCAGCTGGAGCACCGCCCTGGGCGGCAGCTATATCGGCACGTTTTCCTATTACGTGTCCAGCCCCTTCTCCCTGCTGACACTCTTCTGCCCCAACGAGTCCATGCCCATTGCCGTGATCTTCCTTGTGGCGCTGAAGCTGTGCTGTGCCGGGTTCACCTTTTTCCTGCTGCTGGGTCGGCGCACCAGTCGGTATGACCTGACCGGTGTTGCATTCTCCCTGTGCTACGCCCTGATGGCCTACAACATGGCTTACGCCATGTCCTTCATGTGGCTGGACGGGGTACTGTGGCTTCCCGTTCTGCTAATCGGCGTGGAGGATATTCTTGACGATAAATCCGGCAGACTGTTGGTCATAGCGCTGGCTGTCAGCTTTGTGTCCAATTGGTACACCTCTTACATGACCGGCCTGTTCTGTGCCATCTATCTACTGTGGCGCTGTTGGTGTGAGGGCGTTTCCCTGCGCACCCTTCTCACCAGGCTGTGGCAGCTGGTTCTGCGTGCAGGTCTTGCGTTGCTGCTGACAGCATGGCTGTGGCTGCCAACCGCCCTTGCCATGTTTGGAGGCAAGCTGGCTCAGGGCACCACTTCCCTGTCCATCGGCTTCAACTGGCCCATCACCACACTGTTCTATAAACTGCTGTCCACCGGTGCCTATGACTCGGTGACCTACACCGGCTCGGCCTTCCTCTACTGTTCCGTCCCGGCGGTGCTGCTGGCCTTTGTATGGCCCTTCCTGCCCGGGCGCACCAAGCGTGCTCGCTGGGCCACCGTGACGGTGGTGGCAGTACTGGCGCTATCCCTGTGGCTGTCCCCGCTGGACGCCGTGTGGCATCTGTTTCAGGCTCCCAACAGCTTCCCCGGTCGGTGGAGCTTCGTGGTGTCCTGCTTCATCCTGCTGCTGGGCTATGACAGCCTGTTGCAGTTGCTCAGGCAGTTCCCCTCCGCCCACCTCCTGTCCCTGCTGTTGACCGTGGTGCTGATAGTGGACATGGGTGCAAACGGCCTGATGATTTATCACAGTCTTGACCGGGACATCGGGTTCGAATCCTACTCCTCTTATCATGATTACAAGGTGCAGATGCAGCCCTTGGTGGACGAAGTCAATGCCGACAGCGGCTTCTCCCGCACGGTCAGCGACGTACGGCGCAGCCGGAACGAGCCTGCCGCCTTCGGCTACAAGGGTCTGGACTTTTTCTCCAGCAGTTACGATGCCAACGTGAACAACGTGCTGCGCAGTTTGGGACTGGTGCAGAAGTGGTTCTGGTCCACCGGTCTTGGCTCCACCCCGGTCACCGACCTGCTCTTTGGCGTCAACTACCACATCAGCGGCGGCACGATGCCTCCGTGGTACACCGCCATCTCCCAAAACGGCGATCTGACTCTGTACCGCAGCAACCTCACCGCCGCCCCGGGTTACTTCACCGACTCGGACCTGTTTCTGCACCCCAACTGGTGTGGCACCAATGACGTTTCCGCCCAAAGCCGTGCCCTGTCCGCCCTCAGTGGCGAGGATACCTCCGTATTCACCCGGATCGACTCCGCCGTACGCACCGACGAGGAATACGCCACCACCTGGCGCTTCACCTCCAACGGCGCCCCCATCTATGGTCGGTTTGTCCCGGCAGAGGGTCACAAGGCGCTGCTGTACGTCAACGGTGAGCTGCACGGCCCCGTCTACACCAACGAAACCGATTGCATGCTGTATCTCGGCACCTTCTTCCCCGGCACACCTGTGGAGGTCACCCTCATCACCACCGCCCCGGCAGAGCGCCGATTGGAATCCTTTTGCGAGCTGGACGCCGCCGTGCTGACCCGGGCAGCAAAGGTCCTTGCGCAAAATGCCCTGCACGTCACCGCCTACTCCAATGGAACGCTGGCGGGCACGGTGACCGCTGCCACCGACGGCTGGCTCTATACCTCCATCCCCGCCCAGCCAGGCTGGACAGTGCGGGTGGACGGCATTGCGACCGAACACACCGCCCTTGACGATGCCCTCATCCTCGTCCCCATGACCGCCGGCGAGCATACCGTTTCCTTCCTCTACACGCCCCCGGGTCTGTACCCCGGTCTGGGTCTGACTGCCATCGGTCTTGCCTTGAGTTTGTGGCTGTTGTTGCGAAAAAAGAAATAAAAGGATGCCGTCCGCAATGCGGACGGCATCCTTTTTATTCGCTCAACCGTTCAATGGCCGCTTTGGCCGCCATCTGTTCGGCAGCCTTTTTGCTGTGGCCTTCACCACGGCCGGCCACTGTGCCGTTGACGGACACCTCCATCACGAACACACGGCAGTGATCGGGGCCGCTTTCACTGACCGGCTCGTAGACAATCTCGCTGCCCGGGTGGCGCTGCACCAACTCCTGCAGGGCGGTTTTATAGTCCTGGGTCTTGGTGGCCAGTACGGCGTTATCCAAAATAAACCGATGGATGATCTTGCGCACGCTGCCGATACCGCCATCCAGATAGACCGCAGCCAGCACCGCCTCCACAGCGTCAGCCTGAATGGAGGGGCGATGGCGGCCGCCACACAGTTCCTCCCCCTTGCCAAGGCGCAGATAGGACCCCAGGTCCAGCTGGTTTGCCACCTCTACAAGGTTCTCCTCCCGAACCAGTGCGGCACGGGTGCGGGTCAAGTCGCCCTCCGGCATATCGCCGCAGGTGCGGAACAGATGGTCTGCCACCACCATGCCCAGTACCGAGTCGCCCAGAAACTCCAGCCGCTCGTTGCTGGTACATCGGCCGTGGCTCTCGTTTGCATAGGAGCTGTGGGTCAGTGCGTGCTCCAGCAGGGAGATGTCCTGAAAGGTGTATTCCAGCTTTGCTTCCAAGGTTTTCATGGTTTCCCTCTTTTCCCGAAAAGAAAGCTCCGTCCGGGGACGGAGCTTTTCTTTTATTCTCAGCTATCCAGACGGCCCTGCAGGAAGTGGACCAGATCACCCACAGTGGTGATGCCGGAGATATCCTCCTCAGTCAGCTCATCCACGCCGAACACCTCTTCCAGTGCCATAGACAGGTCTACCAGATCCAGAGAGTCGGCACGCAGGTCGTCCTCAAAGGTGGTGTCCATGGTGATGTCGTCCACGTCCACACCGAACTGCTCGGCCAGCATTTCGCACAACTGCTTAAAAATCATGTTGATCAAACTCCTTACTCAAGGTTTCACTCACACTAATATAGGCATATTTCTCCGTTCTGTCAATAGGTTTAAGGAAATTTTTAGCCCTGCTCCTCTGCTGCACCGATGCGCATATAGTCGATATTCTCCTCTATACTCTCGATGATACCGGCTTCCGCCATCTGTTTGGCCTGGCGCACAGCGTTCTTGATGGCATATGCACCGGAGGATCCGTGGGCCTTAATGACCGTTTTGGAAATGCCCAACAGAGCGGTTCCGCCCACCTCGTCAGCACTCATCATCTTTTTCAGCTTGCCAACACCGCCCTTTACCGTCAGTGCCGCCAGCTTGGTCAGCAGGTTCTGCATAAAGATGCCCTTGATCTGCTTCATGAGGAATTTGGCAGAACCCTCAATGGTTTTCAGGAAGATGTTTCCGGAGTATCCGTCGGACACAATGACGTCCACCGCACCCTCCACCGCTTCACGGGCCTCCACGTTGCCCACGAAGTTGATGCGCCCTTCCTTGGCTGCCTGTTCCAGACGGACATAGGTTTCCCGCTGCAGATCGGTGCCCTTGCTGGGCTCGACACCGATGTTCAAAAGGCCCACACGAGGTTCAGGGCGCTTGAGCACGGTCTCGGCATAGTAGGCGCCCATGTAGGCAAACTGCAGCAGATACTCGGGGCTGCACTTGGCGTTTGCGCCGCAGTCGATCAGCACCGCACCGCCGTTACCTGTGGGGATAACAGGAGCCAGCGCCGCCCGGCGGATGCCACGGATGCGCTTAACCAGCAGAGTGGCGGCAGACAGGATGGCACCGGTGGAACCGGCGCTGACGAAGGCATCGCCCTCGCCGTTTTTCAGCATAGTCAGACCCACGGTCAAAGAGGAGTCTTTCTTCTCACGGAAGGCGGTGGCGGGATTATCGCAGATCTCCACCACTTCGCCGGCGTGGGCAATTTCCACGCCCTCAGGCAGCCGATCCACACCGTTTTCCTTCAGCACAGTCAGGATGTCCTCGCCACGACCTACCAAAGTAATGTCCACACCGTATTCCTTATGTGCTTGCAGAGCACCCAGCACGGGAGCCTGCGGGGCGTTGTCACCACCCATTGCGTCGATGATAATTCTCATGCTCAATGCGCTCCTTCCACTGCGGTATGCACATCCAGCCCCGCCAGCGTCTCCAGCGCGCGGGCGGACAGCTCCGCATTTTTATTCCGCTTTCCCTTCACCCGATAGCCAAGGGGCGGAATCAGACCAAAGTTAATGTTCATGGGTTGGAATTGGGTCACGCTGGTATCACTGATGTAACGGGCAAGGGCGCCCATAGCGGTCTGCTGGGGAAAATCCACCGGCGGACGATCCAGCAGCCGGTGTGCCAATTCCACCGCCGCCACAAAGCCGGAGGCCGTGGACTCCACGTACCCCTCCACGCCGGTGATCTGACCGGCGAAGCATATGCGTTCATTACCCCGCACCCGGTAGTAGCGATCCAGCAGCCGGGGAGAATCCAGGAACGTGTTGCGATGCATCACGCCGTAGCGGACAAACTGGGCGTTTTTCAGTGCCGGGATCATGGAGAATACCCGCTTTTGCTCCGGCCACTTCAGGTGGGTCTGAAACCCCACAATGTTGTAGATGGAGCCCTGGGCGTTATCCCGGCGCAGCTGTACCACTGCGAAGGGTTCCTTGTCCGTCTTGGGGTCCTTCAGTCCAACGGGCTTCAACGGGCCATAGCACAGGGTCTGCCTGCCACGGCGGGCCATGACCTCCACGGGCATACACCCCTCAAACACACCCGCATCTTCAAAACCGTGGACCTCCGCCTCCTGAGCGGAAACAAGCTCCGTCCAAAAGGCGTCGTACTCCTGTTCGGTCATAGGGCAGTTGATGTAGTCAGGGGTCCCCCGGTCATAGCGGGAGGCAAACCACGCACTGTCCATGTCAATGCTGTCAAAGCTGACCAAAGGCGCTGCAGCATCGTAGAAGTTGAGGTACTTGTTCTCCGGAAACAGGCCTGCGATAGCCTCCGACAATGCGTCGGAGGTCAGCGGACCGGATGCAATGATGACCTCCCCCTCGTCGGGAATTTCGGTGACCTCCCCCTCCACCACCGTGATGAGGGGGTGCTCCCGGATGCGGCGGGTAACGGCAGCGGAAAACCCCTCCCGGTCCACCGCCAGCGCACCACCGGCCTGCACACGAGTCTCGTCGGCACAGGTCAGGATCAGGGATCCGCTGCGGCGCAGTTCCTCTTTCAGCAGACCCACCGCATTCTCCAGTTGGTCGGAGCGCAGGGAGTTGGAACAAACCAACTCGGCAAAACCCGCACTGTGGTGGGCAGGGGTCATCTTATTCGGTTTCATCTCGTGTAGCCGGACGGGAATGCCCCGGCGGGCCAGCTGCCACGCCGCCTCGCAGCCTGCAAGGCCGGCACCGATGACAGTAACAGGTTGCATACAAATCTCCTATAATACAGCGGCTTACTTCGCCTTCTTGGCGGCAGTCTTCCTGGCGGCAGTCTTCTTGCCGGCAGACTTCTTCCCTGCTTTCTTTTCCTCACCATCGGCAGGCTTCTTCCAACCGCCGCGCTTATCCTCCGGAGTGAAGTTGCTGCAATCCTCATGGATACAGAAAGGCTTCTTGGCGCCCCGACCGGCCTTTTTGAACATGGTACGGCCGCAGACAGGGCAGTTATCCTTCACAGGCACGTCCCAGGTCATAAAACCAATCAGTTCATTTCCGTCAGCGCTGACACCACGCCAGGGGCACTCCTTGCCCTTCTCGCAGGCGTAATAGGTATAACCGTTTCGGCTGGTACGCTTGAGGATGCGGCTGCCGCAGCCGGGACACTTGCCGGGCATTTCCACCACCAAAGGCATGGTGAAGTTGCACTCGGGGAAGGCGGGACAGGCCAGGAACCGACCAAACCGGCCGGACTTGACCACAAGGTTCTTGCCGCACTGGGGGCACAGCTCCTCGGACACCTCGTCGGGCACACGGATTCGCTCGCCGTCCAGGTCCTGCTCGGCCTTGGCCAGCTCCTGAGCGAAGCCTTGATAGAATTCGGTCAGCACCTGTTTCCAGTCAGCCTTACCCTCCTCCACCCGGTCCAGCTTTTCCTCCATTTGGGCGGTGAAGGTGTAGTCAGCAATGTCACGGAATTTGTCCATCATCAGCGCAGTGACCACTTCGCCCAGAGGGGTGGTGCGCAGGTGCTTGTTCTCCTTGACCACGTACTCACGGTTGAGGATGGTAGAAATGGTAGGTGCATAGGTAGAGGGACGGCCGATACCCTTTTCCTCCAGCGCACGGATGAGCGTCGCCTCGGTATACCGTGCAGGAGGCTGGGTAAAGTGCTGGGTCTTCTTCATCTCGTCCAGACGGAGGTTCTCCCCCTCCTTCAGGTCGGGCAGCGGGGACTGAGGGGCATCCTCATCCTCGTCCTTGCCCTCCTCGTAAACGGCAGTAAAGCCACTGAACTTCACAGAAGAGTGGGCGGCACGGAACACATAGCCGGCAGACTCCACATCGATGGAAACATTGTCATAAACCGCATTGGCCATTTGGCAGGCCAAAAAGCGGCTCCAGATCAACTTGTACAGGCGGTACTGCTCACCGGTCAGGGACTTGCGGATGCTCTCCGGCTCCAGCGTCACGTCAGAGGGACGGATGGCTTCGTGGGCATCCTGAGCGCCGGATTTGGTCTTGAACCGACGGGTCTGGGCGGGATAATACTCCTTGCCGTAGCGGCCACGTATAAATTCCTTAGCCTGGGCCAGGGCATCGTCGGACAGTCGCAGCGAGTCGGTACGCATATAGGTGATCAAACCCACGGTGCCCTGCCCCTCGATGTCAACGCCCTCGTACAGCTGCTGGGCAATGGACATGGTGCGGGCGGGGGTCATATTCAGCTTGCGAGATGCCTCCTGCTGCAGAGTGGAGGTGGTGAAGGGCGGTGCCGGCTGGCGGGTCTTCTCCTGCCGCTTGATGCCGGTAACCACAAACGCCTTGTCCTCCACGGCGTGGATGACCTCATCTGCCTGCTGCTCGTTGGCAAGCTCCATCTTCTTGCTCGCCGTACCGTAGAACTGGGCCTTAAAGGCGCCCTGATTGGGGGCAATACGGCTCAGATCCGCTTCCAGTGTCCAGTACTCCTGACTTTGGAAGGCACGGATCTCCTCCTCCCGCTCCACCACAAGCCGGGTGGCAACGGACTGCACACGACCGGCAGACAGACCACGGCGGACCTTCTTCCACAGCAGCGGAGAAAGCTGGTAGCCCACGATGCGGTCCAGAATACGCCGTGCCTGCTGAGCATCCACCAAATCGGTATCCAGTGCACGTGGCTCCGCAATGGACTCGGTAACCACCCGCTGGGTGATTTCGTTGAAGGTCACACGGTAGGTCTTGCTGTCGGGGATGTCCAGCATCTCCTTCAGGTGCCAGGAAATAGCCTCACCCTCACGGTCAGGGTCGGTGGCGAGGAACACTTTCTCGCTGGCCTTGGCCGCCTTTTTCAGTTCCTTGATGGTGTCCTCTTTGCCCTTGATGGGCTGATAGTCGGGCACAAAGCCGGCCTCGATATCCACGCCCAGCTTGCTCTTGGGCAAGTCACGCACGTGGCCCATGGACGCCTTCACCTCATAGTCGGGACCCAGATATTTACCAATGGTCTTCGCTTTGGAGGGAGACTCCACGATTACCAGATTCTTTTTTGCCATTGTTTATCCTCCAATCGCCACACAGCGGCGTTTCATTCTTCAATCAGTTGTGCACGGGTCGCAAAGCGCTTGCCTGGCCGTTCCTCCACCCAGTCGGCGATTTGCAGCATGGTCAGGGCAGATTGCACCCGGCGGGCCGGGATCTGGGTCAGCTCTACCAGTTCATCTGCCTGCAGGCTCTTGTCCCCCATGGCGTGGAGCAGAGCCAGCTCGTCATCCGTCAACCCACGGCCGCCGCGGCGGGGTTTCTCCGTGGCTTGCTCGGCTTTGACCGCCGTGGCAGGCTTGACCGGCGTATGCGGCTGCTCTACCGTCTGCAGGCGCTGCGCCGTCGCAGGTTCCGCCATGGGAACCTTCCCGTTCAGCTTGGCCGGATACAGGCTGCGGTATTCGCACAGAATGTCTTCCGCCCCCAGTATGGACTTTGCTCCCTGCTGAATCAAGCGGTTACAGCCTCGGCTGTTCTTTGCATCCACGTTACCCGGTACGGCAAACACATCTCTGCCCTGATCCAAGGCATGGTTCGCCGTGATGACGGCACCACTGCCAAACTCACTGGCCTCCACCACAACAACGCCCAGCGAAAGGCCGCTGATGATGCGATTGCGGATGGGAAAGTGCGCTCCGAGGTTTTCTGTCCCCGGCGGGTACTCACTGATCAGCAGACCGGCCGCCGCCACATCCTCGTACAGATAGCGGTTGCCCTTTGGATACGGCACGTCGATTCCGCCGCCCAGCACACAAACGGGGACTCCCCCGCCCTGTAATACGCCACGTACAGCGCAGGTGTCGATACCCGCTGCAGTTCCCGATACCACAACAGCTCCGCCTTGGGCTAATTCAAGACCCAATCTGCCCGCCACGGCCTTGCCGTATTCGGTAGCATCCCGGGTACCCACCACGCCGATGGTCACTTCCTCGTCAAAATCCGGCAGATTACCTTTGAGGTACAGCACATGCGGTGCATCGTCCAGTTGGCGCAGGCGGGAGGGATAATCCGCATCCTGCCGGGTCATGATACGCACACCCAAGCGGTCACAGTCACCCATAATACGCTCCACCGCATCCATAGACCGGTCACGCAGGGCCGCCGCCACACCGCCGGGCAGCAGATCGTACTCTCCCGGGTCGGCAAAGTACGCCTGCTCCGGCGAACCGAAACGCTCCAAAACCTGTGCCACACTCTGATTTCCCATCCCTCTTCGTGTGGTCAGCCAAAGCCAGTATTTCAATGCAGCCATCCTTCGCACCTCCCCGCTGTCGCATATCGAAATTTTATATCGAAACTGACATGTTTCTTTACGAAAAATCCATTGACTTTCCCCAAAAATAGTGTACACTCTCATGTGACAAGGGGGCGTTTTTATGCTCAAATTCAAACGGCCGCACTACGCCTGGCTCATCTGTCTGGGCGGCACGCTGGCCATCTTCATTTCCTTCGGTCTGGGCGGCAACGTGCTGTCCAGCTTTGTCCCGTATATTATTTCAGAGCGCGGCTTCACCAATGCACAGGCCGGCCTGCTGTCCACAATTCGCACGATATTCATCCTGATCAGCCTGTTTTTCATCAACCGGCTGTGTGAGCGGTTCAAGCCAAGGCTTCTGATTGCCATGGGCTGTCTGATGATTGTGACCGGTTACGTGGGTCTTGCGTTCTTCCAGACCTTCTGGCCCTGCGCCGCGTGTCAGATGCTGTTGGGCTTCGGCTATTCCTGCGCCGGCGTTGTCCCGGTTGCGGCGCTGTTCGTGCGCTGGTTTGAAACCAACCGCTCCCTTGCCATGGGCATCTCCTCCGCCGCCAGCGGCGTGGCCATGCTGGTCGCCCCGGCCCTGACCAAGATTACCATCGGCTTCGGCCTGAAATACGGCTTTCTGTTCATGAGTCTGTGCTGTGCGGTTTTGGGCCTGATTATCTTCCTGCTGCTGCGCAACACCCCGGAAGAGTGTTCCATGACCCCCTATCACCACCACGCACCGGTCAGCAAAAAAGCCAAGCCTGAGCGCGAGCCGGAGCATCCGCCCTACACCAACGCCTTCCACAACGGGATTATCCTGCTCGTGGTATTTCTGATTGCCGTTCCGGTCGGCGTAGGCGTCAACAACATCACCATCTTCCTGCAGCGTGCGGGATATGACCCCATGCTGGCTGCTACCGCCTTTTCTGCCGTCGGCCTGTTCATGACCGTGGCAAAAATTATCGGCGCCGAGATGTACGATCTGGTTGGCGGCCGTCTTGGCAACTATGTCCTCGGCGGCGTGTTCATTGCCGGCCTCGGTCTTTTGCTCCTGGCCCCCGGCGGCAACGTAACCTTGCTGTTCGCCGGGTTGCTTCTGTATGGCTTCGGCCTCCCCCTTGGCTCTGTGGCCACCTATCAGTGGGGCTCCGATCTATACGGTTCGGAGGGTTACGCCAACGCGGTACGTGTGTTTTCCATCACCTACAACGTGGGCTCCCTGATCTTCAGCTCCATCCCCGGCATTATGGCCGACCACATGGGTGGCAGCTATATGCCAGCGTTTATTATGTTCACGGTCATCGCTGTGGTGTGTATCGTCCTGCTCCAGTGGCTGTACCACCATCTGGACATCGGCAAGCGCCCCCGTTAACGGGCCATCTCCCACAGCACCACCGTGGCAGCTGCTGCGGCATTCAGCGACTCGCACCGCTCCCGCATGGGAATCTTCAGCGTCTTATGGCTGGCGGCAAGCAGTTCTTCCGATGCCCCTCTCCCCTCGCTGCCGATCACAACAGCGGCACGGGTCAGGTCGGCATCCCGCAGATCAATGGTATCATCACGCAACGCCGTTACGTACAGAGGCAGATCCGACCGCTCGATCAGAGCGAGCAGGGTCTGCCTTTGCATTTGGTAGATCGGCAAACGGAAACAGGCTCCCATGGTGGAGCGTACCGTCTTGTGGTTCCACGGGTCGGCGCAATCCTCTGTCAGTAAAAGGCCATCAGCCCCGAGGGCATCGGCGGTGCGCCAGATGGTACCCACATTGCCCGGGTCCTGCAATCCATCCAAAACAAGCCAGTGGTTTCCTTCCAGCTTTTCAGGTGCGGCAAGCGACCCCATACGGCACAGGAACAGGGCGCCCTGAGGCGCCTTCATGGGCGAGATGGACTCCATCACGTCACGGGGCACCTCCACCGTCCGAACAACGTCGGACAGGGCGGGCAGGTCCACATCAGCGGTGCAGACTACGCACGTCAACGGTGCATTCCAGCGCACCGCTTCTTCCAACAGCTTGACACCGTCGCCAACAAATTCGCCGCACTCACGGCGATAGGCCCGGTCGGAAAGCAGCTTGCGAATGTGCCCGATCAGCGGATTTTTTCGGCTGGTGATCCGTTCCATCTGCACCCCTCCTTCCCTGTGAATGTCTATATGGTAAAACCATAAACAGAGTCTGTCAAGAAAAAACTGTGCTTATACATTATAAAATAGAATTCCACTTGTCAAGACCTTTTTTCTTCACAACAGCAAAAAGCCTGTGTATTCTTGCGAATACACAGGCTTTTGTTTCTCCTCCAATCAGCTGCGGTGGGCAAGGATTTTCTCCCCCACCCGCTTGGCTGCAGCTTGACTGTCCCGGAAAAATTCCGCATTCAAAATGTCGCAGACACAGCGTTCGACCCGTACATCACCGATTCCGGTTCTGCATCCGTTCTGCCAAAACACAGCACCCTGCGCCCTGCTGTCCACCATCAGTATGACATGGGGTTCCAACTCCTGCGCAGTGAGCTCTGCGCCCACACAGCCACTGACATACCGCACAATCAGTTCTCTCGCCAGATCCATGTGCGCACCGCCCCGCAAGGCATACAAATTGTGCCAGCACTGCTCCGCTCCGTCCCCCGACACAAAGCACACTGCCGCCCGGACGTCAACCTCTGCACCGTCCTGTGCACACTTACGGCCAAGCAGCACCGGCGACAGCGCCCGTTCCCCGGCAAACTCCGCAGCATAGTCAGCCAACCCGCCGGGGTAGCAGAACTCCACCTGGCCCCCCTGGCTGTCCCGGAACACGCAGATAAGGCCGGGAATCAAAAAGGCCAGTTGCCTTACCAGCGCCATATAATCGCACTCCGGAACCACAATATCGGTAAATACCGCAGGGTCGGGCCGGTACGTGATGAGTGTGTATGCATCCTCCCTGCAGGGCTGCGCCTCCGGACCGGATACGTAGTTGCCCCGTTCAAAAAATAGCCGCTTGCATTCCCCGTCCCGGACGACCTCCACCTGCATATATTCCGTGGCATACTGTACCGCACAGAGTGAAATCGACGACTCCGTCGCCGCCACATCCCGCTCACACGCTTTTCGCTCCCAGGGCGGCACGTACCAGTCCGGGCGACCGACCTCCCGCTCATATATGCTGCCGGCGAACAGCTCGCAGAACATGGCATACCAGCAGGACTGCTCCGGCACGCACCCGGGACCAAGCCACAGGCCCCGGTCATGGCTCTTGACAGAAATCGACGCATCCCCATGAACCTGCAGTTCGATTTTCGTGCAGTTCCCCTCCACTGCTTCACGGGCAAACACATCCAGCAGCAGCTTCGCCATATTCGCCGCCCCCGTCGCATCGGCGGAGCCGAACATGACCGCCGGGCGCCTTCTGACCCTGTCTGCGCCCTCAAGTCGGGCAATCCTTTCGCTGGGATTCATATCGTTTTCCTTTCCTTCAGGTTTTCCCCACAAAATCATCTTCGTCCTGCGAGGGAACCTGTTCCTCTTTACGCAACCATGCTTCATAGGTGCTGCGCATCTTCCGCACCACCTTCTCTTTCTGTGAGCGACGGAAGGCGGGATAACAGCGGCTCTCAGTGGTGCATTTTTCCAGTTTGAAGCACTCGGGATAGTAGAAGCAATCCGCACAGTCCGGGATTTCCGGTGCCAACCGTCTCCATTCCGCTACCGCCTCTGCATCAAACTCATCCCTATCCAAATGACCGATAAACTCCGACTCACTGTAATGCTCACACAAACCAATATTGCCATCGGGCAGAACGGTAATCGCCTTGCCGCTGTCGGCCATGCAATGACAAAGCTTCACCCTTGTCGAAATACCGCCCCTGGCAATCAGTCCGCCCCGATCAAGGATTTCGTTCAACCTGTCCATTGCCTCGTCCCTGCGCCGCCACTCCTCGTCGGAGTATCGCTCCGCATTGGCCACACCCTCCTGAAACAGATGGTGTGCATAGACCCGCAGCAGCGGTTCGTCCCGGAATCGCCGGGACAGCTCGTCCGCCAGCACCAGCAGATCTTCGGCGTTGTGCAGGTCCATATTCAGGCGGATCAACACCTTGATCCCCCGCTCCAAAAGCCGGCGGATGTTACGCAACACGATTTGATAGGGGTTTGTGTCTTCATACACAAAGGCCTTGATGCGGTTATATACATCCTCGGTGCCGTCCAGCGTGATCTGCACCCGCTTCAGGTTCCAGCTTTCGGCAGCCTTTTTCGCCAGCTTGTCGTCAAACAGGTAGCCGTTGCTCACCATGTTCGACTCAAATTCAACGCCGTCCCGGCTCAGGCTGTGGCAGATGGTGTCGATGGCGTCCGGATTCATCAGCGGCTCGCCGCCGAACCAAGAGATCTTCACTTTGTTCCCGCCGCAGTGGTTTTTGATGTAATGGGCCGTCTTTTGCGCCACTTCCACGCTCATGGGGATGCGGGAGCGGCCCAGCTCAAAGCAGTAGAAGCAGCGGGCGTTGCAATCGGTGGTGGTGAAGATGGTATAGCCCGTGATGCCGCCCTTGCCCTTTGTCTGTGCCTTGAGCACCAAACGGGCAAAGTCCATGCACTCTTTCTCGTCCAGCTGCTCGGGCACCACGAACCACCGCTCACGAAGCTCATCCAGCTCCGTGACCCGGTCGTACTCCTCCTCGGTCAGCAGCACCATCTCCCGGGTCATCAGGTTGAACAGCAGCACGCCGTCCTCCACCGGCTGGGCAACGCAGTATTTGGACAAGCGGCCTGTAAAGCCGGATTTCAGAAATCGCTTCAATACGGCCAAAACGCCAGCATTGGCCGGTGAAATAATGACCATGCACATAACCTCCTTATGAAAGGCAGGAACATCAAGATTATAATCATTTTATTATAAAAGCGGATCATTTGCAACATTCTGCGGCAAATAACATAAAAAACGGTTCTGCACACCGGCGTGCAGAACCGTTTTCGCTATCATGTCAGTCCAGCGGTTTCATGGTGGGGAACAGGATAACCTCACGGATGGTGTCCTGACCGGTCAGCAGCATCACGCAGCGGTCGATGCCCATACCCATACCGCCCGTGGGAGGCATACCGTACTCCAGAGCGGTGAGGAAATCGTCGTCCATCATCTCGGTCTCGTCATCGCCACGCTCACGCTGCTCCACCTGCTTCTGGAACCGCTCACGCTGGTCGATGGGATCGTTCAACTCGGAATAGGCGTTAGCCAGCTCGCTGTGGCAGACGAACAGCTCGAACCGCACGGTCAGGCGGGGATCGGCGGGGCTGCGCTTGGTCAGGGGGCTGACCTCCACAGGGTACATGGTGATGAAGGTAGGCTGGATCAGCTTCTCCTCCACACGCTGGTCGAAGGTGGCGTACAGGGCGTTGCCCCAGGTCTTCTCGGCGGCATCGGCCAGCTCCACGCCGATGGCATTGGCGGCAGCCACAGCCTCGGCATCGTCGGTGATGGCACCAAAGTCCACGCCGGCGTACTCCTTGACGGCATCCACCATGGTCAGGCGGCGCCAGCCGGGAGTCAGGTCAATCTTCTCGCCCATCCACTCGACTTCGTAGGTGCCCAGAATCTCCTTGGCGGCGCCGGAGATAATACCCTCGGCAATGTCCATCATATCGTGGAAGTCGGCGTAGGCCTGATACAGCTCCACGGTGGTAAACTCGGGGTTGTGCTTGGGATCCATACCCTCGTTGCGGAAGATACGGCCGATCTCATACACACGATCCATACCGCCCACGATCAGGCGCTTCAGGGGCAGCTCGGTGGCGATACGCATATACATATCGATATCCAGCGTGTTGTGGTGGGTGATGAAGGGACGGGCTGCAGCACCACCGGCGATGGTGTTCAGCACGGGGGTCTCCACCTCAATGTAGTTCATGTTGTCCAGATAGTTGCGCATGAACTTGATGAACTTGGAGCGGACCACGAAGTTGCGCTTAACCTCGGGATTTACCATCAGATCCACATAACGCTGACGGAAGCGGGCTTCCTTGTCGGTCAGACCATGGTATTTCTCAGGCAAGGGCAGCAGGGACT
>JAZSAQ010000060.1:0-14161 GCA_045601985.1 Lawsonibacter sp. | reverse complement strand
GTGTCGCCGGTGGCGTTGCCATTGCCGTCCACATTGCCGCGATACATGCCAACCAGACCGCCGCAGGCCACATCGTAAGAGCCCCACAAAGCGGAGATCTTGTTGGAGTTGTCCACGGTGATGTTCGTCAGGGTAATGTGGTCGTCATTAGCAGTGCGGGTGTCGCCGGCGATGCCGATGATGCCGCCGTTGCCGGTGTTATACACGCGGGGATTGGAGTGGGTGATGGCGATATTGGAGAACTCGGAGTTGCCATCCGCATAGGCGGCAATGACGCCGGTGGGAGTGAACTCGCCGTCGGAGGAGAAGCTGTCCACGGTCAGGTTCTGCACCTTGCCGCCCGACACATAGCCAAACAATCCCATAGCGTCGTTGTAGTACTGCTCCTCCGCAGCGTAATAGGGATCATCACCCTTCATCTCCCAAGTGTTCTGATAGAAGTTGGCGATAGTGTGGCCCTGACCGTCAAAGGTGCCTTCGAAAGAGTTAACGTCGCTTTTGATTTTTTTGACGGTCTTCTCATAAGTTCCTTCGTCGTTATAGTAACCAATGGGGTAGAAAATCTTGTCCGCATCATTACTCGCTTCCGCGTCGCCCAGATTGATGTCGGCGATCAGCTTGACGGTCTTACCGGAAAAGCTGTCCTGATTAATACCGGGTGCCATATCGCCCACGATGGCACCAAAGCCGGCCAATTCATCCGCGTTGGAGATGGTATAGGTACCATCCTCTCCGTTTTCGTACCAACCGTAGCTAAAATCGCCTTTCCACAGATTCGACACGTCCGCGACCATCAGCACCTCAGAGAAGGTAGCCAGCGCCACGGTCAGGTTGCCGGTATTGTCATCATAATAGAAGTCGTTGTGCGCGTCCACCCCGGAGAGCTCTCGCTCCCAGCGCATCTCCTTGGTCCCATCTTTCTCCACATGGTAGAGCTGATAGTTGCCCATATTCAGATATTTGGGCATGACGGGACCCAGGTCCACAATAATGGGGATGGTGTTGCCCTCGGCCACGCCGGTAATGTGCACGTCCAGAGAGACCATGTCCTCATTTTCCCCAGTGGTAATATTGGCATTGGACTGCTCCATCTCGGTCACGGTCAGGGTCAGAGTCTGCTCGCCGTCAGCCAACTGCACGCCGGCGGGCACGGTGGCCTTGACATCACGGCCCTGCATGGTCACGGTCTCACTGGTCTTGCCGTCCGCATCCGTGGGCACGGTCACGGTGACCTTCACAGGCAGGTCCAGTTCAGGGAATTCAGCAGCACCGTCATACTCGGAACCAAAGCTATCCTCTTCCCTGCTGTACTGAGTGGCAGACAGGGTCACGCCAAGATCCACAGTGAGGGGGTTGCCGTCAGAAGTGGACTTGCCGTTGTTCACGTTCCAGTTGTTGTCACTGCCGGTGGGCTGCCACCAGATGACAACGCCGTAGGCAGTGGTGGAGTTGGTCTCACCCTCAGGCGCAAGGAATCCCTGCTCCAGCACCTCGTTCAGCTTTTTCCACTCGGCGACCTGGCCTACAGCCTCCTCACGGGAGATGGTGCCGTCGTTATTGCTGTCCAGAATGCCGCCCTGGACCACGCCGGCCACCAGCGCCTGGGACAGGCCGAACTGACTGCCGCCGCGCTGCACATAGTTCTGGTCCAGCGCGTTCAGGCCCAGCTGATACTTCAACCACAGGCTGCCCTCGTTCTTGATGGTGAAGTTCTCATAGGCGACCACGCCGGGTTCCCACAAGTCCACCTTGAACAGGTCCTTGGTCTCGTTGGTGATCTTAACATCGCCATCGTGATACAGGCCCACCTTCAGCGTACCGGTGCTGATGATATTGGCTGTGGACACCACGCTGTCGGTAAACCACGCCCAGGTGGTACCAAGCAGCATGGAGATGCACAGCAGCAACGCCACGCTGCTGTTGAACAACGCTTTTTTCTTTCGGTTCATCCTATTCTCTCCTCACATCTATTCGTAGTCCTATGGATGTATAAAACAACACGATCCCATCAGTATTTTATAAATGGGATCAGTGACAGCCACAGCCTGCGCCGTTCGTGCACGTAGTACCTGCGTTCTGCCCCATCACTGCGTTCAATCTCCATATTGAGATAGCGCAGCTCGCTGGAAAAGTCGTGAACAAACAGTGCAAATCGGATCGTTACCACTACCAAAATCAGTGCGGCAAAAATACCAATGAGCCAAAGATCCGTTTCGCTCATGGTCGCAACCTCGAGTTTATTTGTCAATGCGTCAAGGGTATCTTTCATTCTGGGACTCCTTTGAGGATCGGGGGCTTACGGTGAAGAAAGGGCACAGTGGTCTGTGCCCTTTCTTCACCGCCCCACCCTTGCGGGTGGGGACGGTGAGACGAAGGAGGGAAATTTGCAGAGATTACAGGGCCAATAAATCAGGAATTAGTTCAGGCCAGTAATGATGTGACCAGTGGAACCGTCCTTTACACGGGTCCAACCGGCATAGCTGTCGGTAATGGTATTCGCACCGCTGAAGTTAATTGTGTAGATATTGGCGCCGGTGGGATCCATCTCCACAGCAGCGGTGTTGTCGCCAGCACCAGTATAACCCTTTTCGGCAGCGGCAAAATCGCAATCAATGATGTTGATCACAGTAGAAGCCGAACCATGAGCCAGAATAGTCTTGCTGTTGCCATTGAAGGTGCAGTCGTTGAAGGTTACGCTATTTGCGCCCCAAGTCCAGAAATAACCGTTCTTGAAGTCGAAAGTGCAGCGGTTAAACACAAAATCGTTTGCATTGTTCAGGCTGTATGCGCCCACAAAGTCACAGTCATTAAAGGTAGCCCCCATGTAAGCATAGCCCTTGTAGTTTCCAGTATTCTCGGTGGTGTCAACAGTAATTCCATTAAAGGTATAGCTACCAACACCAGTGCCCGCACTGCCAAAGCTATAGTCACAGCCATCCTCGCCCTCATTCTTTAGCTTCAAAACAGCATTCTTGGAGCCGGAAATGGTCAGAGTCTTGCCGCCACAGTTATCAACATAGTACACACCGTCAGCAAGCTGAATGTTGGTCTCGCCAGCGGCCACAGCGGCCGCCAGTTCAGCATCGTTGGAAACCTTCTTCGCCAACTTAGTGAAGGTGTACTCAACCGTGTTGACATTGTAGTACTCGGTGGGATCGTCAGGGTTGGTTAGGCGCAGCATCACGGTGAAGGTAGCACCTTCCAGCGCATCACCCTTGCGAGCCACGCCGCAGACGAACTCATGCACGCCAGTGGCCACCTGCGCGTAAGTCCAGGGATTTTTGGTCACAAAACCAAGCAAAGGCACTTCCTCATCGGCCTTCAGAGTCATATCGCCGTTGTCGAATGCAACCCAAGCATTGAAAGACTCGTAGTAGCCGCCCAGGAAGATGGACTCGGCAGGAAGATCGCGGTTCAACTTCACATAGAAATCGCAGTGCCAGTCCTTGTAGGCACAGTCGTTAATGGTATCGCTGTCGTGAGGTGCGGTGAAGATGTAAGCAGACTCCAAAGGCTTGGTCATGTCCTCGGTATCGGGAGACCAACTGCCATAGTGACCCCAATTGATTTCGACATTCTCGTACTGAACAGCATCGATCACCTTGGCCGTAGGCATACCCTCGGGCAGGTCATTGGGACCCTCGCCGGGCACGGTGGGCTCGCTCTCAGTCTCCTCACTGGCGAAGACCACAGTAAAGGGGCTGAACTCAGCCGTTTCAAAGATGATATAGCCGGAGTTGGGATTATAAGTAGAATTGATCTTGGTGCCGTAGTGATACAGCTCCACGGGGTCGCTCAGATCCTCGCCCACATACAGCTCCATCTTAACGGGGGTGGTGTTGCCCTCCTTCAAGCCGATTGCGTCAATCTCATAGGTGCGGGCGGTCATCCCGTTAGCCACGGTGACGTTGGGATTGGTGGCAGTAGAGCTGACGTTGATGGTAACAACGGTAGTATCCTCTTCCACGGAAGCACGATCGACCGTAGCGACAGCGACCTTGATATTGGGGTTGCCGGAGGCGTCGTTCAGGTCCTTGACCTCGACCGTAAATTTATTGGAACTGATCGGAGTGGTGGCAAAGGAGCCGGAGCCAGAAGCAGCCACGGGCCACTGCGCATTCTGGTCGTACAGGTGGTCAAAGCTATCCATCTCGTAGCTCATCTGGGCAGCCAGCAGCTCGACCTTGAAGCCGTTGCCGATGGACAGATCCTGATACTCGTTGCCGGCTTCCTCCTGCATGTGCAGAGCCATGCAAACGGTAACGTGTCCGGTGTAGTTCTCTCCATTGATCCCAACGACCTTGTCAGAACCCACAGAATTACCATTCTCCAGGCGAGGCAGCAGCACGCCGTCGTCCACACCGGTTTCCTTGGCCATGAGCTCCTTCAGAGTGCCCAATTTGACCAGGGAGCCCCAGTCATTACGACCGGGAGCCGCAAAACCAAAGTTTTTGGTGGTGCCGTCCTCCACGATAGCGCAGTACACGTCGATGACCTCAGCCAGCTTCGTGCCTTCAGCAGCCAGGTCGTTGGGAATGACCCGCAGCTGGTACTGGAAAGCCAGGTCTCCCACGTTCTCTACCTTGATGTACTTGGTCTGGGTAAAGCCAGGCTCCCAGAACTTGTAATCAAAGATCGCACCCTCAGCGGCGTTTTTATAGGTACCGTCCTCATTGGTGTCGGACCAGCTCATCTCCACGTCCAGCTTACCGGACTTGATGATGTTGCCGGTGCTGGTCACGCTGTCGGTGAACCAGGCGAAGGTGGTACCCAGCAGCATGGAGCAGCACAGCAGCAGTGACAGCAGACTGCTGAGCAATGCGCGCCGGGTGGTTTTTGTGCTTGTCATTGTTTATTTCCTCCTTTTGAAAATTTTTGGGTCAATGACATTTGCTTATGTAAATGCTCCTTGAGCAGATACAACGTGTTTATTCCGGGGCAATCCCGGTCGTTGGTGCACTGGCTGCACCGTCGGTAGCAGGTACACTATCTGCACCATCGGTGGTGGCAGCGGTCCATTCCGCACCGGGGGCAGGCGGCATACTGGCAGAAGCACCGCCCGTGCTGCCGGTTGTGGTTGATGTCTGCGTGCCGTTGGTGGCAGGGGTTCTTTGCGTGCCGCCAGTAGCAGGTGCGGTTTCCGTGCTACCGGTAACGGAGCTGCTCTGCTCACTGCCGGAAGCAGTCGCCGTGTCCTCACTGCCAGCAGATGGTGTTCTGTCCCCGTTTCCGGCATCGGTCACAGTCTGCGTGCCGCCGGTGGTAGGTGTGCTGTCTGCCCCACCGACAGAAGGCACATTGCCCGCGCCGCCGGTGGTGGTATCCGCACTGTCTGTGGGTGTTGTAGACGGCGTGCTGTCAGTCGTTGGCGTGGTCTGTGTACCATCGGTTGGCTGCTCAGTCTGCGTACTGTCATTCGGCGCTACAGTCTCCGCGCTCTCGGTTGGCGGTGTGGCAGTCACGCCACCGGTCTGATCCGGGGCATCACTTTGTGCCTGCTCCTCCGGCTGCTCCACCACAGGAGGTCTCCCATACCAGATGATTTTATCTTCTTCCAGCGGAGCATCCCCCTCCATCCTGCCCCAAACCGGAGTAACGCAGATGGCGGTCGGCTCGTGGAGCACGATCCGGTAGGTATACCCCGTGCCACCGTTCAGCTGCGGAGTGTAGTAAACATCTTTGCGGAAATCGGATGTAGCTGCCTCCAGGAAAATCAGCGCATAGCCCGGTGTGTCTCCCACCCCGCGCACGCTCAAATCATAGGAACCAGGAGAAAAAATCGTATCTGCGGAGGACAGAGGTGTGGAGCTTTTGGCTTCCGAAAGACCCGCCGTGGCTACGGTTCTGAAAGTGCCGATTTTAATTGTATTCTCGCTGCCCAGACTGTGGTTAAACCACGCATAGGTCGAACCCACACACAGGCAGGCGGACAGCACCATGCTCAGCACACCAGCAGCAAGCACCAGTTTATTTGTTTTCCTTTTCATGCGCTGTCCCTCCTTCCTGTCTTTCATCAACTCAGCGGCGTACCCGCCTGCTGGGCAAATACGGTCATGCCCAGGTCCACCTGGGGCGCTTCATATCCCTTTTGGTAATTGGCCTCGTTGCCCACCGTTCCCGGCATATAGATCACCACAGCGGCATAGCGGGTGTCGTTGGCGCGAACAACTGCACCATCATCTGCCTTGGAGTAGGTATTGAACGTATAATCGCCCATGCTTCGGTCTGCCCAGGATTGGGCAAGTTGCCGTTTCAACTCGATCTCACTCGGCCCGAACAGAACGCCGAAACGCAGATATGGCGGCAGACAAAATTCCGCGCCATAGCGGTTGACACTGGTGGTGTAACTGTTCACGTCCACAGCCACCTTGTACTCAAAGTCCACATTGCCTTTGTTTTCGATCTTCAGCCAGACCACTTGGGTAAAGCCCGGCTCATACAGAGCGTTTTCATTGAACACCTTGGACTTTTCGGTCATAGGCATCCAATCGGTCACAAAACCATTTTTGTAAGACACATCCAAATTCAGATCACCGATGATAAAGGTGTTCTTCACCGTCTGGGTGGTATCGGAAAACCATGCCAGTGTGGCGTGGGTACCCAGCATGATCCAGAACACAAACAGAAACGCGGACAGGGCCAGAGCAGTTCTGGTCGCTTTGTGCTGTTTCATTTGCTCTGACCTCCTTTCCATCTCGGTCACTCAGGTCCGGTCATCCATCCGATTTCTTCCCCTTCTTTTTCAACAGCAGCCACAGCAAGACCGCAAGCAGTAGCCCGGAGCTGACGAACAGGCCGGTGAACAGACCGACATTTACATTGTCGCCTGTCTTGGGCACGTCCGGCTTGTCGGGCTCGATGGGCTTGTCGGGTTTATCAGGATCGACCGGCTGGTCCGGGTCTGCAGGTTCATCCGGCTGATCCGGGTCGTCCGGCTGCTCCACGGGGAATTCCTCCACCATGAACTGCCAGTCCAGATAGCCCGCCGCATCCATAAAACGGTTGTCCAGCGTGACGGGCACCTGAAGAGTGACCGTCAGCGCCACCTCACCGCCCGAGCCAAGTTCCCCCAGTTCCACCCAATCACTGAGCTGGGCAGTCTGGTCAGATGGGGCGTGGAACAGTTCGCTGTCCCCCGCGCGGACTGCAAGGGTCAGCTGGGACAAAAACTCCTGGGACTCCTCATGGCCGCCTAACGCCCGCAGATAGAGCTTGACACTGACCTTATCCGAGGCGTCGTTGCGCACAAGGATGGTTTGGGTCAGCGTGTCTCCGGGCATAACATCTTTAAATTCAGGAAACAGGTCGGTCACAGATTGGTCGCTGCTGGGCTGGAATATAAACTCCCCGGCATCCCCGCTGTAGGTAACGTTGCCATTTGCCGCGGCGGCGGTCAGGCTGCCGGAAAGCAGCGCAAGGACCATTAGCGCGCAAATCGTAAAGCGTTTCAGCTTGCTCATGCCTGGCCTCCTTCCGCTCCGGGCCAACCTTGGGCCTGCCACGGATGGTCGGCAGGGTTGTTCTTGCTCTGCACGGCCTGGGCCGTCACGGTCAGGGTCAGGGTATATCCACCAAAGCGACCTGCCACCTGCTCCCGCACTAACTCCACCTCTTTGAACAGGTGCGCGGTTCGCTGCCCGGGCTGGAGCACGTGGTTGTAGTAATAGCAGCCGTCCTCATGGAGCGTCCAGTCCGCAGTGTTCAAGTCGAACGCAAACACGTCCTCCACAGACGCGAGCAGCTTCTCCACCCCATTGGTCAGTCTGATACGCAGATAGAAGGGCTGATCACAGGTGTTTTCCACCGTGACCTCCTTGCTGACCTTGTCGCCGGGATAGACCCGGATGCCTTGGCTGGGAAAGGGCTCGCCGTCTTTGGTCTGCTCGTGTATCTTCAGCTCAATGTTTCCGGAGGTCACAACGTTGGTCGCGGTGCCTACGGTGGTGTAATAGGCCAGAGTGCCGCGGGTGGCATCAAGGGTCAGAAACAGAGCGACTGCCAGCACCAAGGCTCCCAGCTTTCTCCGCTTGCTCATACGCTGCGCCTCCTTTCTTTCAAAACTTCACAGGGAAGATGATTTTCCTTGTTATCCCCGCAGAAACTGCGGTTTCCCGCGCACGGCGCGGGGCCGGATACCCGGGCGGCACAGGGCCGCCCGGGTATCGGAAATGTACGTTAGGGGTTGGTGCTGGGAGTCATTGCCTCAGTGTAGGTCTTGTCGGCCGTCCAACCAATGGACTCAAAGGCCTTCTGTGCGTTGTCGATACCATCACCCAACCCCTCGGTCTGAATGGCATCAGCCTGGATCTTGATCTCAAACTCGCCGCCCATGGCGACCATGTCCTGCTGAGTCAGCGCACCAGGCAGCTGGACCTGCTCAAACAGAGAAGCCGTGGCCCCGGGAGCCAGCTTGTCGTTGAGGTAGTAGACAAAGCTGATGGTGTTCTCGATGGCATTGGTAAAGGTGCCGGCGGTATGGCACTCCCACACAGTCTCGTCATGGCCCAGGAAGATAGTCCCCATATCGGTAATACCGTAGTTGGCCAGCAGAGCGGTCCACTCAGCGGCCTTGCTCACAGTAACCACCATACGGATGTACTGATCGTAAGAGCCGGTGTTCTCAACCGTAGGCTGCTTGATGTACTTCACACCGGGCAGAATGTCCTTGTACTCCCATTCAGAAGTACCATCCGTGCGGTAGCTGACCTTCTTGTCAGGGGTACCATCCCCATCTTCATCGGCCACGTACTCCCACAAGTCAACGGAGAACACCTTATCCGGCTCGGATTGACCAGGCTCACCCGTACCGGTGGACGCCACCATGAACTTGTTGGTCACGGACTCGCTGGCGTTGAACCAGGCCAGAGTGCTAAACGACAGGATAGACACCACGCACACGGCAAGTGCCGCGGCAAAGAGTTTTTTCTTTGTACGCATATGTATTTCCTCCTTTCTTCCTGAGTGAGTATTTGCTATTTCAAAACTTCCGTCGGTTGCATTATGTACGGAAAGTTGTGAACGGATTAAGCCCAGGGGTGAGCGGGGAAAGCACCACTGTTGAATGCGGCATCAGCATCCGCAAATCCCTGAGACTGGATCGCCTGAGTTGCCACCAGAACGTGGAGCTTCATATTGCCGGAGTCCGCCAAATCAAATGCTGTGATCTCCGCGCCGTTCCAAACAAAATAAGCGTGCTCGATTTCGTTCTGATCATTGCGGTATACCTCGATATCGGCAGCCGCATCTACATAGATGCCGGACAGCACATCGCTGGTTTCGGTATCCGGTGCAATACTGTTCTCGTTGCGATAGGCGTAGACGTTGAAGGTCTGCGTGACATCCGCATTGCTACTGTCATCATCGTGATCAAATGCAATGCTGACGTTATCCGTCTTTCCCACCAATTCCCAATCGGTGTTGTTTCCCAGATGCTGGTGTAACAGTCCCACATCCAGAGCCGCAGGAACCGCAATAAAGGTTTGCACATAGGCAGGATTCTTGCCGGTGTTCTTGACGGACACTTCCTTCTTAATGAAGTTTGCGTCATCGTTGGGAGTATCATTGCTCCCCACGGGAATCAACTCGGAGTTCTGAACAAAGTCTTCCACCTGCACGATCTCCACGCTGCCCACCGTAAATGTGTTGGTAGCCTCATCCGTGTCGCTGAACCAGGCCAGCGAACCGCCCACCATCAGGGTGGCTCCCAAAGCCATAACAAGGCTCAGGGCAAGAATACCTTTCTTTTTCATACCGTGATTTCCTCCTCTTGTCTCTCTTTCTCTTTCTTTTCCTGCTTTGCTCCCTTACTCCACAGCAGGTCCGGCAGGAACAGTGCTGCAAGCAGCATCAGCCCCGCTCCGATGGCGATGTAGGTGCCGGGGGGATGCTGAACAAAGTCAGACACGCAGCCCAGCTTGGGAATGCTGAATTTGGGTACACCGATCAGATTATTGAAGTGTACCGGGGCGGCATCCGCTGTCTCGTTGGCATCACCTTTGGTATAGAAGTGGCGGTTTTCCGCATCGATGCGAATGACCCGATGGGTCGCCACAACAAGGTTTTCATTCAGCACGAATGTGATGGGGTCTCCCACCTCCACCGCATCGGGGTCCACGCTTTTCACATAGATCAAATCGCCTACGCTGTAGGTAGGCTCCATACTGCCGGAGACCACATTGAACACCTGATAGCCCATCACCCGCAGCAGCACGAGGCTGACCGCCACAAGGACCACCACGGCCACCAGGGTACCGGACAGGATATTCCAGATTTTTTTCACGGCTTGTTCCTCCACCCCTTTTTATTCGGACGGACCGGCAAGGTGCTGGTACGCCTCCAGCTTCAGATAGACCGGCACGCGTTGCCCCATAAAACCATGTGCGCCGCTTCCATTCATTTGCAGTCTGATACTAATTCTATGGGCCGCACCCGGCTCCAGCTTCTGCCCCGTGGCAAGGCACACCTCGTCATCCGTGTCGCTCAGGAACTCGTCCAGCGTCCCAGCCAACTCCCCATCCACATATACCGTGAACAGTTCGGCCACACTTCCGGTGGCCGCTTTGTTAGGGACCGGCACAAAGTCCAGCTTATAATCCAGCATCACATTGCCTGTGTTGCGCACCTCCACAGTCTCTGTTTGAGTGTTCCTGTCTGGGGTCCACAGGTCACCGGAGGAAAACACCGGGTGTTCAGGATGCTCCGCCAGAGAAGTATCGTTGTGAATCATGTCCACCTTCAGTAAGCCGGAATGGATCTCGTTGCCCAAGCTGATATTGCTCGTATAGAACCAGGCAAAGGTAGTCCCCAGCAACATAACCAAGCAGAGCATCACAGAAACCAGGCTGGCAAAGTAAGTGCCCAGCAAACTGTCATTATTCCGTTGTCTTTTCAGCACCCGCTTACCCTTCATGGTTTCTCCCTTCGTCCGCTTTAGACGGGCTGTTCCTCGCTCTGCTCGGTGCCCTGCTCCTGCCTTGCCACCTGAGCCCGCAGGGCGGCAAGCTCCGCCAGCATGGCATCCACGTCCACCGTTTCTTTTTCCGAATCTGCTTTCGGCTCTGGCTGTCCGCACGCCGTAGCCATGCCCGCCATTTCTTCTTTCAGGCGAAGCATTTGGGCCATCATCTCCTCCGCCTGACGGCGCTCCGCGGCGATGGCATCCTTTTCGTCCTGCAGCTCCTGCATCTGCTCTCTCTTGTACTGGCGGAAGATGCGCACGCAGTTCACACCTTGATAGAGGATCAGCAGCAGGAAGGGCAGCAGAATGCACACCAGATAGCCCACCGGCGTTTTCATGAAAGTAAAGAAAGAGCCCAGCTTGGGAATGGCAAAGACATATTTACCCTGCACATAGGGATAGGTGACGATCCCCTCGTCATCGATTCCGGTGGTCGTACCGTAAGTAATAAAACCCGGCTCTCCATTGAGTGCAGTGGCTCGAGAGCGGATCTTGTGGGTCATGGTCTGCCCATAGCTGTCTGCAGCTTGAGACACATAAGCCACAATATCCCCTTCCCGCAAGGTAGAGGGATCCACCTCCTTGACCACGACCAGATCACCGGCAGAAAAGTCCGTAGCGCTCATGGAGTCGGACAGCACGATATACATTTTGTGTCCGAACACCGCACGGTCATTGCGGTCAAATGTATTGACGGAGATGATGGTAAACACCATCATCCCAACAGCAACTGCAACGAGCAACCAAACCAGTATGGCGGAGATGACCTTCCATGCTTTTTTCATGTGTTTTTCTCCTTATTTTATTTCTTATTGGAGTTTCTCCTCCAGGGTATGCGGTGCCGTTTAGGGGCACATACTATTTTTCTAAAGCGCTTCAGTAGCTGTTGAAGCCAGCCGGATTGGGCCGGTGCAGGAGCGCTCTCATTTTCCGAAAACACCCGATTCATGCAGGACGGACAAACCATTCGTCCCTCCGGGACAACTGTTCCACAACAAACGCACCTGTCTTCCAACATCTTTTCACCGCCCTTCCTTTGCTTTTCGCAGAGTTCCGCACTTTGAGAAAGCCAGTCCAAAAAGGATGATATTTTCCTGTTTTATGAAACATCCGCCGAGAACGGAAGGTAAATGTTCCTGGATTTCAGCCCAAGTCTAAAATCCGACTGCGGACAACTTGGTCATATTGCTTCGTTTCAACTCAAGGGAGGTGTGGACATAGCGCTCCAGTGTGATCGTGGTCGTGGCATGTCCAAGAATTTCGCTTAATGTTTTGATTTCAAAACCTACCTCTACGCACCGGGTGGCAAAGGTGTGCCTTAATGTGTGGAAATGCACTCCTTGCAGTCCGCACGCCTCGGTATACCGTCCCAGGCGATATTGCAGCGCCCTGGGTTCCATATATTTCTGCGTGCCGGTAAGAAGGTATGCCGTGCCGCTGGCAGGTACCATTTGCCGGCAAAGCCCCGCCGTCATCTCCGTCATAGGGATGGTGCGCACGGAGCAGTCGCTTTTCGGGGTATCTACAAGCACCATCGTTTTGGTCCCACCGGTTTGACTAAGATCCTTAATCCGCTGCATGGTCTGGGTGATTCGGATCGTCTGTTCTTCTAAAGACACGTTTTCCCAACGCAGGGCGCACAGCTCACCGATCCGCATCCCTGTAAACAAGGCCAGCAGAACGCCAAATTTGCACGCATCCATATCTGTAAGCAAATATTGGGTAAATCGGCTCTGCTCCTGCCGGGACAAAACTCGCATCTGTTTTCTGGTTTCTTTGGGATATTCGATCTCTAAATCTGAAAAAACGCCGGGGAAATGCTTTTTCGCATAGTTTAATATCGAGCGCAGCATCACCAGAATGTCTTTCACGCTTTTGGGTGCCAACCCCTGTTCATCAGATAAGTCTCGGGCAAACTCCTCCACGGCGGCGGTGGTCAACTGGGCTGGACAGCAGCCGCCCAGCCCCGGCTTGATGTGCCGCTCCAGGATCGCGCTGTACTTAACGTATGTGGAAAGCTTGTTTTGTCTTTCGCTGTTTTTGAGCCATTCATCACAGAACCAACTGAACATCCGCCGGTTCATCGCACCTTGAGGTTGTCGCCCCGCAAGCACCTCTGCCTTGCATTTCGTGACCTTTTCTTTTGCTTCCCGGTAGGTCCTGCCGTAGCAGAAACCATATATGATCTTTCCCGCCAGATCATATCCTTTGATATACCGGGCCTCCCATCGTCCATCCTTGCGTTTGAAGATGTTCTCACCTGTAGCCATACATACTTCCTCCTGTACATATATTATTTTGACCGCCTTTGGCGGTACGGCTGACTGCTCATGTGACTGCGCAAACGGAAAAAGCCTTGATTTTACTTAATTTCGTACAAAGAATTTCTTCGTAATGTGATTTTTTTGGCAAAACGCCATATTTTCGCTCAACCCATTGATTTATCAGGGTTTTCATGATATGCTTTAGCCCCTTGAAGCAGATTTTTTTAGCAAGCATAGAGTGCGGAACTCTGCGAAATTGGGCATAACATGATAAAAACCCGTGTCCCAGAGCGATGAACTCTGAGACACGGGTTTCTTTACGAAAGAATCTCTGTCCGGAACCGTGCTGCCTGCAAATGTTCCGAGGGTCATCGTTCTCCTTTGGGTACTCCCGGACTTTCAACCGTGAGGGGCCCGCCCCATCGCAGGGCCGGGATGGCACAAAGAAGAAACGAGGGAATCCGCTGAAAATATACGAAATACAAGCCAAAAAACGGTCGCAAAAAGCGAACGCCGCGACAAACTTATATACATCAGGCAGCCATGATACCAAACGTATTGTCCAAAAAAAAGGGATGAACGCAGTCTAATGCATTCATCCCGCTTTTTTCTTCTTTTACCTGCGCCGCTCCGGACACATGCAGCACCTTTCGTGCGATCCCTACACCAATGGCGTTGGGATTCGTCTTATGTATGATCCCAGCCCTTCCGTTTTGCCAGATCCAGCATTCCGAAGCAGAACGTTTCCCACGGTGTCAAAGTCATCTGTGACGGGTCGCCCTCTCGAATACGCATGGTGCGGCGGATCTCTTTGGGGATGACAACTCTGCCTAGGTCGTCAATGCGCCGCACAATTCCGGTTGCTTTCATATATAAATCTCCTTTTTGATCAAATCGTGGTGTCAGTATTTGTATTTACACCGGATTTATACCCGCTTTT